>JBBDIO010000158.1:0-26522 GCA_040880365.1 Litorilinea sp.
AGGCCCAGCAGCAGGCCCAGGCCGATTTCCGTGAGCGTCACCGTGGCGTGGCGCACCAGGGTGCCATCGGCCCATACGGTGAGAAATTTTCGTGCTACGACCAGCGGTCCGGGCAGAATAAAGACGGGGTAATCCTGCCACTGCACCAGCAGATGCCAGAGCCATAGTCCCAGACCGATGACCGCGGGCACTGCAAGTTTTTCTCGGTGGCGCGTCCAAATGCGTGGCGTGGGCGATGACGCCGTAGTGGGTAGAGTGGCGCTATCGGCACGCGGCCTGGACGGCTGTATGGATGTTGGTTGAGCGTGAACTGTCATGCGTTGCCTCGCTTTCATGCTTCGAGCCAGCCTCGAATGTCGTGCGGTTTGTCGTGCCCTGTCGTGCTCGGTAGTGTTCGGTGGCAAAATAAAAATGCGCCAGGGTTCGCATGGGCGACCCCCGGCGCAGCTGTGCGGGCGCAGGTATACAGGCAGTGTTGTGGATGGCGAAGAATGGAATTTGTGTATGGCGTGGCGGGCCTGCACCGAGTTGGGTGCAAACCTGCACAAAACAGGACAGATGCCGCGGGCAACTGCGCTGGATACGCCAGACAAAAACGCCCTGAAGCTCGTGGCTTCAGGGCGCGTAAACCATAGACAATAACCCGCGGCAGGCACAACACGCAATACATGAAGATGCTGGGCTGCGCTGATTGCGTACCGCAAGGGTAGGCAAAATCAGGCAGCATTGCGAGTGCCGCCAACAGATTACAGACTAGGGTTTCCTTCTCCCATCCGGACTATACCGTCGGCGGCGGAATTGCAGCCAGGGCTGCGCACCGCTCTCCTGCTTTGGGGCAAATCGCCCCGCGGCTCACGGGCTTACCGGCACACCTGCTTCGCACTCATGTACCGTTGCCGGTATAGAGCCAATATAGTGGCGGATGCAGGGTTGACCGGATCACCGTCGGTCGGGAATTGGAATCGCTTCCTCACCCTGCCCCGAAGGTCCATGTCTGATGCTATTCAATTTGCTATGGAAAGTATAGCGCGGGTTGGGTTCCGCGTCAAACGCTGTGGTTCGCGCGTTTATTCTGGCGTGTGCAAGGCCAGTTGGGTTTCCACGAGCTTGCGGATACAGGCGACGGTAGCATCTACGAACGCAATCCCGTTGGGCAGATGGCGTTTGGCATCCAGATAGCCGCCCGCGCCCGTATGCCCCAGCGGCCCAACATTGATCATCTCGACGCGGCCTTCGCGTTTGGCGCGATTCCAGGCCGAGCCGGGGAAGATGGACCAGCGCCCCGGCGCAAAAAGTCCGGATTTGTGCACGCGGTCGCGGGTGCCATAGATGTGAAAGACCCGGTCGGCGGCCATGACGCCGGGGTCGCTGGCAAAGACCCCGCCCAGGGAGACCACATAGACCGGCGCGTGCAGCACTTCTTTGAGATACATGGTTGCCCCGACGCTGACCTGCCCTGCGCCGCTGTAGCCGATGACAAAAATGGGCGTGGGCTGATCCAGGGCATAGCCGTGGCGCAGGAGGGTGTGGAGAATGACATCGGCTACGGCCTGGTTGAAAATGGGGCCATAGCGTTTATCGGCAGAAATCATCACCTGCCAGATGTTGCGCAGGTTGATGAGATAACCGGCAAGCCCCGGCCCGCTCAGTTTGCTGCGCAGGGCAAAACGCCACAGCCGCGCGAAGAAAGGCTGGCCCGTGAGGGGCAGGTTGTTGACGGAATAGGGGAAAATGTCGTTGATGATGACTGCCGTGGGCAATGCGACAGCCAGGCGGCGCAGAAAATCCTGCTCGCGATAGCTGAAACTTTCGCCCGAGACGCGCGCGACGCCCGAAAGAAACACGATATAGGCCTGGGGACGGGGGCTTTCTGCACGGGCGCTGGCGGCAGGAGGGCTGTCTGCATTGGGTGTGGTGGTTGGGATGGTTTCGCCATAGATCGCATCTCCAAACCAACCGGCCCACCAGCTCAACACTTCAAACGGCGAGAGTGCGGCCCAGACAAGGATGCCAACCACGACCACACCGATATAGGTGAGAACTTCGCTCAACGCATCAGTCATCGGCAGAGGGTTCCCCATGGGGAACTGCCGGGCCAGGCGCGCGGGCCGGGGAAACGGCGGGGCGCGGGATTGCAGGACTTTGGATCGCAGAGCGGCGGCGCAGGGTAGGCAGGTCGCGCCAAGTGTAGCTGTGAGGCGCATCGACAATCCGCGTTTCGATCCAGCGGCCCAGGGCATAGAAGGGACGCCCCAGTGTGCGCACCCAGATTTGGAGCAGCAACCAGCCGAGTCCGCTTGCCAGAACTGCCTGTCCCAGCGTAAGCCCCAGCCCGATCTGCACACCCATCACAATCGCGAGCAAGCTCCACAACGAGAGCAGAAACCCGAACCCGTTGCCAAAGAATGGCGTCAGTTCAAAAAAGGCGAGGGTCTGGGGCGCATAGGCGACGCCCACGGCGATTGCCATCATCGACCAGGTGGCGCTGGTCTCGAACCCATATGTGCCCACCAACCAGAGGCTAGTGGTCCAGACCAGAAACCCGCCCACATATTGGATGACGCCAATGATCAGCGCCAGGGCAAAGCGCAGGGGGCGCACACGATTGATGAACAGGATAACGCTTTGCCCCAGGGCTTTGGACGCGCCGGCCAGGGTGACCAATACGAGCGCCAGCCACAGCCCGTGGGGCGCGTCCATATAGTCCAGGAATATGGTGCGATCCAGGCGCATGACCCGATTGATGGTTTCTCCAATGGTGGGCAAGAGCTGGCTGTCCATAACTGTATAGTGTATACCATCTGTATCCGTCGTCCAGATTTGTGAATAGTGTACGCGCGGCGCAGATTGTGCGCGCGTGGGCAGATGTTAGGCACGTTTTCGGCGTATGGGCTATACTCATGCGGCACTTTATGGGAACTGTGCCAGCTGGTCTGGAACCCTCGTCTGGAACCCTCGCCTGGAACCAACGTGCAGCGCTGGTTTATTCTCGCCAAATTCAACCCGTCTAGACTGTCGAACCTGATTCTTTCTTATGAAGTTTAATCCAATCCTGCATCGTCTGAGTGTGATTGCCGGTGGCCTGCTGGTGGTGTTGGGGATTGCGCTGGGCGCATGGGCCGCCATGAACCTGCCCTCTCGTTCCGCCCTCTCTACCGTGGATACCCCTGTTCTTCCGCGCAGCACATCACCGTTGGCGGCACCGGTACAAATTGCCAGCCAGTCTGTATCCCCGGTGGCTGCGCCCGCTACGGCTGCCCCCCAGCGTACCAACGCCGACTCGCCGGTGGGGACACCCCTGGCATCTCCCACGCAAAATCGCCCCGAAGCCCCCACAGACGCCAGTGAATTGTCGGATACTGAGCAAGATATTGGGCAAGATGCCGAACAAATCGAGTCACCGCCGCTGGTGATTGGTCTGGGCGCAGATTTGCCCCAGGCGTTGCAACTGGCGGTGGCCGAGCTGGCCGCGAATGAGGGCGCAGTGTCCATCACCCAGGCCGGCGCGCCCACGGCGACGCTTTCGCTGCATTGGGAAGGAACACAGGGCGTGCCCTTCTATCGTCAGGTATTCGCCGCGGCCACGCGCTTTGATACGCTGGATACGACCCTGGCCTGGGACGAACTGACGCGCCTGTGGGCAGAACCGGATGCGCGTTTCGCCCAGGTTGTCTATCTGGAAGGAACGGCGGCGGGGCTGGCCGCGCGGCTCGGCGCGCCGGGCGACCATGTGGTGGGCGTGCCCGATATGGAAGCCGCGATTGCGGCCGCGTGGAGCGTCACCCCGACTTTGGCGCTGGTTCCGTTCGATACGCTGCACCCGCGGTTGACGGTGCTCGCGCTGGACGGGCAAAATCCGGTAGAAAACGCGGCCCGCTTTGATCCTGGCGCGTATCCGCTTACCGCGCGGGTCTATGTGCAAGGTCACACGCCCGATGCGCAGATCCACCGTGACCACGCGGCCTATCTGCAACAACTGCCCCGGACCAACCGCGATCCCCAGCAGTTGACTGTCGTGGCGGCAACAGGTGTCACGGCCATGACCCGCAATATGGCCGCCGAGATGGAAAGCCGAGGCTATGCATGGCCTGCGGAAGAAGTAGGGCCAGAATTGGCCGCGGCAGATATTACGCTCATCAGCAACGAAGTGCCCTTTATCGAAGATTGCGAACCGAATACGTCGCCCGACAATCTGGTTTTTTGCAGCAAGCCCGAATATATGGAGACGTTGGTGGCATCGGGGGTCACAATTGTAGGGCTTACCGGCAATCACCAGAACGATTTTGGCTGGCAGGGGATGCGGGATAGCCTGGAGGTCTACGCCGAGTATGGGATTCCCGTCTATGGCGGGGGGGCGGACCGCACGGCGGCGACTGCGCCGCTGTATATGGAACACAACGGCAACCGGCTGGCGTTTCTGGGGGTGAACAGCTATGGCCCGCCTTCGGCATGGGCAACCGACACGGCGCCGGGCAGCGCGCCCTATGATCTGGCGATGCTTTCGGCCACGATCCGCGCCATCAAAGACGAAGATGTGGCGGATTTGGTCTTTGCCGAGTTTCAGTATCAGGAAAGCTATGATGTGGCGCCACTGTGGGATCAGCGCAACGATTTTCGGGCGGTGGTGCGCGCCGGGGCCGATATTGTAACCGGCGTGCAGAGCCATGTGCCCCAGGGCCTGGATTTCTTTAACCCCACGCCGCTCGATGGTGGCGACCCGGCTGCGGGTACGTTTGGCGGTGAACGACTGATTCTCTATGGCCTGGGCAATCTCTATTTTGACCAGATTTGGCAGGAGCCGACACGGGATAACCTGATTGTGAAGCACACGCTCTATCGGGGGCGGCATTTGAGTACGCAAGTCCTTACGACCGTATTGCACGATTATGGGCAACCGCGCTGGGCCGACCCGGCACGACGCCAGGCGATTTTGGAACGAGTATTTGGCGCTTCGACGTTTGAACGCTGATGCGGATTGGGGAATCTGGGTGATGTTTGTGGATAGATGTTTTCGCTTGCGCCCGTTCTTTAATGTTCCTCCAATCTTTATGGGCTTTTTTTTCTTGCCTACACCCTGTGTCAACGGTATACTGTTGCCGATATACTCTCGTCCGCGTCAATATTAGGAGGCTGCATGTCCCAATCTATACGTCAGCGTCGCAAGTCGCAAGGCACTAGCAATATCGGCATTTGGATCATCGGCGTTTCGGCTGCGGTGGTGATTATCGTGGTGGCGGCGATTGCCCTGAGCAACCGTCAGAGCGTGGCCGGCATTGCCCAGCCCGAAGTGCCGGCTGAGTGGATCGAACGCAATACCCTGGGCGATCCCAATGCGCCGGTTGTCATCGAAGCGTGGGAAGATTTTATGTGTCCGGCCTGTCTGCAATGGACCAATACGGTGAAGCCGCGCTTGCAGGAAGAATATATTGAAACCGGACAGGTGCGGCTGGTCTTCCGCAATTTCCCGCTGCAAGGCTTCATGCCCGCCTCGCGCATGGCCGCGATGGCGAGTCAATGTGCGGCGGATCAGGATGCCTTCTGGCCCTATCACGACCGGCTGTTCATCGCGCAGAGTCGTGGGCAAGGTGGGTTCCTGCTGGAAAACCTGGTGGAATATGCCGGGGAGATCGGTCTCAACAGCGATGAAATGCTCCAGTGTATGAGCACACAGGAATATGGGGATCACGTGACCGATTCCATCAACCAGGCCGTTTCGTTGGGGTTGCAGGCGACGCCTTCGATCCTGATCGATGGTCAACTGATGGCGAATCCGTTTGATTATGATGCCATGAGCGCGCAAATCGATAGTCTGGTAGAAGCCGCGCCATAAGGTGGTTTGTATTTGATGCGAAGGATATCTATGCCGTACCATTTAATCACGATTCGATTGCCACGCCTGCCACGCCGAACGTCAACCACGTTTGGCAGATTGGGGTTTGCCAAACTGGGGCGCATCATCGCGGCCTTGCTGGTGGTGTTGCTCTCGATGCCGAGTCTGTATATGGCCCAACCCGTGGGGGCGCAGTCGGGGATTACCGCACCCAGCGACGGCGCTAGCGTCAGCGGTTCGGTAACAATTCAGGGCACGGCAGTGATCGACCCTTTTCAGAAATATGAATTGCACTATAAACAAGAGCCAAGCGGCGATGACGCTTTCATTTATTTTGATGGCGGCACGGTGCAGGTGACGGGTGGACAGTTGGGCGTATGGCAGGCCGGAGGTCTGGCGCCGGGAACCTATACGCTGCGCCTGCGCGTGGTGAAAAATGATGGCAACTATGCCGAATATTATACGGGCAATATCAGCGTGAATATGGGGCCGCCGTCGTCTGCCGATGCGGCGGATGAGGACGAAGACGCGGATGAGGACGAAGACACGGGGGACGGCGAGGAAGACAGCTTCGCGTCGAATGAACCCATACCCACGCCGATTCCCACGTCGACGTTTACACCTGCCCCCCAGCCCCAGCCGGTTGTCGGCGCAGTGGCGCAACCCGAGCTAGGCATCGCGCCCACGCCAACCCCCACGCCGGAAGAAGTCGCGATTTTGCCGGGCGGCAGTGATGGGGCGAGCCTGGCGGTGATTGCCGGTGAAAATGTGGCTACGGTGCAAACCGGCGGCAGTGTGACGCGTGAATTGGGTGAAGCGCTGGCACTCAATCGTTTGCGCACCAGCTTTTTTAACGGCGTGCGTTTCAGCGCGGCCCTGTTCTTCGGCGCAATTGCCATCTATGCGGGCAAGCGGCTCTTCGATTGGGCCTGGACCCAGTTTTCCTAAACTTTCTGGGGGCATGGATATGCTTGTGGCACGCCCCGCACGCCCCGCACGCCCCGCACGCCCCGCACGCGTGGACACGGTATCAAGTGAATAACCCATAGGCACGGCAAGCGGTGAAGGTGTAGTCGAGTGCATCTTCACCGCTTGCTGTGCTGGAGTTGAAACGAGTTGACGACTGCATGTCTACCTTGCGCATGATTGTCGGGCTGGGTAATCCTGGTCCGCGCTATAATCGCAATCGGCACAATATCGGCTTCCAATGCATCGAGCGTTTTGCCCACCGGCACAACCTGACGGTGGGGCGTTCCCAACACAACAGTCTGACCGGCGATGGCTGGATATCGAAAAATGGCGCGCGCGCCAAAGTGCTGCTGGTCAAGCCGCTTACGTTTATGAACCGGAGTGGGCAGGCGGTTGCGCCGCTGGTAAATTATTATGATGTGGAACCGCAGAATCTGATTGTGATCCACGATGATCTGGATTTGGAATCGGGCAAGCTGCGGCTGCGCGCCGGGGGCAGTTCGGGCGGGCAAAACGGCATCAAATCCATCATTGCCGGCCTGGGTTTCGAGGATTTTCACCGTTTGCGAGTGGGCATTGGGCGGCCCGATGGATATATGGACGCGGCCGCCTATGTTTTGCAGGATTTTTCGACAGACGAAGAAGAAGTGTTCACCCCTCTGCGCGATCGCATTTGTGATGCCCTGGAAGCCTGGATGTTTGATGGCATTGATGTGGCGATGAACCGCTATAATGGCTAGGTTTTAGTCGCTAATTTTTAATGACTGGGTTTTAATAGCTGGGTCTTAATAGCTAGGTGAAGTGCCGATTATGGATCTCTCGCAACATCTGAAGTTGGCGGCGCGCCAGCCCGCGTTCCGCGCCTGGTTCGATGATAATTCGCCCCAGCCCCAGGGGGTGATCCCCGCGGCGCGCCCATTTTTGGCCGCTGCGCTACAGCAGGCGCAAGCGGGGCCATTGCTCTATCTGACGGCTCGCGCCGAGATCGCCCAAGCGTTGGCTTTGCAGCTGGAAACGTGGTTACCCGGTGGCAGTGATCGGCCGCGCATTTTTCTTTTTGCCGAACCCGATGCGCTGCCCTTTGAACGGATTCACTGGAGCAACGAGACCCGCCAGCAGCGGCTGACTGCCCTGGCGATGCTCCAGAGCAGTGCCGACGAACCGCCTCCGATTATCCTGGCAAGCGTGCGCGCGCTCATGCAAAAGACACTGCCGCCGCGCGAGTTGCGTATGGCGTTGCGGCCTGTGCGCGTGGGCGACGAGTTGCGGCTGGAACAGGTGGTAGAACGCTGGGTGCAGACTGGCTATAATCCTGCCGATGTGGTGGAGGAGCCGGGAGCTTTTGCGCGCCGGGGCGGCATTGTCGATATCTGGCCGCCCAATCTGCCGTTGCCTGTGCGTATCGATCTTTTTGGCGACGATGTGGAAAGTCTGCGAGTTTTTGATCCGGCGACCCAGCGCACATTGCAGAAGGTGGAGAAGGTCGCAATCGGACCGGGCAGCGAGGCTATCGCCAAATATGGCCCGGCTGCGCTCCAGCGGCTAGGGCTGCGCGGCGACCGGCTCAACCAGGTGATAAACCTGCGCCCGGATGATCTGGTCGCGGCGGCAGGGCCAATCGACGGGTTGGCGACAGCTGGCGACATAAGTGACGCGCCCGAGGCCACGATGGCCGCAGCCTCCCCTTTGCAGGATCCACAGCTGTTATTGGCCGTGCGCGAAGAATTGCGCCACGAGGTTGAGCTGCTGGCCGAGGGACATGCGTTTCATGGGGTGGAGTGGTATCTGCCCTATTTTTATGAGCAGCCCGGCTGTTTGCTGGACTATGTGACGCCTGAAACCACGGTGGTGCTGGACGACGGCCTCGATTTTAATGCCACCCTGGTCGAGTTGGAAGGTCAGGCGGGGGGGCTGCATACCGAGTTGGTGCGCAGTGGCGAAGCGCCTCGCAATTTTCGACCGTCGTTTTTTAGCGTGGAAGAAATTCGCCGCCGCCTGCTGACCATACAGCCACGCGTGCTGGGGCACGGCGATCTGCTGGGCAAAGAAAGCGAATCGAATACCAATCTGGCGCGCGCCTTTGCGCCGGGGCCGCGCTATGGCGGCAAGATCCGCCAGATTGTCACCGATACGGAAAAGTTTATCAGCCAGGGGCACGCGGTGGGCTATGTGACGCGCCAGGCCGCGCGCGTGCAATCGGCGTTGCAGGATGCGGGCATTCCCGTGGCCGTGGTGGCCGAACTGCGCCAACCGCTGGCCCCGCGCCAGGTGACGCTGGTACAGGGGTTGGTGGGCGAAGGTTTTATTCTGCGCGGGGTCGATGGCGAGGACGGCAGGCCGTTTGACGCCTATCTGCTGACCGATACCGAGTTGTTTGGGTGGAGCAAGCCCCAGGCCCGGCGACGCACCAAGAGCCACAGCACCGTCGCGCCCGAAATCTTCTTTGCCGATGTGAAGCCCGGTGAGCACGTTGTGCATCTGGAGCATGGCGTGGGCGTCTATGACGGGCTGGTGAAGATGGAAGTGGGGGGCGTGCAGCGCGAATATCTCCAGGTGAGCTATGCCCGGGGCGACAAGCTTTATGTGCCGGTGCATCAGGCCGAACGCCTGAGCCGTTTTGTGGGCGCGGGCGAAAAGACGCCCCCCGTCAACCGGCTGGGCACGGCCGATTGGCAGACAGTTAAGGATCGGGCGCGCCGCGCCGTCGCCGATATTGCCGACGACCTGTTGCAGCTCTATGCCGAACGCGAACTGGTGCGCGGCCATGCGTATAGCCCCGATGGCCCCTGGCAAGACGAATTGGCCGCGGCGTTTCCCTTCGAAGAGACCGATGATCAGTTGCTGGCGATTGACGCGGTGCGTGCCGATATGGAATCGGATCGGCCCATGGACCGCTTGATTTGCGGGGATGTAGGCTATGGCAAGACCGAGGTCGCCGTACGCGCCGCGTTCAAGGCCGTGACCGATGGCAAACAGGTCGCCATGCTGGTGCCCACCACAGTATTGGCCCAGCAACATTTCCGCACCATGAGCGCACGACTGCGCCCGTTTCCGGTGCGCGTCGAGGTGTTGAGCCGCTTCCGCACACCCGCCCAGCAAGAAGCCGTGGTGCGCGGCCTGGCCGATGGCAGTGTGGATGTGCTGGTGGGCACGCATCGCCTGCTCAGCCAGGATGTGGAATTCAAAGACCTGGGGCTGCTGATCATCGACGAAGAGCAACGCTTTGGCGTGCAGCAGAAGGAACGCCTGAAGGAACTGCGCACGCAGATCGACGTATTGACGCTGAGCGCGACGCCCATTCCGCGCACACTGCACATGAGCCTGAGCGGCGTGCGTGATATGAGCACCATCAACACGCCGCCCAAAGAACGGCTGCCCATTCACACGGTTTTGGCCGAATTTGACGATGTGATGGTGCGTCAGGCCATCGAGCGCGAGTTGGCGCGCAATGGGCAAATCTTTGTGGTGACGGACCGGGTGCGCGGGATTCAGGTGCTCGCCGACCGCGTCCAGCATCTGGTACCCCAGGCTTCGGTCGCGATTGGGCACGGGCAGATGGCCGAACGCCAGCTCGAAGAAGTAATGATGCGCTTTGCCGATGGCGATTTTGATGTGCTGGTGGCGACGACCATTATCGAGAATGGGCTGGATATTCCGAACGCGAACACCATCGTCATTCACCACGCCGACCGCTTTGGCCTGGCCCAGTTGTATCAATTGCGGGGGCGGGTGGGGCGCAGCACCCAGCGCGGACACTGCTATCTGCTCTATGACAAGGCCAACCCGTTGAGCTATGACTCGCGTCGCCGTCTGGCTGCGATTATGGAAAGCAGCGAAGAGCTGGGCGCGGGTTTTCGCATTGCCATGCGCGATTTAGAGATTCGCGGCGCGGGCGATCTGCTGGGCGCGCGCCAGCACGGTCATATCGACAGCGTGGGGTTCGACCTCTATACACGCCTGCTGGCCCAGGCTATCAACGAGGCCAAACGCAAGAAAAGCGTATTCGAGCGGGCCGAAGACATGCGCGCCGAAAGTCCCGATGCGGGGGCGGTGGATGCCGCGGCAGTGGCCGCCGAAATGGCTGCCGACCTGGCCGCAGATGTGGCAACCAATGGGAAATCGGGTCAGGCCGCAGAGGCCGCGCGCGATGTGGGGACCGCGCCGGCCCACTATGAAGACATAGACGGCCCCTTCGACATTCAGGATCCCCTGGCCCCGCCGGTACAGATGGATTTGCCCATCGACGCCCAGATTCCCGGCCTCTATATTGATGACGAAAGCCTGCGTTTGCAGATGTATCGCCGTATTGCGGGGCTGACGCATGTGGAAAGCATTGAGGAGATTCGCCGGGAGCTGCTCGACCGCTTCGGCAAAGATATGGAAACGGGCGATGTGCCCGAAGAAGTGGAAAATCTGCTCTATCAGATTCGCGTGAAGATTCTGGCCCTGCGCGCGGGGGTGCAGATTATCGGGCGCGAGCTGGAACAACTGGTGATTCGCAGCGAGGCGTTGGAAAATATCAACCGGGATGCCCTGCAACGGCGGTTGGATCAGGCCTTTGGGCAACACGCAGAGCTGGATCTCGCACCCGACGACCGTCCGCGCGTGGCGCGGCGTTCTGTGTATCTGCCGCTGGATGAGGCGGGTCTGTGGCGCAGTGCACTGCTGCGCACACTGGAGATCATGGCCTTTAGTTGAACTGTGCATATCCCACATATGTGTTTGTGTGGGATATTTGTGGGTAAATGTGGGATATGTGTGGGATACATGTGGGATAACCGGCGGGCGCGGGGCCTGTGGATAAGCTCATCCACGCATGTTGTGTGCAACCGGGTTTGCGCGGGGTGCGTCCTGTGTCCTCGCTATTCCTGGTGAGAGGTGACAAGCCACGCTGCTTGTGGTACGGTTCTGGAAAACCCGCGTGGCGGTAAAGCTGCCAGATCAGTGGGACACAAGTAACTGTCACCGGGGCACGTCCGCGCAACGACCTGCACACGACCCGGCACGCAATATACGTTGGGTCGTGGGACTGACGGCACCGAAATTGAGCAGATAGACAGCGAGCGAGACATGGATACACAGATGGGTACACACGTAGAAAAACATGCAGATAAACACGATGCCCCGGCCCGCGTGCGTTTTGCGCCCAGCCCTACGGGCTATTTACATCTGGGGGGGCTGCGCACCGCGCTCTTCGATTGGCTGCACGCCCGCCATACGGGCGGACAATTTATTCTGCGCATCGAAGATACCGACCAGTCGCGCTATAACCCCGACAGCCTGGCAGACCTCATGCGCGGCTTGCGCTGGTTGGGTCTGGATTGGGACGAGGGACCCGATATTGGGGGACCACATGCGCCCTATGTGCAGAGTGAACGCAAGGCGCTGTATACCGAGCAGATTCAGACATTGCTGGCGTCGGGACACGCCTATCGCTGCTATGCGACTGCCGAAGAGCTGACCGCCATGCGCGAAGCCCAGCGCGCCCAGGGCAAGCCCCAGGGCTATGACCGCCGCCATCGCTTTTTGAGCGACGCCGAACGCGCCGCGTTTGAAGCCGAGGGGCGGCCTTCGGTCATTCGCTTTGCCGCGCCGCTGGAAGGCAAAACCGTGGTCAACGATCTGATCCGCGGCGAGATCACGGTGGAAAGCAACAGCGTGCTCGATCCGGTTCTGGTGAAGAGCGACGGGATGCCTACCTATCACTTTGCGGTGGTGGTGGATGATCATTTCATGGAAATCACCCATGTGTTGCGCGGCGAGGAGTGGATTTCTTCGGCCCCGCTGCATCAACAGATTTTCGACGCGTTTGGCTGGGAAATCCCCACCCTGATCCATTTGCCGGTGATTCTGGATCCCAGCGGCAAGGGCAAGATGAGCAAGCGTAAGACGGTGGTGGCGGGCAAGGAATATCTGGCGCTGGTCCATGAATTTATCGAAGCGGGCTATCTGCCCGAAGCCATCTTCAATTTCCTGACCAACGTGGGCTGGAATTTTGACCCGGAGCGCGAAATCTTTACGCGTGAGGAAGCAATCGAACGCTTTGATATTCGGGACATTAACCCCACCGCGGCCGCGCTGCCCTATCCCAAGCTGGAATGGCTCAACGGCATGTATATCCGGGAAATGACGGACGACGAACTGGCGACGCGATTGGCGCCGTCGTTGGCGCGTGAACTGGGCATGCGCGAAGCGGCTCTGCGCGAAGATGCGCGCTTGCTCAAACTGGTGCCGCTGATTCGCGAACGGCTGAAGCTGTTGGCCGATGGCGGTGAGTGGGTGGATTGGGCGTTTAAGACCGCAGACGAAATCAACTATGCCGATCCCAGCCTGTTGATTGGCAAGGGGCTGGATGCTGCGCAGAGTGCTGCGGCGCTGGCGCATGGGCGCGCCATTCTGGAGAAAGTGGAACCCTTTACAGCCGATGCCTTGCAGGCGGCATTCCGCGCCGGTGCGGAAGAGATGGGTTTGAAAGTGGGACCCTATCTCACGCCGTTCCGGGTGGCAATTGCCGGGCGCACAGTCTCGCCGCCCTTGTTCGAAAGCCTGGAAATTCTGGGGCGGACGGAAACACTGGCGCGGATCGACAATGCCCACACCGCGCTGCTCGATTACGCCGCGGCCCAGGCCTAACTCTCTACAAAAGGGCGAGAAATTTGCTCGCTCGCAGTGAATATGGTATCTTACCCACCTAATTATTGGGGGATAGTTTAATCGGCAGAACGTCTGACTCTGGATCAGATGGTTGGGGTTCGAATCCCTGTCCCCCAGCCTAAATTGTTAAAGTACTATCCTGATAGCTAAGCCGCCAAGCAAATGGCTACAGGATGTGCTACTGATTCGGTTCTTCGGGGCCGGGACAATGAGAGAGGCTCTACCCATTCGGGTGGGGCCTTTTTCATTGTCTAGCCCCGATCGTCCCCGCTATGCGCCGGTAATTTCAGCGACCGGGGCGCCCATGTGTGGGGCTGGATGTCCGACCACCCGCAAAATGTCATAAGGGTGCACATCCAGTGCCTTTGCCCCCAGCCGCACCGGATCTCAATCCCCAGGAACAGGTCTGGAAGGCGGCACGTGCCGCGATTAGCCACAATCACCAAGTTCCACGGCTACCGGCTTTAGCCGACCAGTTCTTAAGCGATCTCAACCGTACGCGCTTTCCTTCGTCACTGCTCGAAAAATATGGCTACAACATGATTCGTCCAATATTTATTTGATTCGTCAATTAGTTTCGGCGAGCAGACAGGTCCAGGTAGTCTTCAATCGCGCCCAAGGCCATAATCAGGCACTGGCGAAAGGTCATCAGGAGGACACGCTCTTTTGTCGGTTGAATCGTGTGTTGCATGGGTATGGGCTGTCTGTCGCTACCAGAGACACAGGTAGATGTACATGTCTGCGGACACGTTCCCCCGAGGTGGACTAGCCACACGCATCCGCAGACATGCAACTGGGGCACAGCATAACATAATGGAATTGGCCGGATCAATCTCGAGGGGAACAGTATAGAGAGACAGCAAAAGGTAGGTTAAAGTGGGGTTAAAGTCGGGGACTTCCAAGTGTGGGTAAGGCCGTGATAAACTACAAGGCGTCGGAAATCGCGGTCCCGATGCCATTATATCCTGCCGCCAATGAGAGCAACGGCAAACATACTACTATATTTACATATTGTTGCCCCCATGCCTACTGCCCGCACCAGCTTTGGTCGCGGGCGGTAGGCATGATCAGACAGATCAAGCAAGTGGCCTCGGATCGGTTGACGAATTCCCAAAATTTCCTCACGCTTGGAACAAAAATTTCCAAATTGATTCCATACTGAAAATTGATGAGGTTTTCTCCCCCAAAACCCATTCTGGAGTCGGGAGTGACTATCCCTTGGGTCATTGCCGACTCTACTATCGAACCCGTGCCTGTGTACGTTGCCGCCCGAATAGCGCAATGTATACCAAATAATTACACGCAAATAGCGATCCTGGAGTGCAAAATGCCCCGTATCCCCGAAGGTACACGCGTACGCAATATCGAGACTGTTTGGCTGCGAGTCCGGCGACATCCTGATGGTATTACCGAGGCGGAAATTGCCAAGATGACTGGCATAGGGCGCCGTTCCGTGAACAACTATCTCGTCCATCTTAGTGATGAAGGTCGAGTGGAAAAAGAGGGTACGCTGTGGTTTCCACTTGAATACGAGGAAACCCGGCTGCGCGCAATTGATCTTTCGCCCGAAGAAGCATACGCGCTGTATCTGGGGAGCCGGTTGCTGACCAAACAGCATGACAAGCGCAACGAGCCAGCAGAGACAGCTTTGCTGAAGCTGGCCCAGGTATTAACCAGCGACGCCGGTGTGGGACAGGAAATTGCGCAGGCCGCCACACTCTTGGCCCAGCGGCCGACCAGGCCGGGGTATCAATCTGTCTTCACCACTCTTACGCGCGGATACATCTATCGTCGAACGGTAGAAGTCGTCTATCGACCGCTTAACGGCCGCGCCTTCACCACACGTTTTCAAACCTATCTGATGGAACCCTCCCTAATCGGTTTCTCGACCTACGTGATTGGCCACAGTAGCGTGCCGGATACGCTTCGTTCCTATAAGCTGGAACGCATTCAGGAAGCCCGACTGCTGCGGGAGCGGTATCAGATACCGCCTGATTTTGCCGGGCTGGACATTCTCTCGAATTCCTGGTCCATCTATTTTGGCGAGGAGACAACCACGGTAGTGCTTCGCTTTAGTCCTCAGGTAAAAGAACGGGTTCTGGAGTCTATGTGGCATCCCTCTCAGGAAACCGAGGATGATCCCGATAAATCGGGGTGGCTGCGCTGGTCGGCGAGTGTTTCGGACACGACGGATATGTTGCCCTGGATCCGGGGGTGGGGTGCCGCATGTGAAGTATTGGCCCCCGTGGAACTGCGAGAATTGCTGGAGGATGAGGTGCGCAAGTTGACCCGGCTATATGAAGTGGAGAATTCGGCTCGCGAACTTCCGCTCCAGCGTCGCCTCTGGGCAAAAACCGATCGGTCGGGCACAACTCATCCACTGCTATTTCATATGATTGACGTGGGCACGGTCACCCAGCACCTTTGGGATCAGGTGCTGGCCGCAGGATTCCGAGAAGATGTAAGCCAGCGGCTAGGACTGGGTGTGGATGAGGCAGGCAGGCTCCTCGCGTTCTGGGCCGCGCTGCACGACATCGGCAAGGCCAGTCCTTTCTTCCAGCGCAAATTCGACCCCGCGCTGGTTGAGCTTAAGGCGGCGGGCTTGATATTTCCAAGGGTTACAGGCAATGAACCCTGTTACCACGCGGTTATCAGCCGGCTGGTTTTGCCCGATTTGCTGAGAGAACTGACATCTCTTTCCGAATACTGGGCCACTGACATTGCACAGGCCCTGGGCGGCCACCATGGCAGTTGGCCCACCCAGGGCGTTACCAAAGCACATATGCACCAACTGGGGAATGATGCCTGGGCCGCCTTGCGTAGGGCGTTGGTCCAGGAATTGGTGGATATTTTTCACCCTCCCGGGTGCAGTGATATGGAAATGGATTGTCGCGATATCAATAGTGTGCTGGTATTGCTTTCGGGCTTGGTGTCGGCCGCAGACTGGTTGGGATCTATGCAGAACTACTTCCCCATGACGCATGCCGATATATCTACTGAACGATACATTACGCTTGCGCAGCGCCGTGCACAGGCGCTGCTGGACGCCGAAGGGTGGACGCTGCAACCGGGAACACTTGCACCACTGGGGTTTTACGATTTGTTCGACTTTGAGCCGCGCCCCCTCCAGACAGCGGTATTGGAGAATCTGCCCGATGCGACGACGCCCGGGCTAATCATCGTCGAAGCGCCTACCGGCCACGGGAAAACTGAACTGGCGCTCGCAATTGCCGATCACTGGATGGTCGGCCAACGTCAGCGGGGTATGTATGTGGCGATGCCGACGATGGCAACCAGCAATCAAATGTTTGGACGGGTTGGGGCCTATCTGAAAACGCGCTATCCGGATCGACCCACAAACTATCACCTGATTCACAGCCAGGCGGCATGGCGCGAGGATGTCGAAGCTCTCAAACCGTTGACCGTGGATGAAGAATCCGGCACCGGCGAAACCGGTTCGGGTGCCCTGGCCGCAGCCAGCTGGTTCCTGCCACGCAAACGCACCTTGCTCGCACCGTTTGCCGTGGGCACAGTCGACCAGGCGCTCATGAGTGTGCTCCAGACACGCCACTTCTTTGTGCGTCTGTTTGGCCTGAGTCACAAGACGCTCGTGTTTGATGAAGTGCATGCGTATGACACCTATATGTCTACGATTCTCCACCGGCTGTTGGGATGGCTGCGAGCGGTGGGAACCTCGGTAGTGATTCTGTCGGCAACATTGCCCCAGTCGACGCGGCGCAAGCTGGTCGAAGCCTATACCGGCACCCCGGTCCCGGAGACCACATCTGTCGAGCAACTGGTGTATCCGGCCCTGACTGTGGCAAGTGGACAAAATGTCGAAACGTTTCCACTCCCGCCGGGGGATCCCCGGACCATTGGGCTGAATTGGGTAGGGCAGAATGCCGGTGTACTTGAAGAGACACTCCGCGCGCAGCTCCGGGATGGCGGTTGCGTGGCGATTATCTGTAACCGGGTGGCGCGTGCGCAGGATATATATCGTATTCTGGAGGCGGCAGAGCTGGTGGAGCCGGACAGGTTGATTCTGTTCCATGCGCGATTTCCCATGGGACGCCGCGCCGAGATCGAGACACAGGTGCTGGATTGGTTCGGCAAGGGGAACACAACTCGCCCCCACCGGGCAATCGTGGTAGCTACTCAGGTCATCGAACAGAGCCTGGACCTGGATTTCGATCTGATGCTTAGCGATGTCGCGCCGGCGGATCTGATATTGCAACGCGCGGGGCGTCTTCATCGCCATCGGCGCGATGCCCGGCCCCAACTACTGCAAACACCCAACCTGCTGCTTATGGAGCCCAAACGTACTGCTCAAAACCAGATTGACTGGGGTGGTGACGAATATGTGTATGAGCCGTATATTCTCTTGCGTTCACTTCTGGTGCTGCGCGACCGGGGAGACCGGATCAATATCCCGGATGATATGACCACCATGATCGAGGCCGTGTATGGAAAGCCGGGAGCAGAAGGCGAAGGTGTTGTGGATTCGGAGGTAGCGGAGGCACTGGCAGAGGCTTACGCACAGATGATCGAAAATGAACAAAAGGCGGAAATTGAGGCCCGCACGCGGCTGATCGCGAACCCCGATCACGAAGACCTGGTTTGGTTGAATAACCATTTGCTGGCCGAGGATAGACCGGAAGTTCATCAGTCCTTGCAAGCGCTGACGCGCCTGATTCAGCCTACGGTTTCATTGGTATGTCTTCATATGACCGAGAGGGGACTCGCGACCGATCCGGAAGGTAAGGAGCTAGTGGATCTGGACGTCAAGCCCGCAACCGCACAAACCAGACTGCTGGTGCAATGCGTTGTAAGCGTTTCACATCCCGCGCTGTATCACTATTTTTCCAAACAGGATGCACCGGCAGGCTGGCGAGACCATACGCTGCTGCACACCCACCGTATCGTTGCATTCACCGATGGTATATGTTTGCTGGAAGGGATCAAGTACGCGCTGCAACTATCTAACGAATTAGGACTGCAAATTCTACGCAATTCTGAATAGAGGTTCAGGTTGGAAAGGATGATGATGGAAACAAGTTTTAATCTCATCGACAAACCGTGGATTGGCGCAGTGACGCATGGGGGACGCATGACGGAGCTGAGCCTGCATGAACTGCTGGCGCAGGCGCACGAACTGAAGTCGTTGCACGATGATTCTCCATTGGTCATTGCGGCAGAAATACGCATGCTTTTGGCGTTGCTGCATCGAATCTACAACGGTCCCGCTGACCGGCGGGCATGGGGCGAGATCTGGCGGGCCGGGCGCTTCGATATGACAAAAGTGGATGAATATCTGGGGCAATGGCATGACCGATTTGATCTGTTCGATAGCCAATATCCCTTCTATCAAACTCTGGATATCCGGGCGGATGATACCCCCAAGTCGGTTTCTACATTGCTGTTTGATGTATCTGCGGGCAACAATGCAACCCTTTTTAATCACACAACAGATGATACACCGATTCACTTGCAGCCGGCGGCGGCGGCTCGTACGGTCGTTGCGTCGCAAACATTCAGCCTGGCCGGTCTTTGTAATCCCAAGTTAAAACTCTCCTTTACCGATGCTGCAGCCGCGCGGGGAATCAGCTTCTATGTCGGAGGTAACTCGCTGTTTGAAACGCTGATGCTCAATCTGATAGCCTATCCTGCCGACAGGCCATTTCCCAGCCGGCCCGAAGATGCGCCTGCCTGGGAGCAAGACAATCCATTTGTTCCAGACCGGGAGTTGCCGTTTGGTTATCTTGACTATATGACCTGGCAGAACCGACGAATTCGTTTGGTGTCCGAATCGCAGGGTGATTCAATCGTGGTACGCGAGATATACGTTACTCCTGGTCTGCGGTTGGATCCCACGATGCAGGACAAGGATCCCATGAAACATTACCGCATCGACAAGGATCGGGGGCATATCTCATTGCGATTTCAAGAAAACAAGGCGGTCTGGCGGGATAGTGCCACCCTGCTCCAGTTGCAGGCGGAAGACCGGCAGGCGTCGGCCAATCTGTCCTGGATCCAAGACCTGTCCGTAGGGCGTTACGCGGTGCTCAACTCGCAGAACGCATTCCGTTTAATGGCTCTGGGCATGGCAAGCGATCAGGCCAAGATTGCTTTCTTCCGCAGCGAATATTTACCGCTTCCCCTGGAATATCTGACCAGCGCAGAAACCGTAAATCAACTGAGAAGAGCGCTGACTGTCGCGGAACAAACGGCAAGCGAACTCTGGCGGGCAGCGGGCACAATGGCCTATATCCTGCTGGCGCCGGTTGAAGATGGGGATAGCAAACCGGACCCGGACGAGGTACGGAATGTTCGCGATGCTATGGCTGTTGACCGGCGATTTTGGGCACAGCTCGAACCCCAGTTCCGGCGAATTATGCAGGCCATTCCCCAGGATGCCGACACTGCACTGGGCGAGTGGGTACAGTGGTTGCGGTTCTATGCACGCGATGTATTCAAGCAGGTTTGCGCCGGGCTTGGCGATGATCCTCGCGCGTTGAAAGCCGTTGTGCGTGGGGGAGAGCAATTGGAGCGTGGCTTGCGCAAGGCACTGGTAATTAAGGACTAATCGTTCAGTGAAACCAACACCAAAAGGAATCGACTATGGACTCTCATTCCGTTCCATTCGTAACTTACCTTGAAAAAATCCGTGATAGCGCTGATGCGTCGCGGGCGCGGGCAACTCTGGCTCACTTGCGGCGCGGCCTTATGCGCGAACCCTGGACCGATGCGAATGTGATTCGCTACGTCGCGCCCTGGTTGCCGCTACAGGGGGGCGAACGTGGCGAACGCCCCTACTTTCTCGTGGCCTCATTGTTTGCGCTGCATCCCGAAGCGGGTGGAACGGGCAACATGGGCGACCACTTTGCCAATGTGCGTGCCCACCGACAGAACGACGAGGCGGTTGAGCGCCGATTTGTGGCCCTGCTAAGCGCCCACGACGAAGACATATCGTATCACTTGCGCCAGGCAGTCGCCTTTTGTAAAGCGAATCGCATCCCTGTGAACTGGCACAGACTTTTTGCCGATGTTCGCAGCTGGGGGCATCCGGATCGGTGGGTGCAGCGAAACTGGGCGCGCGCATTCTGGCGCACGCAGCGCGCCGATCCCCCAGATGAGGCTGATGCGGTGACCGAACTGGCCCAGGCGGCCGGCGATGGTGAGACCAACTAACGGCATTGAGGCCCTATACAGAACCTCTGTATACGTGATTTTTCTGAATATCTATACTCAACAACTCAAATCCAAGGAGCTTATCCATGTTTGTCGAATTACACATGATCCAGAATTTTGTCCCTTCCAACCTGAACCGGGATGATACCGGCTCGCCCAAGGATTGCGAATTCGGTGGCTATCGCCGGGCGCGTATTTCATCCCAGTGTCTGAAGCGTTCTATCCGCACCCATCCGGTTTTCTCAGAGACTACTAAGATGGGGCGAAGTAAGCGCACCCATTATTTAGCATCGTTGCTCTATCAGTCGCTACACCCTGATTCTAAGCAGTTGGATCAAGAAGTGAAAGATATTTGTGTGGAATTTGCCCATGCATATACGACCAAACCTGGCAAGCCTACCAAAATCGACAAGAATGATCCAGAGAAGACAGCAATTTTAGCATTCATCACACCTGATGAAGTCGCGGAAATTGCAGCCACACTTCGCACAAGTTGGGATGCGTTAATCGAAAGCGAGAGCGAGCGAAAAAAGACCATTCAACAATTGGTAAAGAGCTTTGTTAAAGCCACGCAGGGGAGAGTAAGTGCCCCCGATGTAGCACTGTTTGGGCGTATGTTGACGAGCCATCCTAGTATTAATCTGGACGCAGCCTGCCAAGTGGCCCATGCTATCTCTACGCATCGGGTAAGCATGGAGATGGACTACTTTACCGCGGTAGATGATGTGCGCGAAGCGAACGAAGAGGCCGGCGCGGGGCATATCAACACCTTTGGTTTTAACTCCTCCTGCTTCTATCGCTATGCGCGCATCGACTGGCGCCAGTTGTTGAAGAATCTGGGCGATGACAAGAAACTGGCGCAGCGTGCAGTCGAAGGCTTTCTCCGCGCTGCGTTGGTGGCAGTGCCCAGTGGCAAGCAAAACAGCACGGCCCCCCTCAATCCGGCCAGTTTTGTCCTGGCAGTGGTGCGGACCGACGGTATGGGTTGGAATCTGGCCAATGCTTTCGAAAAACCTGTTGTCCCTTCGGCCGGCGGCAGTATCGTCCAGAATTCGATTGCCGCGCTCGACAACTATTGGGGCAAGCTGTCCACCATCTATGGGGACGATACGTTGCAATCAATCCAGGCCATCAACCTGGATGGTTCAGAGTTGCCGAACCTGGGCAAATATGCCGCGTCTACGCAGTCCGAGTGGTTGAACGCAGTGAGTGGGGCCCTGCTTGCCGACCGGGAGGAAGCCGTATCATGACGGTCTTGCTCCTGCGCCTATCCGGACCGATGCAGGCCTGGGGCGTGCAGAGCCGTTTCGGGATCCGGGATACCGGGCGTGAGCCATCCAAAAGTGGCGTGGTGGGCTTGCTGGCCGCCGCGCTGGGGCGGGATCGGGCGGAACCCATCGAGGATTTGGCGACATTACGCATGGGCGTGCGTGTGGACCGTGAAGGTACGTTGCTGCGCGATTATCACACCGCTCAGAATGTCTACCGCGCCAAGGGTGGCATCAAGGAAACAGAGCTTTCCACGCGCTATTACCTGTCCGATGCGTGCTTTCTCGTGGGCCTGGAAGGGGAGAAGCCTCTCTTGGTGGCGCTACATGCTGCCCTGCGTGATCCGTACTGGGGACTCTATCTGGGCCGGCGCGCCTTTGTGCCGGGCGAACCTGTGTGGATGCAGGATGGTGTGCTCGATTGCGAGCTGGACGATGCACTGCATATCAGGACAACGCCCCTGCTTAAGTCTCAGCCCGATACGTATCCATTTGTACGTATGGTCATCGAGTCGTCCACCGGTACAGAAGTGCGACCGGATCAGCCGTTGGGGTTTGCGCCCCGCCGATATGCGCCCCGCTGGGTCGTTAATGAATATCGCAATGTGGAAATGTAGTGTGAGGAGCGAAGCATGTATCTGTCACGATTGATTCTAAATCTGCGCAACCGGGGTGTCTTGCGTGATCTGGGCCAGCCCCATGCCATGCACCAAACCGTTGCCAGGGCGTGTGGCAGTGTAAATGAGTA
Organism: Litorilinea sp.; assembly: GCA_040880365.1. GTDB lineage: Bacteria > Chloroflexota > Anaerolineae > Caldilineales > Caldilineaceae > JBBDIO01. The sequence goes on from JBBDIO010000158.1 coordinate 22,658, forward strand.
TGAAGGCAATGCACGCGTGCTCTATCGCATCGACCAGATGCGCAGTGGCGCAGTTCACTGCCTGGTCCAGTCGCCCCAGATGCCCGACTGGTCGAATGTGACGGGCAACGGCTATCTTGTGGAAATGGAAGAGCCCAATCCGGCTGTGAAGCCTCTGGCTGTGGACTTCCAACCCGGTCAGGTGTTCACGTTTCGACTCCGCGCCAATCCGACAAAGCGACTGGGCAAGGGCGCGGGGGCAGACAAGGGCAAGCGGGTTGGTCTGTATGATATTGGAGAGCAGTTGGGGTGGATCCAGCGAAAAGCCGAAGAGCACGGCTTTCGGGTGGATGGCGTTATGCCGAGCCAGGCCCAGATTGTGACGGGCGTGGTTCCAGGCATGGCCGGCGGCGACAACGAAGCGCAATCTCATGGAGGACGCTGGTTTGCTGTGCAATATGATGGTCGCCTGCAAGTGGTGGATCCCGAACGTTTCGACGCGGCTTTGGCGCGTGGGATCGGTAGCGCCAAGGCATTTGGATTTGGGCTGCTGTCTTTGGGACCGGGCAACGTGTAAACGGAGCCGGAGCAAGATAGCTTACTCCGGTAATTACTTATTGGATATAGAGGAGACCCCCGATGCGAATTCAGGATTTACATGAATTGCCGAAGTTACGAGATGGGCTGGGCTGGCTCTATTTGGAACATGGCCGCATTGAACGCACCCAAAAAGCAGTAGAGTTCATTGACTTGACCGGGCGCACTCATATTCCGGCGGCCGCGTTAGCCGTCGTGATGCTGGGGCCGGGAACATCGATTACGCATGAAGCGGTGAAGACACTTGCCGACAATGGATGTCTTGTGAACTGGTGTGGCGAGGCGGGCGTGCGCTTTTATGCCCAGGGCGTTGGAGAGACGCGCAAGGGCTATAAACTTGTGCATCAGGCCGAGCTGGTGAGTATGCCCGAAAAGCGGCTTCAAGTGGTTCGTCGCATGTATGCCGCACGATTTGATGATGACCTGGGGCCGGGGTTGACGCTGGAGCAAATTCGCGGGAAGGAGGGCGCGCGTGTACGGCAGGCCTATAACGAGGCCGCAATTGCGTATGGGGTGCGCTGGTATGGCAGAAACTATAACCGCCAGGCATGGGGAGCGAGCGATTCTGTAAATCGTGCCCTGTCGACCGCCAATGCCTGTCTGAATGGTTTGTGTCATGCCGCTATCGTCTCGGCAGGGTATTCGCCGGGGCTTGGCTTTATTCATACGGGCAAGCAGTTATCCTTCGTATATGATATTGCCGATCTGTACAAGACTCGCCTGACAGTTCCGCTTGCATTTCAGCTTGCGGCAGAATCGCCACTCAAGCTGGAATCCAGGGTGCGCCATGCGTGTCGAGATCTGTTTCATGCGCGCCGCTTGCTGGGCCGGATTATTGACGACATTGAGCTGTTGCTAAACCTGACCCGTTCCATGCCTTCACTCACTGCCTGGGCCAACGCGCCAGTGAACAGTACGGCGCGAGAGGGGGCAAATGCGATGGTGGACGAAGAGGCCGGACTGCCAGACTATGACGGCGATCAGGCATTGCCAGGCGCGCTCTGGTCGCCCACGGGTGAAGATCCGGGTGGTATCAACTATGGGGATGTGGATACGAACCCGTCTGCTCTGACTGACTAAGGGGGATATATGATAGTACTCATCGTGGAACGGGCTCCTGTATCGTTGCGTGGGGAGTTGACGCGCTGGCTGATAGAGCCTCATCCGGGGGTATTCGTGGGCCACTTGTCGGCTATGGTGCGCGAGCGGTTGTGGGATAAGTGTTGTCGTCAAGTGAAGCAGGGCGGTATCGTCCTGGCCTGGTCTACCAACAACGAACAGCGATTCCAGTTGCGCACATACGGTGATACACGTCGTGAGGTGGTAGACTTCGAAGGGCTGAATCTGATACGAATTCCTCGTGAAGAACCAGTAAGGGGTTAAACAGACTATGATCAAACCTTACTCGTAGCATGGTGATTTAGTGTATTCCCCACACCCGTGGGGATGGACCGTGAGGGGATGAGCGAATTGCATGTGTACGAAGTGTATTCCCCACACCCGTGGGGATGGACCGCCCTGGGCACGTTCCATTTCGCGCAGCTGGTCGTATTCCCCACACCCGTGGGGATGGACCGAACTTGGAGGATCCGTTCTCCGTGGCCAGCCCGTATTCCCCACACCCGTGGGGATGGACCGGGGGGCAAAACGGTGGTGCAGTAGCGACATTCGTATTCCCCACACCCGTGGGGATGGACCAGATGCGCGGGTATTCCTTCCAGCTTCCCGAATAGTATTCCCCACACCCGTGGGGATGGACCGTTGCGCATATTTGCCATACAGGCTATCTCCTAGTATTCCCCACACCCGTGGGGATGGACCGGCGCAGGGGCAGCCGACACCCAGCAAGGAGGAGTATTCCCCACACCCGTGGGGATGGACCGGCGACATCACCAATGTCGGCGACAGCGTCAAAGTATTCCCCACACCCGTGGGGATGGACCGAGTACTTCCTTGTACCAGGGCGGAATAACGACGTATTCCCCACACCCGTGGGGATGGACCGACAACCATACCCACGGCTGGCGGCTTTGCCGTGTATTCCCCACACCCGTGGGGATGGACCGCATGGATGGCGCGCTACAGCGCGGGCAAGGTGGTATTCCCCACACCCGTGGGGATGGACCGGCGGGCAACCTGACCATTCATCCGCATCACGAGTATTCCCCACACCCGTGGGGATGGACCGACTGCATTGTGAAACTGGAAGCGCAGTGTGAGGTATTCCCCACACCCGTGGGGATGGACCGCCTATATTCAAGAGGCACGCAAAAACGCCAAGGTATTCCCCACACCCGTGGGGATGGACCGGAAAACCGGGCGCAAAAAGAAGCGTCGGCACAGGTATTCCCCACACCCGTGGGGATGGACCGCAGGGGGGATACCGCAGCGTAAGAGCGGCGGCGTATTCCCCACACCCGTGGGGATGGACCGGGTAAACCGAGACCCATCCCATTAAACCGCCGGTATTCCCCACACCCGTGGGGATGGACCGCATCAAACCACGCTTGCAAATCAGCACCAGTAAGTATTCCCCACACCCGTGGGGATGGACCGGCGCTATAATCGTTAGAATCCTTGTCTTTTAGGTATTCCCCACACCCGTGGGGATGGACCGGGTGGTACCACAGAGAAAGGCGAGTCCTACACGTATTCCCCACACCCGTGGGGATGGACCGAAACTCCCGGCTTGACCCATTCTCACATCCATGGTATTCCCCACACCCGTGGGGATGGACCGGCGGGCTGGCTGCCGTTCGACGACTTTGCCATGTATTCCCCACACCCGTGGGGATGGACCGGATGAAGGCGTGGATGGAAATGTTATGCAGGCGTATTCCCCACACCCGTGGGGATGGACCGTCATGGATGCTCGCCATCAGCCACCTCCCGCGTATTCCCCACACCCGTGGGGATGGACCGCGCTTCAAAATCAACGGGAAAATCTTATCTGCGTATTCCCCACACCCGTGGGGATGGACCGATTGCGCCGCGAAATTTCTGGGCGCCCTCGTCGTATTCCCCACACCCGTGGGGATGGACCGGATTTGGTAGGCATCGAAGATTTGCACGATCAGTATTCCCCACACCCGTGGGGATGGACCGGTTTAGTCATGCATTGCGCGTGGGAACAGTATGTATTCCCCACACCCGTGGGGATGGACCGCCACGACGCCCAGGAGAACAGCACCGTAGACAGTATTCCCCACACCCGTGGGGATGGACCGGCGGTCGCCGTGGGTATCCGTCTCGCCTATGCGTATTCCCCACACCCGTGGGGATGGACCGA
>JBBDIO010000159.1:0-17725 GCA_040880365.1 Litorilinea sp.
GAACTGGCGCACCACACGCCAGACGGTGGACCGGATGCCCGGGCCATCCGGCTGCGCGCATCCGGTCCCCGCAGCCGGGCCATCCTTGCCCATCTGAACTGACCCGCGCCGGTCTAGCCCGCATCCAGGGCCTGTTGCAAATCGTCCAGCAAATCTGCCGGATGCTCCAGCCCGATGGAAAGCCGCAGCAGATTAACAGGTGTGGTAGTCGTCGGGCCTTCGACCGAAGCCCGATGCTCAATGAGGCTTTCTACGCCGCCCAGACTGGTCGCCTGGGTAAAGAGTTGCGTGCGCCCTGCCACCGCCTGCGCCGCCGCGCCACCACCGCGCACCAAAATCGATAGCACACCCCCAAAACCCGTCATCTGCCGCGCCGCCACCGCGTGCCCGGCAAAATCGGACAATCCCGGATAATAGACTGCCTCTACCGCGGGGTGTGCCGCCAATCCCTGGGCCACGGCCAGTGCATTCGCATTGTGGGCGCGCACGCGATAGGGCAGGGTGCGCAGACTGCGCAACAGCAACCAGCAATCGAACGGCGCGGCAACCGCGCCGCCCGTAGTCTGAATCATACGAATGCGGGCGAACCAATCGTCATCCTGGACTGCGTCACTTTGGCCTGTGTCACTTTGGCCTGCGATCAACACGCCGCCCAGAATATCGCTGTGCCCGCCCAGAAATTTGGTGGTGGCGTGCATAACCAGATGCGCACCCAGCGCCAGCGGCTGCTGGTTAATCGGCGTCGCCCAGGTGTTATCCACCACACAGCGCGCGCCATGCGCACGCGCCAATTCCGCCACTGCGCCAATATCCGTCACCGTCAACAGGGGGTTGCTGGGCGTTTCCACCCAGATCAGGCGCGTATTGGGACGCAGCACAGCGCGCACATTGTCGACCGCCTGCATATCTACAAATGAACAGCTCAACTGCCAGGGGCCAAACACATCTTCCGCCAGTTTGCGCGTGCCATAATAGAGGCTATCGGGCAGGATCACATGATCACCCGCGCCCAAAGTCTGCAACACCGTCATGGTCGCGGCCTGTCCCGAAGCAAAGGCCGCGGCCACGGTGCCACCTTCCAGCTGCGCCAGGGCTTCTTCCAGGGCGTGGCGGTTGGGATTTTCGCTGCGCGCATAGACATACCCGGCAGGCGTCGTGCCATCGGCATTGCGCGCAAAGGTGGTAGAAAGGTGGATCGGCGGCATCACCGCGCCCGTGGCGGGGTCGCTGTGCCGTCCCGCATGGACGGCCAACGTCTCCACCCGCAACCGTCGCGCGCGCGCCGCATCTTTCACAGAGTCAGTTTCGGGGCCATTCTCAGGATCATGCGCAGATTCGTCCATCGCCTCGCCTCTCTTGCGCCCCTGCTAAGCGCGGGCCAGCCCCGTGATCCGAATACCCGCGTGCTTGATCTTATTGCGAATATTGATACCGATGAGCAGCGCGGTCATGCCCTCTACCACCGACGCATTTGCCAGCGGTCCGGCATCCACGGCAAAGAAGCCCGCGGCCTGGGCCAGTTCCATGACCGCACTCTTGGCAGCCTTTGCATCGCCTACCACCAACACATCACAGTCGGGCGACCAATCCAGATCGCGCAGCGGTTCCGCCGAAATATTCTGAAATGCCGCCACAACCTGCACATCCTCACCCAATTGGCGCTGGGCCTCTTGCGCGGCAGAACCGGCATCGGGCCGCCAGACCACGCTCACCTTGGGCAGTTTCAACGGCACATTGACCGTTGCCACAATTTTGCCGCCACACGCCCCCGCTATCTGGTCGATGGTGCCCGCCTGCGCGCTATAGGGCACACTCAGCACCACGATTTCGGCCTGAGCAGCGGCGGTGGCATTGTCTGCGCCCGTGAGGATGACGCCCTCCGCGGGCGCGCGTTCCGCCGGGATGAGACTCACCAATTCGCGGGCGGCGTCTGTCGCCTTTTCCGCGCTGCGGCTGCCAATGATCACCGGATAGCCTGCCGCAGCCCAACGCAATGCCAACCCCGACCCTTCCGCACCTGTCCCACCAATCACAGCGATGGTTGGCCGATTCATTCAGTAAATCTCCTTCTATATTCAGCAGTTATGGTGTGTGCCGTTAAAAAAGCGGCATATCCGCGAACAATCAATCCTAATCGAACAAAGTCCAGTCGCGATCCCAGTCGGTGCCCAACACAAGGGAATCTCGCCCGCAAAAAGGCCATCACAGCCGACGCGCCCACGCCCGCCAGGCCACTGGTCCCCCACTGGACAGGGGTTTGCACTATTGTACCTTGGGGATTAGAATTTTCAAACGACCTGCAAGACGTCAGTCTACTCAACAAGGCAGAAACATATGAATGTATTAGTCACCGGAGGTGCCGGTTTCATCGGCAGCCACATTGCCGATGCGCTGCTCGCGGCCGGTCATCGGGTCACCATCGTCGACAACCTGCGCAGCGGACATCGCCACAACGTGCCCGTCGCGGCCACTTTGCACACCGTAGACATTGTGGATGCCGACGCGCTCGCCCAGGTTTTTGAGCAGGAAGAAATCCATGCCGTCGTACACCAGGCTGCGCTCGCCAATGTGCGCGAGAGCATGACCGACCCCATTGAATATGCCACAGTGAATGTGCTAGGCACGCTCAACCTGCTGGAACTGGCGCGCAAGCATGAATGCAAGCGTGTGGTCTTTGCCAGCACCGGCGGCGCGGTCTATGGTGAAGGCTATCGCGCGTCCGGCCCCTCACCGCTGCCCTTCACCGAAGAGAGTCGCCCGCAGCCCAAAGACAATTATGGGGCCAACAAGCTCAGCATCGAATATCACCTGGACCTCTATCACGCCAACTACGGTCTGGAATATGTGGCGTTGCGCTATGCGAATATCTACGGTCCACGCCAGGATAGCCGCGGCGAAGCAGGCGTGATCGCCATCTTTGCCGGGGCCATGCTCACCAACCAGCCCACCCGCATCACCGGCGACGGCAAGCAGATTCGCGACTTCACCTATGTGGGCGATGTGGCGCGCGCCAATTTGATGGCGTTGGAAAGCACCGCCACCGGCATTTTCAATGTGGGCACCGGTCGCCCCAGCGATATTAAGACCGTCCACACGCTGCTGCGCGAGGCTACCGGCTATGGGCAAGATGCCGCCTATGTGCCGCGCCCGATGGGCGAAGTCGTAGCCTCCTATGTGGATCCGGCCAAAGCCGGTCGGACATTGGGCTGGCAGGCCGAAATTTCGCTGGAAGAAGGACTGCAACGTACCGTAGACTGGTTCCGCACCCGGGCTGCGGCTGCCGACGCCTGACCCATCATGCACCCAACGGACACCGTTACTCCGGCAGCAGGCGCTGCGGCTGCCGGAGCGCCTGCTGCCGATAGTCGTCTGCATGTGGCGGTCAATGGCTGGTTTCTGGGGCAGACGACCACCGGCAGCGGGCAATATCTGCATCATCTGCTGCGCCATCTGCCGCGCCGTTTCCCCCAGGCGCGGCTGACGGTCTATACCCCGCGCCGCGCCGACCATGCCCAGCGTACAGCCGCCTGGTCGGTCGAATTTCCTGACGTGGAAATTGTCGGGCTGGCCCTTCCCCCCGGACCGCCGCAACTGGCAAAACTATGGTGGGAACAAATCACCGTGCCCCGTTCGGCACGCAAAGCCCGTGGGCAGGGACATGCCCATGTGCTGTGGGTGCCCTATTGGGCCGCGCCGCTGGTTCAACCCTGTCCCACCGTGGTCACCGTCCACGATCTGATTCCCCTGCTGCTGCCCGCCTATCGCGGCGGCAGATTGCAGCGGCTCTATACCGCATTGGTGAGCCACAGCGCACGCTGCGCCGCGGCCATCCTCACCGTGAGCCACGCCGCCGCCGCCGATATCGCCACCCATTTGCGCGTGCCGCGTGCCCGCGTGCATGTAGTCCACCACGGTCCCAATCACGCGCCGGATGCTGTGCCCGACACCGTCACCTGCGCTGTGCCGGCAGACTTAGCTGCGCACGTGCGCACTCGCTATGCGCTGCCCGCCGACTATTTTCTCTATCTGGGTGGCTTCGATGTGCGCAAAAATGTGGCGTCGATTGTGGCGGCCTATGCCCGCTATCTGGCGCGCGGCGGGGACCCTGCGATCAAACTGGTCATCGGCGGCGCACTGCCCACAATCGATTCAGACTTTGCGCCCGACCCCCGACGCTTGGCGCGTGCGCAAAACCTGCCCGCTGCACAGGTTCACTACATTGGCTTTGTAGAAGATGCCCACAAGCCAACGGTCTATGCGCTGGCCCGCGCCTATCTCTTTCCCAGCCTCTACGAAGGGTTTGGCATGATGTTGCTGGAAGCAATGGCCGCCGGCACACCCGTGATTACCAGCGGTCCCCCCCCTACACCTGCCCCTTTTTCACAGGAGACGCCATGATCCTGCGCACCTTTATCGCCATCGATCTCCCGGCCCCGCTGCACGAGGCCATTCGCGCCACCCAGGCCGCATTGGCCCAGGAGCTGGACGCACGCTTGCCCACACAAGCCACGCCCGAAGCGGCAGGGCTGCACTGGACGCACCCCGAATCGACGCATCTGACATTGCGCTTTATCGGCGACACACCCACCGACAAAATCCAGCCATTGGCGCATGCGCTGCAAAGTGCGCTGGCAACCATGCCGCCCCTGGTATTGCAACTGCGGGGGCTGGGCTGCTTTCCCAATCTGCGCAGGCCGCGCGTGATCTGGTTGGGTCTCAACGGGCAGTTGGAACAACTCGCCGCGCTGCAAAGTGCAGTCGAAGACGTCGTGCGCGCCGCCGGCTTTGCGCCCGAAACCCAGCCCTACCAGCCGCATCTGACCCTGGCGCGCACCATCCGCGCCGTGCGTCCTGCCCAATTGGCGCGCCTGGGCGAAGTGCTGGGCGAACTGCGCGCCGGGGATATGCGGGCAGGAAATATGCAGGCCGGAGATTCCCCCTTTGTACAGCCTGTGGGCGCGGCCTTTACGGTATCCGAAGTCATCCATTTTCAAAGCGAGCTACCGGGCGGCAAACAAGGCAGTAAACAAGAGAGAGGGCCGCGTCAGAGACGGGGGTTGCCCGTCTACACGCCGCTCACCCGCGTCTCGCTCGCCAGCGCATAAACCACGCCAGCCCCACCAACAGCGCCAGCGTCGACCACGAAAGCAGCGTGCCCAGTGTGCGCACAGGCGTTGCGCCCATGCGGATGCTCACTTCGTGCGTGCCGGGCGGCAGATCCAGCTCTAACAATCCGTGGGGGGGCGAAACCCGCAGTTCCACCGACGCGCCGTTCACCGTGGCGCGCCATCCCGGAAAATAGAGCCAGTGTACGCGCAGCGTACCCGCTTCGTCCATGCGCACTACCCCGCGCGCGCTGGAACCGCCACTAGACTGCGCCAGAATTTCCCCGCGCCCTGCCACAATCGCCAGCCGTTCCAGCAAACCGGCGCGCGCAGCGGCCTCGGTATACGCTTCATTCTCATACGTTGCAGTCATGGGCGAAGCCTGAAAGGGTTCTGCTACCCATTCCGTAAACGCGATCATATCGGGGTGTTCGGCTTCAAAGCGGAACACGGCCCGTCCATCTTCGCGCCAGGGCGCAACCGGGTCCAGATTTGCGCCGATGTAGCCAAACGCGCTGAGCATGATGAGCGTCGCCAGCACCACCGCGCCCCCGCTGATCTCGTTCTGGTCGGGCAACCCCGCCCCAGCCACCGGCACATTGCCCGTGCGCCAGCGCAGCAGATTGGCCGCGATCAAACCGGCCAGCGCCGCAGTCGTAAACGCCGTCAGCGACAACAGCCGCCAGGGAAATTGAATCACCGCCAGCGGCGGCAGAGCGTCCCAGATGGGTCCGGCGGTGGGCGTCATGAGGAACATCAGCACCCCCGTCGCGCCCAGCAGATAGCCCATAATGCCCCGGCGCAGGGCATTTTCCTCGGCACTTTGCCACAAACGCACAGCCGCCGCGACTAGCAATCCCAGCGCGACCAGCCCAATCTGGAATCCCATGCCATCGTTGGCCCCCTGCGCATCGTCAGAAAAGCCAAATCCCCACATGGGGCTGAAGAATTGCCCCGCGTAGACAAAATGATTGCGGTAGTTATAGGTATCTTCTACATAGACATCCTGTTCCAGATGCGGCCCTTCGGTCACCAGTGGCAAGAGGAAAGTGGCAATAAGCAAGAGCGCCGCCGCGCCCGCGCCCGCGGCCAATAGCCCGGCACCCCCGATTCGGCGCAGCGCAGAGCCGGGGGCAGATGTTTCGGCATTGGTGGCGGCTTCAGGCGTTGCATCGGTTTCTGGGTCTGTTTCTATCCCGGCTTCTGGGTCAGCTGTTCCTGCCGGGCGCGCGCCGGGAAGCACACCCGGCAGTAACAGCCGACATAGCACAAAGCTCACCAGCAGCGGCGCGAAAGAGAGCAGCGCAAAGGTGTGGGTCAGCAATGCGCCCCCCAGTGTCAGCGCGGCGACCAGCAGACGCGTTGCCCATCCCCGGGCCAGGCCCGCGGCCAGCAAGCGGTCGAAGGCCAGAAATACCCACGGGAACCAGGCAAAAAGCAGCGTATCATTCAGCGCGGCCCGCACATAGATACCGGCCAGATGATAGGGAATGAACACATAGAGCACACCGGCAAGCAACGCAGCCCAACGGTGCAGAGGGCGAAATGAAGGCGCATCATCGCCGCGCCGCAACCAGTAGAGCACCAGTGCATACATGCCCCAGCCGCTCACCAGAAAGCCCACCGCCCAGGTCAGCTTCACCGCCAGCGTATACCCCGCGCCCAGCAACACAAACAGCTCGCCCACATAGAACCCGATGGGCGCTTGCAGGATAAAGGTGGGATAGCCATAGCCCTGAATGTGGTGCATGGCCCAGCGCGGCCACAGCGCGCCATCGCGAATCGACGCGTCGAACATCATCAGATAGAAGACATTGTGGCGACCATCGTGCGCGGCGTAGAAATAGCCCGGGTCCAACAGGGGCGCTAGCGCCAGCAGCGTATACGCGCTCAGAAGACCAAGATAGGGCAGCGACGGATGGGCAAACTGCGCCCGCAGCCACAGAGCCAGCCGCAGAAGCAGCCATCGGAACCGTTGTAGAAGTAGTTGCATCATCATCCCATCAATTGGGGGCGTGTGCCGCGTGGCGCGTCTCTCATCACGCGCAACACGTCATGTTCCAATACCTGGCGCACAGCCAGCGGCGCACTCGCGCCCAGCGCGGTCAGCAGCGGGCCGATGCCGCCCCGATCCCACCAGCGCACGGTACCCGGCACGCGCCCGTCAGCTTGTTTTGCGTTGGAATTCCCACCAGGATTTCCACTGAGCAACTGCACGGGCGGCCAATCGGGCAAATCCACCGGTTGCGAATCGCGGGCATAATGTAGTTGCACAGTCTCCTCCCGTGCCGAGGACCATACATGCACACGGTGTCCACTGCTCACATACAGCCCATGCAGGTCGTCCAGCCCGTGGAGATCGCGCCAGGCGCGTATCAGGCGGGCAAAATTGGATTCCAGTGTGGTAGGTGGTTGCCCACTGTTAGACCATGCGGCCAATTCGGCATAGCCGGGCGTCTGCTGGGCGCGGCGGGCATAGAGCGTATGCAAGGCCTGCGCCACAATGTTCTGACGCACAAAAGTGGGATTGGGCATGATATTGGGCAAAATGACAGGTTTGCGATCCGTGCCGCTGTGTAACAACCGTTCAGCCTGCACCCCGGCCCACGCGCTGCCGGCAAAGTAGACCACGGGACGCTGCGCCGCGGGGATCATCTGCAACGCGTGGACGGCGTAGGTCAGCATAGCAAACAGCTGGGGATGGCGCGGCGCCGGCAGCGCATCATAGCCACCGGCCAGCAGCACGGCGTCAACGCGCCGGGTACGCCATTGTTCGGCCAGAATCTGCGCCGTGTGGCGATGGGTGAGATAATCGGCAGCCACCACCTCGGTCGGCCCGCCGCGTACCGCCTGTTGCCCCAATTCCGTGCTAAGCCGCGCGGTCAAACCCAGCACCGCCACGCGCAGACAGGGCAATGGCGTAAGCGCGACGGCCAATTGTTCAATCGGCGGAATACGCGCACTGTATTCACTGGTCAGAAGCGGCATTTGCGCGCCATCATCCCACAACACGCGCCCCAACCGTCGCCCCATTTCCCGGCACAGTGCGGTCGCCTGTTCGGCCATAGAAAGCTGCGACTGACGCCGCGCGCCCAACCATGCTACCAGCCGATAGCGTCCGCTCACCGATTCCAGCAAACAGGCGCGCAGCCGGTCGGCTTCCACGCCAAACGCCAGCAGCGTGCCCTGGGTCGTCATATCCGAAAACGCGCCCCGCCCCTCTGCCCTGCGCCCGTCAGCCCTGCGCCCCTCGGCCCGGTGTGGTGCGTCGCGGTGTGCCTGAAATTGTTCATCTGGAGTTGTCATAGACGCATCCGCCATTTTCCCACAATGTTCAAGCTCCCCATCAGTTGCTTGGTTTCATCTGCCAATCTCTCTTGTGCAATCAAACTGGGCCGCTTAACCGAATAGCGACTGGAGCCAGCGCGCCAGCGGGTTTTCGGTCAGCACCACGCCCAATGTGGCAGCCAGCCACTGCGCCTGGGCAATCAGCAGACTCATACGCGCCGCCAGCAGCCGCGCAAAAACAATGCCCGCGGCCAACCACAGGGCATGACGCCCGATCCACATCCACCCGGCGAGGGTTTGGCGCACAAATCCGATCTGGGTCCCTGCGAGGGGCGCCACATAGAGATGCAACATGACGCCGGTTGTCAAGACGAGCGTCATCAGCCCAATGATCAGACGACCGGCAGGTGCGGTCGAATCCAGCGCAATCTGGGCGGCGCGCCAATATTGGGGCAAAAAGGTGCCTTCCAGCGCGCCGACCATGCCCACCCCTACGCCTACACCCACCAACAGCGCGACGGGAATTCGCCCCAGACTGAACAGCACACGCGCCCACAGCGGCGGTGGGGTCTCGGTCGGTCGAGGCTGCGCCCCGTCTGCGCCGTCCACTGGATCGGGCTGGGCCAAAATACGCTGCACGCCCGCCACCACCAGCACGAAACCCAGCCCCGCGGGCAGCCAGATGCCCGCATCTTCACCGCGCACAAGCGGCAATATCACGCGCAGGCGCAGCACATCGTGCCACGCGACCAGGGCAATATATCCCATGAGCGCACCGGCCAGAATATGCTGTGCCAGGCGCGCCAATCCGTTATCACGGATTAGCAGGCTAAACAGGGCAAGAGAGAGCAGCAGGCCCAGCCACACACCAAAATCGGCAAAGAAAGGCGCGTTGAGATCCATATCGGCTACCTTTGCCCCGCACGGCCCAGGATGGCCGCGAGATTGCCCAGTATGAGCACGGCCAGAATGGCAAGATGTGCCCAGTTTTGCGCGTTCACATGCTGTCGCAGAGTTGCTGTGCTAATACCTGTAGCGGTGGGATCGTCCCCGCCATCCAGCCGTGCCTGATAGTGGAAGGCCCCGTCGAAGCCGCTCACCAACCCGCGCAGCTGTCCGCTATCCAGATAGGGGCGCAGCGTGGGATCGGCCCCGGCGCTGACGACTGCCACCGTGGGAACACCCGTGCGCGTTTGCACCTGTTCCAACCATTGTTGGGCATCTTCGGCGCGCGCCGCCAGAATTACGCTCAATACGGGGGCGCGCGCCGGTAGATCATCGGCTACAAACCCCAACGCGCGATCCAGGTCCGTCGCGGCCAGGGGCAGCGCGCTCGCGCCGCCGGGCAAAAACGCGACCTGCACGGGCCAGGGGTTGCGGCTGGCTTCCGAAAACATCCCCGCCGCATCCCGCGTCTGGCGCACGGTACCGACCACGCGCCGCGCGCTCGCCGGGCCGGCAGGCAGTGTACTCACGCCTACCACTTGCGCCCGCCGCGCCAACAGATGTTGCAACATGGGGCGCGCCGCCAAATCCAATTCACCTGCCGTCGCCGGATCATATGCCCAATAGACCAGCACCACGGCATCGGGCGACAAACCATCCACCAGCGCAAACGCTTCGGCGACGCCCGGCCATTCGGGGGGGAGATTTTCCGCTTCGCCCCAGCCCAGCACAAGAGGGCCGATGGTGAGCACCGCAACCAGCAGAAATATCCAGGGAATATAGAGAAATGCACGCGTAGAAACATGGGGACGCCGGCGGCGATTGCCGGTCAGCCGCGGGTCTTCGTAGAGCAGATTGCGAAAGCGGCGCAATTTCTCTAAACGCGCGCCATCGCCTGCTGCGCTACCTACCGCGCGGCTTGGGGGGTCTGGCGTCTGGGTCTCCTCCAAACGCCGCGAGATACGAATCGGATCCAGCAAGCCCTGAATCCCTGTGACCAGCCGCGGCCCGCGCGTCGGGTCAACCGTCCCACGTTCGTCGGCATCCGATGCGTCATCAGGCACAGCATCCGGCTCGTCAAAACCTGGTGTGACAGACGGCCAGCCATCGGCATCCGAATCCGCGTCAAAACCGCCCGGCGTCGGGTCATCCTCAAAACTTCCGCCAAAATCACCCTCCTCAAACCCATAGTCCAGCCAGGGTTGAGCGTCAAACGCGTCCGTGCGCGTGCTAGCCCGCGGTTCATCGTCGGTTTCATGGTCCGCGCGCGGCGCGGCGGGGGTAGGCGCGTCGGATTCGGGCACACCGGATTCGGGCACAGAGGACGGCGTTTGCGTGGGCGATGACGTTCGGGATGGCGGTGTAGATGTAGCAGATTCGTCGGGCGGTGGAGGCTGCACTTGCGCCGCAGATGATGGCCGCGCAGACTCGTCACCGCCGCGCAAATCGGTGCCACATGCGTTGCAAAAATTAGATCCCACCCGGTTGGTGGTGCCGCAGTGCGGGCAAAGGATTACGGACATGCGCCGCTCCCCGCAAGTGGCAACACGATGGGGCCAGTGCGCGTAAGATGGCAGATGATCGAGCGCATGGCTAGTTGCCCCGCACCACGAGGCGTATGCCCATCAGCAGCAGTGCAATACTGCCACCCAGCAACACGCCGCGCAGCGTCGCCATCGCGGGCACATCCAGCACCCAGCCGGCAAATCCCACCACAGCCGGCGGCAAAATGGCATTGAGCATGGGCGTCTGCAAGAGGAGAAACAAGAGCGCGCCGCTCAACATCCAGCCGCCGCCCTGCGTAGCCGATGCTTGTATCGCGGTCGCGCCGGTTGCCCCGCCCAGAGGCGCAGACGATAGGCCGCCAATGCGCAGATAGCGATAGGCCGCCGCCACCATGAAAAAGGCTAACAAGGCAAAAAGCGTCGCCATGCCCGGGGCCAGAATCGCGCCGAATATCCATTCGGCAAAGGCACCGCGGCTCCCGCCGGGGCCAATCGACCCCATGACAAAGACCGCCAGCGCCGTCGCCACCAGAATCAGGCTATTGGCCCACGACCGACTTCCCGCCAGAACACGCCGCGCGTGCACCACCAATACATTGAAGACCCCCAACAGCATGGCACACGCGGCCAGAATAATCACCCATTGCCAAAGGCCGTTGGTCAGGCTGCGCAACACGGGCAGCGCCAGCAGACGCTCCCCGGCAATCAGCAACACACAAACCACCACAATGGTCAGTATCAGATAGTTTGTGCGCGGAACCGGAACAGTAGACATAGCACGCCGAATCGAATGACAATGAGTGTTTATCGTAAAAAACTTACAGCAAATGGTGGACAGGGTGGAGCGTGAAAGTCAGACGCGCAAACCATTGCGGATTGGCCCCACACAAGGCTAGACCACCATTGCCAGCAGCGGCAACAAAACGGCCAGCACCAATATGGCCCAGGCCATCCAGTCTGCGCTACCATCTGGATTGTCGCCTGTGTCACCGCCTGTGTCGCGATCTGCGGCCCTGTCCGCGAGTCCTGCGCCAGACGCAAACGCCGCCCCATCCAAAGGCCCTCTCACAGCCAAAGGCCCTGTGACATCCAACGGCAAAGTATCGGCGCGTACTGCGGTGCCGGGGTGGTGCGCGGGAACCACATAGGCGTCGAACAGATGATGCAGCTTGGGATGCACCGCATAGGCCGATGGCGTCACGCCGTCTATCCACGTCAGCACACACGCCATCGCCGTGGCATCGTCATCGCCACCATAATAAACAGCCGGGAAGGCTGCGCCCGGCTGGGTGTGCAATACACGGGGTGCGAACAATGCCGCAGACCACAGCCCGCCGCCCGCAATCACCACCGGACGCGCAGGGTCATCGCGCCGGGCACTCGCCTGAATCAACGCAAGCAACGCCGCCGCATTGGGCAGAAAATGCACACTGCCCCCGGCCTGCAAGATCGGTGTGACCCCGGCTTCCAATTCGGTTGCAATCACCGCCTGCCAATGTTCGGCAATGGCGCGTGGCGTGCGAATTCCGTACACAGCTAACTCCGGCGCGGTGGTTCATCAGTCAGCAGCAAGGGCGCGAGCGCCTGCAAAGCCGCTGGCGAGCTAAAAAGTTCGGCCCACTCGTCCAACACACGCTCCGGCCCGGCAGACGCCATCAACACGCGATAGACGGGCGACAGCAAATGCAAACAGGTTCCGGCCAGAAATGCCAGCGGTTGATGGGCCACCAGAAATAACAGTGCCACGCGTCCCAATCGCCGCCGCGCCAGAGCCTGGGCCGTCTCAATCACCCGCGGGGGCAGCACGGTCGCGTGCGCGCCATCCGACACACGGGTCTCTCTACTCGGCTGCGGCTCCCCTGTCAATTGCTCTCTCCTGGGCTGGGCATATACTTGGCTGACTATTTGAATATGCGTTGAATATACGATTCGGATATGCGGTTTGTATACTCGGATATCCGGTCTGAACAAGCGGAACGCGAGCCAAGACCTGCATCGCGCCCATTGTATCATAATTCACTCTCCAGCCTTTACCCAGATAATCGCGCCCCCACCCAATTCCCCTACAATGATTCCACACAATAATTCGACCCGCCGCGGCGTGTGGTATACTAGCCGCCGGAATCGCATTGTAAAAACAGCGAATCCAGCGAACCATATCCCGGCTTTATACGTCTTGATCTAATAGCTGAATTCAATAAAAAAACTACTGCTTTGATTCACGATCTTCATTCAGGATCTCCATTTCCTATGCATCGAACGTCGCTCACTCGTTTTCTAGTGCTTCTCGGCACGACTGCCATCCTTCTGGGTTGTACCGCCGCCGCATCCAATCCGACGCCTACCCCCACCAAAACACCGATGGCCGCGGCAGAAGCGCCGCCTACCGCCACGCCCATCCCGGTGGTGTTGGAACCTACTTCTACCCCCATCCCGGATGTGCCGCCTACGCCCACGCCGCGCCCCGAAAACATTGGCCCCTACACCGGCCTCCCGTCCCAATTTCCCGAATTGCTGACCCGACGCCCGGTCATGATCTGCGTCAACAACGATGCCGTGGGGCGCAGCGCACATTACGGATTGATCTATGCCGATATAGTCTACGAATATATTGTAGATGGCTTTGCGGGCACACGCATCACCGCACTGTATCAGAGCCAGAACCCGGATCGAGTCGGTCCGGTTCGCTCGGCGCGGCTGCCCAACCTTTGGATGACCTACAGCTACGACGGCGTTTTGGCCTGTTCCGGCGGCAGTGATGAAATCCGCTACCTGCTCAAAAACGAAGTCGGCTTTCCCTATCTCGATGCCGATATCGACGATCCCAGCCAGAATCGCTACTTCTCCAACATCGGCACCGCGTATCAAACGCGGATGCAAGCCAGCCCCGATGGCGTGCGGCGCTGGCTTTCCGACAACAATCTGGTCAAAGAATGGGATCGACCCGGCTTTGAATTCAGCGATACGCCCCCCGACATTCATGCGAGCGAAACGACCAATATTCAAATTGCCTATCCTGGCGGCAATCAGGTGGAGTGGCGCTATGATGCTGCCCAAAACGGCTATGTGCGCTATCAGGGCGGTCAGCCCCATGTGGATGACGCCTCTGGTCAACCGATTGTCGCCCAAAATGTGATTGTCGTCGTGGCGGAACATACGCTCACCGATATTGTCGAAGATTCACTGGGCGCGCGCAGTGTGGATATCCAGCTCTATGGGTTTGGCGATTTCCGCATCTTTCGCGATGGACGCGTCTACGCAGGAACCTGGCGCGCCGATCCCGAAAATCCGCCGCGCTGGTTTGGGCAAGGCGAGGCGATTGTGGGCCTGAAGCCCGGTCAAAGCTGGGTGCAGGTTGTGCGCCAGTTATCCGAAGTTCGCTATTAAAAATGTCTGTGGAGGACAATGCTATGCAAAGACCCGCTAACCAGAAATCAACCCGCCAGACACCCGCGACACCCCATGCGCGCCGTATTCACAGAGGCAGTATGCCCGTGTGGATCTTCGGGCTTGCGCTGGCGCTCATACTCGGCGTTGCTGCGCCGCTGCTGCTCGCGCCCAATCTTGCCCTGTGGGCACAAACCGACAACGCGGACAATGAAGCGGCAGAAGAAGATGATACCGAAGCTGACACTGAAGCGGCAGATGAAGCTGAAGATGCCGAAACTGACACGCCGGCGGACGGCTATCTCTATACCGTGCGATCGGGCGATTCCTGGCCCGCGGTGGCCCAGCGCACTGGCGTTTCGGAACAAGCCCTGCGCGCCGCCAACCCCGACAAAGTGCGCGATACCGGCTGGCTGATCGAAGGCGAAGAACTGCTCATTCCCGTAGCGACCGGCACCCCACAACGCGTCCACGAAGTGCAGGTGGGCGAATCGTGGAGCAGCATTGCCGACCGCTATGCCGTGCCGGTCAGTTTGCTGCAAGCCGCCAACCCGCGCGCCGTGCGTTCGGGGATGCTGCTCTATCGGGGTGAACGGCTGGTCGTTCCGCCCCCGCCCACAGCCGACACGGATACGGACGCTGATGCAGATGACACCGAAGCAGATGCACCAGAGGCTGACATCGCAGACCCCACAGAAGATGTCGAAGACACGGTAGAAGCTGCGGCAACTGCCGAGCCGACAGAAGAACCAACCGCGGAACCCACAGAAGAACCCACTCAAGAACCGGCAGAAGAAGCTGCCCCAGAACCGACTGCCACTGCAACACAAACACCCACGGCAATGCCTGAACCGACTGTGGCGGCCACAGAAGAACCTACAGAGGAACCGGCGGAAGACGTAGTTGAAGCAGACGCAGATGAAACAGATGCGGCGACTACCGGCGACATTCCCGCTTGTCCCAGCCGCTTCCTGGATTATCCCCAGGCCATGACCGCCGCCATCAACGCCGATGCTGCAAACGGGCCTGCCACCCTGCAAGCATTTCTCACCGAATGTGGGGCGCTGGTCGATGACGGCTATGTAGCAGAAGACCTGACAGGCAATGAAATTGACGATGTGGTAGTCATCTACCAGAACCCCAGCGTCGATACGATTTTCGTGGAAAGCGACCTGGTGATTTTTAACGGCAGCGACGACGGCTACGAGCTGGCCTATCGCGCCCGTGCCGCGGGCGAGGTGCGTCTGTTGACCGTCGCCGATATCAATGCCGACGACCTGGTGGATGTCGTCTGGATTGATACCACCTGTGGCGCAAGCACATGCTTCGACACGGTGAACGTGCGCTCCTGGTCCAGCGCAACCTGGGCCGATTGGACCGAAGGCACCATCACGATGGCCTATGCCACCGTGGAATTGACCGACACCAGCGAGTTGGATCTGCCCGCCACCAGCGACGACGCGACCGATACGGAAGCCGAGACGGAAGCTGCAACGGACGAGAGTGTAGACACCGGGCAGGCCATCGTGCTCCAGGGCGGCATCTATGGCAGCGTGGGTGCGGGTCCGCAGCGCAGCCGCGTGGAAATCTGGGGCAGCCGCAACGGCGAACCCTATGCCCTGCTCGACCGCCGCTTCATGGAGAGCGAATGTCTCTATCATGTGGTGATCGATGCTAACGCCGCGCTGCTGGAAGGCTGGTCCGATGATTTCGCCCAGGCCAGCGCGCTCTATGCCCAGGCCGTAGACGACACGGATCTGCTCACCTGCTGGGTGCGCGCCGACGAAGAAAACGAACTGCGCAGCTTCAGCATGTTCCGCCAGGCGTTGATTGCCGGTTATCGAGACGATCTGGAAACGGCAACCGAACATGCCGAAGCCGTCATTGATGCCTATCCCGAAACGCCCTACGAAGCCGTAGCGGCCATCTGGCTGCGTGAATATCGGGCCACCGGCAACGCCGCCGAAGCCTGCACGGTCGTCACCCAGTTCGCCGAGCAAACACCTGCCACCTGGGAAATGCTTGCCGACTATGGCTACACCAATCCCAGCTTTAAAGCGGCCGATGTTTGCCCGGTCCTGGTTCCGCCCGACCCCGACCCCGATTCGGACGCAGCTGACCCCGACGCCGATTCTGAAGGCGACGAAACCAACGGAAATGAAGAAGCGGACGAGAATGCTGGGGCGCCTGAGGGCGCCCTTGCTTCTTTCCCAGAATGTCCCCAGGATCTAGCGGGCTTTCCCACAACCTTGCCCAGTGTGCTGCGCATTGCCGCGGATGATGCCGACCTGATAGAGGCATGGCTCACTGCCTGTCGTGCTATGGATGACAGCCGCGGGGCCGTGCGGCTCTCGGATATCACGGGCGACGGCATAACCGATGCGGTACTCTTTCCCGTCCTCGTCACCGATCTGGGCTTTGGTCCCGGTGGCGCGCAGGGCACCACGCTGATTTTTCACGGCACGACTAATGGCAACGGTAATGGCAGCAGTAATGTCAACAGTGAAGAAACCTATGAACTCGTCGCCAATCCCGAAATTTATGGTATGCCCGAACCGCTGACAATCGCCGATCTGAACGGCGACGGCCAAATCGAAGTGGCGTGGGGTGTGACTGGTTGCTCCACTTTTTGCGTGACCGAGGTGCAGATGTGGTCATGGACCGGGGCCGAGTATGTCCCCGCGATTCTGCCCGGCGCAACAATGGCGAATGCCGAAATTGACTTTCAGCCGGTAGACCCCAGCGATCCAGAGGGCGCGCAGCGGCTGGTACTCTATGGTGGCGTCAGCGGCACGCCCGACGGCGGATTGGAAACGCCCCATTGGGAAGAATGGCAAAGCGTAGAGGCAGGCCCCTATCAGCGGGTGCGCTGGGAATATGATCGCACAGTGGCGGACAACGCCTGTCTGGGGTTGCGGCTCATCGAAGCCGATGTGGCATTGCAGGCTGCGCCGCAGATCGGCTATGGACCGGCCCAGGAGCTCTATACCAATGCGCTGGCCGATTTGGCCGCCGGCGATCTGGAAGCGTGCAGCCTCATGGAAATGCCCGCCGCTACCGAGTTGAGCCTGCTCGAAGGGCTTGCCAACTTTCGCATGATTCAGATTTATGGCCTGACCGGCGAGTTGGAAGCTGCTCGCGCAGAACTGGCGGATTTTGAAGTCACCGCGCCGGATAGCGAATACGCGACCCTTGCGCGCACCTGGCTCGATGCCTACGCCGCCGGACTCCCTGCCGGGGCCGCTGATGCTGACGCCGATGCTGCCGCGCTCGACATTCGGGCAGCGGCCGACGCAGCGTGTGCCCAGGTCTTGCCCACGCTGGATGCCACGCCCGCCCTGTGGCAGGTCACCGACCAATATGGCTATAACCACCCTGTGCTGGCGGCCGAGCAAATTTGTTTTGTACCCTAAAGGGAAGTGTGCGCGAAGTGATACGTTACACGAAAGTAATAGGCTTGACAGCAAAATGTATGGACGCGCCGCGTAGGTCACC
>JBBDIO010000159.1:17735-26298 GCA_040880365.1 Litorilinea sp.
CACCGCTCCTGCGGTGACACGGCAGCAGAGGATGTCACCGCAGGAGCGGTGACCTACCTAACTAGAAGCCGGCCGGCTATAAGTATGCCGCGCTAGAAGCGACGGCGTCCATAGAGACGGCTCAGATGCTCTGTGCGTTGTGCCCGTGAACGCATATAGATCACGCTCGTCACCAACCCCAGTGTGCCCAGCCCCGACGCCGTCAGGAAGATGAGACACAGCAGCATCACCATCAAATTCTGCGTAGAGGGATTGAGCGCGGCCATCAGGCTAAACTCTGGTTCGGGGGTGATGGTGGGCCAGGGGGTAAAGGTAGGCGCCACGGCCAACGCTTCTGGCGTGGGTGTCGAAGTCACCACCACATAAAGCGGTGAGGGGGTCGCGGTCGCCAGCGCATCGGTCACATCATCTGCTGCGACCACGCCCGGCAAAAGGGCTTCTTCTTCCGGCGCAGGTGTGTCGGTCGGCTCGGCCAGGGGCGAAGTCGGCGGCGTGGGCGTCCAGGTTGCAGTGGCAGGCGCAAGTGTTGGGGTAGGAGTTGGTTCCTCATCCGACACAGATTCGCCGTCTACCTCGTTATCTACCTCACCATCTACCTCAATGCGCGGCGCAAGATTGGCGGCGTCAGCATCCTCATCCTCATCCTCATCTCCATCGGGTAGTGGTGATTCGGGCTGCTCTGGTCCCGTCTGGGGACTGATGGGCGCAACTGGCGTAAAAGTTGGGGAAGGTGTGGGCGTCTCGCTGAATGGATCCACGGTCGCCGTTGGGGTCAGCGTAACGTCGGGTGTGGTCAGGTCGGTGTCGGGCGGCGGCACCACAATAATCGTCGAGGGCGTCCCATCGCCAAAGCCGCCACTCTCCCGCGTGCCTTCGGGTGTCGGCGTAACGGCCGCGCCATAGCCACAGATTTCAAATTGTTCGCCCGGCAGTCCGTCGATGGTCGTTTCTACCAGGCGAAAACAGTATGCCACCCCCGGTTCCAGGCCCGACGCGATATTGAAACTATAGGCTGCGCCGGCATCGGGTTCACCCACCGCATCGCGCGCGCCAATGGCATGATAGTCGCTATCGGGTTCGTCGCTGCGTTTGCATTCGATGATAAAGCCGCTGATGTTCGTCTCGCTGACCGTCGCCCATTCCAACAGGACTGTATTGGGCGAAGCCGCGGCGCGAAAATAGCGCAGCTCGATAGCCGCGCGCACGGGCCATGCAGCAAATATGAAAAACACCAGGACTGCCGCCGCCATGCCAATGGTAGCGTACAGCTTCCTACGCGGCGAATACACTTGCTGCCTATCCTGCTATCTCGATATTGACCAACATTCCATCTCCCAACGGCCTACTGCAAAACTGCACAGCCTGCATTGTATCACGGTGCAGAAGCATAGAAAAAGGGGTCCGGGCTGCCCGTCGGGATGCCTGTCCGAAATATCGCCCTACTCATCGCCTTCATCACTGTCACTGCCATCACTGTCACTGCCATCATCTTCGCTATCCTCATCCATCAACCCGCGCATGAGGTCGCAGATTTCCTGGGCACATGCCACGTCCAATCCCGAATTGAACCAGACGCGCATCTCCCAACCCAATAAATCCAGCAAAGCTGCATAGGCCGCCTGTGCTTCGGGGGTCGCGCCGCCTGCCCCATTTTCCACCACCGCATCTTCCGCTACCGCGTTTGGCGTACTCTGGGGATCAAACGTTTCATCTTCGGCCAAAGTTTCATATTCGGGATGTCGCTCTAGCCACTCCTCCAGATAAGGCTCCATAGCCTGGGGAAACGGCCCCCACTGTTCCTGCAACTGCCAATCCTCATCGAACATGAACAACAGGGGCAGATCGGCGTCGTTGAGCACATCGGGCGTGCCACATTCCTCTAGCCAGGCGGCCAGTTCATCGAATCCTTCGGTATCGCGCACCACGCGCAAATCCAGCCGCACACTGCTCGCCGCCAGCCGCGCCAGCAACGGCAGCAAAATCGCGGTTTCGGGCGATTCTTCCGAGACCACTACGATCCAATGCAACACATCGGGAAAGCCGGCCAGAAACCATTGAGAGGCAGCATCCTGGCGCGCCTCGGCACCACGCACCGCCAGCAAGGTGCGATTGAGCGGCGTCGCGGCCAAAAACTCTGCATAGGTACATGCCTTCATCTGGAAAGCGAGCCTGGTATCCAGCGCAACGGGGTAAGTTGCCATAGTTCAGCCTTTATCACTACAGGCACGCGCACGGCGCATCCTGGGAGGTGGTTCACGGAAAAATGTTGACGGAAAAATATAGTCTAGCCGATGGTATCACAAGCCCGGACAAAAGCGCGCACGCCCACCGGCAGGAATCACGCTTGCCGGGCATGTCAGCGGCACGATTTCGCGCCCCGCGCCCAGTATCCGAACCGCCAATGAGCTGCCCGCCTAATTGACGCACCGCGCAAAGCATGTTATGTTCCCATCGACTCGTCCCAATAGATTTTGCGCGCCCCCAAGGCGTGCGACTGTATTTACACTCCTGTATCGGAAGGATACTAATTGATGACTAGCACTGTGACTCCGAGCCGCGCCGTCGATTCCGGTGAACAGAGCACCGACGCCCAGCCTGCCAATGCCCAGCCTAATGATGCCCAGCTTGAGGCATTTCTGGACTGGACCGACGCGCCGGACCCTCGCCAGATTCTGGCGGCCAACGATCCCGAAATCTATGAAGCGATTGAGCTGGAACGCAAACGCCAGTTTTTGGGCATTGAGCTAATCGCCAGCGAAAATTATACATCCGCGGCCGTATTGGCCGCCATGGGCAGCGTACTCACCAATAAATATGCCGAAGGCTATCCCGGCAAACGCTATTATGGCGGCTGTGACTATGTGGATATTGCCGAACGCATTGCCATCGAACGCGCCAAAACCCTGTTTGGGGCCGAACACGCCAACGTGCAGCCCCACTCTGGCGCGCAGGCCAACGAAGCCGCCTATCTGAGCCTGCTGGAACCCGGCGACCCTGTGCTGGGCCTGAAACTGGACCACGGCGGCCATCTCACCCACGGCTTTCGTCTGAACAGCTCGGGCAAGCTCTATCGCTTTCACCACTACGGCGTCAACCGCGAAACCGAACGCATCGACTATGCCGAGATTCAGCAATTGGCCGATAGCCAACGTCCCAAATTGATTGTCGTGGGCGCGAGCGCGTATCCCCGTTTCTTCGATTTTGCCCGCCTGCGCGAAATTGCCGATAGCGTGGGCGCCAAGCTCATGATGGATATGGCGCATGTGGCCGGGCTGGTGGCCGCGGGCCTGCACCCCGATCCGGTGCCCTATTGCGACATTGTCACCACCACCACCCACAAAACCCTGCGCGGCCCGCGTGGCGGATTGATCCTCTGCCGCCAGGAATATGCCAAGGATATCGACCGTGCCGTCTTCCCCGGTATGCAGGGCGGCCCGCTCATGCACATCATCGCGGCCAAGGCCGTCAGCTTTGGCGAAGCATTGCAGCCCGATTTCAAACGCTATCAACAGGCGGTGCTGGACAACGCCAAGACCCTGGCAGCCACGCTCCAGAACGAAGGTCTGCGCATTGTCAGCGGCGGCACCGACAACCATCTCATGCTGGTGGATCTCGGTTCGCTGAATGACGATGCAGTCACCGGCAAGTCGGTGGAAAAGGCGCTGGATCACGCGGGTATTCACTGTAACAAAAACATGATCCCCTTCGATCCCAAGCCCGCTATGGTGACCAGCGGCATTCGTCTGGGTTCGCCTGCCGCCACCACCCGTGGCATGGGCGCACCCCAATTTGAACAGATCGGACGCTGGATCGCGGAAATTGCCCGCCAGCCGGGGGCCGAAGATTTGCAGCACAAGGTACGCAACGAAGTCATGCACATGGTACGCGACTACCCCGTGCCCGCCTAGCGCACGACGCAGATTGACCACACCAGAAACCGGGTTTTTTGTAAAACCCGGTTTCTCTTTTTCACCCACCACAAACAGGATCTGCACCCAGATCGGTATCAGGAGCCAGCGTGAGCCAGAGCAGCGTAGCCCCATCCGGTAAAGGTAACCGCCGCGAACAAATCGGCTGGTATTTTTATGATTGGGCCAATTCCGCGTTTTCCACCACCGTGGTCACGGTCTTCCTCGGCCCCTATCTCACCGAGATCACCCAGGCCGCAGCCGACGCCGAAGGCTATGTCTATCCCCTGGGCATCCCTGTTCTGGCCGATTCGTTCTTCCCCTACATTGTGGCCTTGTCGGTGGTGCTACAAGTCTTCCTGCTGCCGATTCTGGGTGCATTTGCCGATTATTCCAACCGCAAACGCGAAATGATGGGCGTGGCAGCCTATATCGGGGCCTTTGCCACCATGGGCTTCTACTTTCTCCAGGGGTCCAATTACCAGCTGGGCGGCGGTCTCTTTCTGCTTGCCAATCTCAGCTTTGGGGCATCCATCGTCTTCTACAACGCATTTCTGCCCGAAATCGCCGGGCCGGAAGAACGCGACAAAGTATCGTCCCAGGCCTGGGCATTGGGCTATCTGGGCGGCGGGTTGCTGCTTGCGCTCAATCTGGTCTTTGTTCAGTTTCTCGCCGAACCGTGGGGCGTGCCGCTGGGCCATGCCGTGCGTATCAGTCTCACCTCGGCGGGCGTGTGGTGGGCCATCTTTACGGTGATTCCGCTGATTATGCTCAAGCGGCGACGCCCCGTGCGCCATCTGCCCCCCGGTGAACGCCTGCTCACGGTAGGCTTCAAGCAGTTGGGCCATACCCTGCGCAAATTGCCCTCCTATCCCCAAACCCTGCTCTTTCTGGTCGCCTATCTGCTCTACAACGACGGCATTCAGACCATCATTGCGCTTTCTGCACAATTTGGCAGCCAGGAACTGGGCATGGAAACCGCATCGCTCATCCAGTTGATTCTCATGGTGCAATTTGTGGCATTTCTGGGCGCGCTTCTGTTCGAATATGTGGCGCGCGTGGTGGGCGCCAAGCGCGCCATCATGATCAGTCTGCTCATCTGGACCGCAGTCACGATCTACGCCTATGCGCTTTTGCAGACAGTGCCCCAATTCTTCGTGATGGGGGCAGTCATTGCCATTGTGTTGGGCGGGAGTCAGGCGCTGAGCCGGTCGCTCTTTTCCCAGATGATTCCACCGGGCCAAGAGGCCGAATACTTTAGCCTGTATGAGGTTAGTGAACGCGGGACAAGCTGGTTGGGTCCCCTGCTTTTCGGTCTCACCCTGCAATTCACCGGCAGCTATCGTTCGGCGATTTTATCGGTCGCCGTGTTTTTCATCCTGGGTCTTGTGATTCTCACCCAGGTCAGTATCCGGCGCGCCATCGAAGAAGCCGGCAACATCGCGCCCGAAAACATTTAGCACGCCAGAGAGCTATTCGGACTTATTTTTCCACTCACTTACTTTTTCCACTCGATGACATGCCCGGTCGTGGTATCCAAAATCACCTGCCGGCCGTCGACCAGTTCATCGATGGCGCCTTCCACGCCGATGATGGCGGGCAATCCCAGCTCCACCGCAGTCACCGCGCCAAAGCTGTCCATGCCCGCCTCCACCGTGATCAGTCCACCGGCCCGCTGCAAGAGCGCCAGACACGACCGATCCACATGGGGCGCGAAGACAATATCCTGGGGACCAACTTCGATGCTCTTGCCGTTGAGCGGTATGGTGACGGCCACAATGCGCCCGGCAATTTCGCGCCGTCCCAGGCCGGTGCCCTTTGCCAGCACCCGCTCCACCGAACGCACCATCATGAGATTGGTCGCGCTGCGCACACTGCCCACTACGCCGGCGGTCAATACCACTGTATCGCCCGGATTCACCAACCCGGCATCTTCCGCCACTTTGATGGCATCATTCACCACTTCATCGGTGTTGCTCAAACGGCGGGTGACCAGCGGATAGGTGCCCCAATGCATACACAGTTGCCGCTGCACCATGGGGCTGGGCGTCACCGCGACCACCGGCACTTTGGGGCGGAAGCTGGCAATAAAGCGCGCGGTTGCGCCGCTCACCGTGGGCGCGATAATCGCCTTCGCGCCCAGCTGATTGGCCGTCTGCATGGCAGCATGACAAATCGCGCCCGCCGCCGTATAGACCTCCGGCCCCGTATAGCTAACCCGCGAATCGGGCGCCAACTGCGAACGCTCGGCCTCTTCGGCGATCTTCGCCATCGTCTGCACCGATTCCACCGGATACGATCCCGATGCAGTTTCGCCCGAAAGCATGATGGCATCGCTGCCGTCGAGCACGGCATTGGCAACATCGCTGGCTTCGGCGCGCGTGGGGCGCGGATTGCGGATCATCGAATCGAGCATCTGGGTAGCGGTGATGACCGGCTTGGCCGCGCGCAGACATTTGGCAATTATCTGCTTCTGAATCATGGGCACGGTTTCGGGCGGCGTCTCGATGCCCAAATCGCCGCGCGCCACCATAATGGCGTCCGACGCTTCAATGATGGCATCAATATTGCGCACCGCTTCGGGTTTTTCAATTTTAGATATCACGGGCGGCACACGCCCAAATGACGAATCGTTGCGAATAATCGCCTTCAGGTCATAAACTTCCTGGGCCGTGCGCACAAAGCTCAACGCCACCCAATCCACCTGATTCGCCAGCGCGAATTTCACGTCTTCCAGGTCTTTGGACGTGAGCGCGGGGATGTTCAGCGAAGCATCGGGCAGGTTCATGCCTTTGTTATCGGTCAGCAAACCGCCAATGATGACTTTGGTGCAAATCTCGGTATCTTTGGCCGAAATCACCTGCAATTCCAACAGGCCATCATCCAGTAAAATGCGTTCGCCCTTGCGCACCATCTGGGGCAATTCGTCATATTGAATCGGCACCCGCCCCGGTTCGCCCACGCTATCATCGATCACCAGGCGCAACTCTTCGCCGCGGCGCAAGGGAACTCCACCCTGCTGCATCTTGCCCACGCGCAACTTTGGCCCTTGCAGATCGGCCAGAATCGCCACCGGCTTTTTCAGCTTTTCCGAAACCGCTCGCACACGCTCCATTGTGCCGCGATGATATTCGTGGGTGCCGTGGCTAAAATTCAGGCGCGCCACATTCATACCCGCCAAAATGATTTTCTCCAAAACTTCAGGCTCGCGGCTGGCGGGGCCAATTGTGCAAACGATTTTTACGCGTAACATACCAACCTCTTCGGGTCTATTGTCAGATTCAATCAGCTCAATCCGAAAGTATACCATACATGGCCGCGGTTTTTTGTACGCGCAGCGTTTATCACCCGGCCGATATTCGCCACTCGCCCTTGTGGGCCACAATTATGCAACCCAGGGCGCTTTGCTCCAACCAGGCAGATTGGCGGTGTAGGTGAACGATTGCAGGAAATAAAAACCTCCCAGACCACAAAGCCTGGGAGGTGGAGGGGCTAGGGTGTATCGTCCAGGTGGGCTTCCAGTCGCCGATGTTCGGCCTCGCCCAACGAAAGCTCGCCTTCTTCGTAGCGACGCCGCAATTTCTTAAACTCGGCATCGCTCATGCCCAGCGGCTTCTCATCGCCCATCACCCGATAGAGGCCAAAGCGCAACCCCTTGACCGTGCGCTGCAACAGCGTATCGCTGTAGACCTGGGCAAAGGTCGCGACCGCCTCGCTGGGGCTTAGCGGCGCCAGCTCATATTCCTGGGCCAGACGCTCGCGGTGATGGGCAATCCACAGATAGAGATCCGTTTCGGTGCGACCGGGGAAACTGCGCAAGAGCGCATAATCGCGAATTGCCTGCACCACCGGCATATACACATCATCAAACCAGCTACCTACCGCGTCAAACCAGTCCAGACGTTCACTTGCGCCGGCGTGCGTCAGCTCCAGATTGCGGAAATACTGGTGCACGTCAATATGGTGCAACATGATAGCATAGCGACCCGGCTCGGTGATCCGGATATTGTGATCCGGGCGCACCTCGTCCATGCGCGTCGCTTCCAGAAATTCCTTGCGCTCGATTTTGATAATCCACTGATCGCGCTCAAAATCGTCCAGCGTCAACGGAATATCCGTCTTCAACTCGGTGACGTAGGCCTCAATATGGTTCAGCCCATTGGCGCGCGCCACGCTCACCCGGTGGTTGCCATCCTTCACAAAATACACCTCACCGATCTTAAAAACCTCTACCGGCGGCAGACCTTCCAGGGAGTTCAGGGCTTCATCCACACGCGCCCAGCGTTCCAGATTGATGCCGGCGCGGGGCAAAAATGTGCGCGTAAAGTCTCGATAACGGCCCACACTGCCCACAATCCGATCCAGCGGGACCATTTCTGTCCCCAGATCGATCTGCTGGCGCGCATGTAACCGCTTCGCCACTTCATCATAATTGACCAAATCCGTATTGTCGCCCGTCATCAGACCCAACAAATCGGCCATCTGGGCCCGGGTCAAACTGCGACGAAAGCGTTCACGCGCTTCCAATTGATGGTGATTCACACCCATATCCTACCTCCATTCAAGTTGGCAACCTGTCCCAGATTGGTGCGACCCGCATTTGGGCAGAGAAACCTGCCCCCACTGCGGTCCCGGCGCTCGTTCCCACACCGCAC
>JBBDIO010000160.1:0-25503 GCA_040880365.1 Litorilinea sp.
TCTCGACATGCACAGCGGCGGCAGTGGCGACGCGCGCTGGACGCTGGGCCGCGACCCCGATCCCCTGCCCGCGCCGCCATCTACATCACCGTCCACAACGCCGGCAGATGCCACAGCGCAAGGCCCCATTGTGCGCCCGATACACCTGGGCCATCAACTGCGCGTCTACGTCGTCGATACATCCGCGCCCCTGGCATTGAGCGTGCCCCATTTCTACTTTCCCGCCTGGCGCGCCACCGCAGCCGGTGTGCCCACTCCCCTCTATCCCGCCACCGAACTGGCCTGGCTCACCGTAGACCTGCCCGCGGGCGCGCAGGTGTTCACATTGCAGTGGCAGGCGACGCGCGCCGTCTGGTGGGGGCGATTGGCGACCGGCGCGGGCTGGTTGCTAGTGGGATTTTTG
Organism: Litorilinea sp.; assembly: GCA_040880365.1. Lineage (GTDB taxonomy): Bacteria > Chloroflexota > Anaerolineae > Caldilineales > Caldilineaceae > JBBDIO01. The sequence goes on from JBBDIO010000160.1 coordinate 404, forward strand.
CTCTGGCGCAACCGGCGCCCTGCCCGGCGGACAGCCTGGCGCGTGCAGATGGGCTTGTGGCTGGGCGCGGCGTTGCTGGCCGTCTGCGCCATGACTACCCCCCTGCTGGCGTCCCACAGCGCGACATTACGCACTCCTGCGCCATTGGATCTGGACTACGCCCACGTGCATCTCAGCGCCGCCGAGATACCCGCCACAGCCCAATCCACGTCACAGCCCGCCACACAGACGACCGCAGAACCTGTGGAAATCGTCTTACATTGGACCGTGCGCCACACGCCCGCGCCGCTTCAGGCGTTTGTCCATCTGGTCAACACCGCGCCGCCCGCTACCGGATTCGGCGCGCCCCTCGCCCAATATGACACACGAATTGGCGGTGATTATCTGCCCATCAGTCGCCACCAGCCGGGCCTGCCGCTGACCTCGCGCCACCCGCTCATCTTGCCGCCCGATCTGCCGCCGGGGACCTATGCTATTCTCGCGGGCGTCTACTTTGCCGACGCCCCCCATGCCCCCCTGCCGGTAATCAATCCACCCCACGCCACCGACGAGACAGGCGAGACAGACGGTACAGATCCCCGCCACGAAATCGGGCGCATTACAATCATGGCCCGCGAGGATACCCCATGAACACACAACCCGCATGGTGGACTCGGCACGCCCGCACCGTAGCGTTGTGGCTGGCGTTTGCCCATTTTTTGCTGGCCGCCACCTTCAGCGTGCTCAATCCCCTGGGCGAAAGTCCCGACGAGGCCGACCATTGGGCCTACAGCGTCTATCTGGCAACCGAACGCGCCTTGCCCGTTGGCCCCCAGGTGACCCAGAGCAAACATCCCCCCGCCTATCATGCGGGCGCGGCGCTGGCCGCCACGCTAGGCGAACCCGATGCCACATTTCTGCGCGCCAATCCTGATCTCAGCCTGACCCCTGCGCCCGCCAAATCGCCCAACTTCTTCATCCACACCGGGCTGGAAAGCTGGCCCTGGCGCGCCGGGCCGCTGGCCTTTCACCTGGCGCGCCTGTGGACTGCGTTCCTCAGCGGCGCCATCGTATTGGCGGCCTATGGGCTGACCCGAGCCGCGCTGCCGGGGCAAATCCCGCTGGCTTTGCTGGTCGCGGCGACCGTCGCGGCCTGGCCCGAAGTGGCCTTTCTGGGCGGCGCGGTCAACAACGATACGCCGGTCGCCCTCGCATCCACGCTGGCGCTGTGGGGCGGCTTTGCCATTGCCCGCGCCCCCGGCAGCTTCGGGTCGCGCCTGCGCGCCGGCTGGTGGACCCCCCTGGCCCTGGGGCTTGGCCTCCTGACCAAACTCAGCGCGGCCGCCGTCTGGCCCATTGTCGGCCTGACGCTGGTGGCGGGCTGTGCCCTGCCGGGCCTGAACCTGGCGCGGTTAGCTCCCCCGCGTACGCTGGCACGCACTTGGGCACGCAATCTGTCAACCGCGCTCTGGCGCACACGCGCCGCCTGGTTCGGGCTGTGTACTGCCGTCTTTGGCCTGGCTCTGCTATTGGCGTTGCCCTGGTTCTGGCGCAACTGGCAGCTCTACAACGATCCGCTGGGCCTGGAACTGGCGCGCCAGACCATCGACCAGCGCCAAACGCCCTGGGGCTGGACCGAGACGCGCTGGCTGCTCGAAGGCTGGTTTCTCTCCTTTTGGGGCAAATTCGGCGCGGTGGGCCACATCACCTATCCCGCGTGGACCTATATTGCGTTGGCCGCGGTCAGCGCGCTGGGCCTGGGCGGGCTACTGCGCATACGCCAGCCGCGCGCGTCAACACTGCCGCTTCTCCTGCTTGCCGGCACCGTCGTCGCCGTCGCGCTGGGCATCTGGCGCTATTCGCTCATCGCGCTGGGCACCGACCAGGGCCGACTGCTCTTCCCCGCGCTTGTGCCGATTCTCATCCTGCTGCTGGTCGGGCTGCGTGCGTGGATTCCCATCCCCTACCGCACGCGCGCCGGAATCGCCTTTGCCCTGACCCTGACCGGGCTTACACTCTATGGACTGGTGGGCATCCTGCGTCCCGCCTATGCACCGCCCAGACTCCCTGCCGGCGTGGAAATCGCCAACATTGCGCCGGTCACTTTCGGCGAATTGACACTGGTCGGCTACAGCCTGGATTCCCAGCCCATGCTCGCCTGGCGCGCCGCGACCACGCCCACCACCGACTGGCGCACTATTTTGCGCGTGGTCGCCGAAGATGGCACCCTGGTTTGGGAATGGCGGCGGTCACCCGGCGCAGGCCGCTGGAGCACCGACCGCTGGCCTGCCGGTGTCATTGTCCCCGATCTCTATGCCGTGCAATGGCCCGAATGGGCAGGCCCCGGCACCTATCTGGTAGAAGTGGGCGTCTATCCGTTTGACGGCGCGCCGATCGTGCCGACATCCGCGGCAGACAATCCCGCACCAGAGACCGCAGCAGAGGCTGCATCAGAGGCCGATGCGCATCCCTATTATTTCCTGGGGCGAATCACACGCGCCGATTGATCACACAGTTTGATCAGACAGCATCCGTTTTACACCGCCCGATTTAAGCAATCTGGGGTATAATGGCGCAAAATATGCCGTGCCCGGTGGCAACATCCTCAGCGACCGGACCCGCGTACCATGCGCCCAACCCGACAGTTCGACCACAACGCACCACACCATCAGACCGCTACATCCGACCACTACACAATGACGCGATGCATGATGCGACCCGGCCAAGGAATTTGACGGATAGATGCAAAACCTACCACCCCAGGAAGAAAAAGGCTCCAGCGTGCTGGTGCGCGCCATGAAGTGGATGGGCCTCATCATTGGCATCCTCATCCTTGTGCTGATTGTGCTCATCATTCTCTATCAACTTTTCGCAACGCAAGAGCCGGAAATTGCGATGGTCGATACGCCCACGCCGACCCCCACGATAACCGCGACCCAGATCGAGACGCCCTTGCCCGCGCCCACGGCGACCCCCACCGAAACGCCCGAACCGACGCCGTTGCCCACCGCCACCCCGACTGCCACGCCCACCGTCACTTCGACCCCCACGCTGACACCCATTCCCACGCCCACGCCGTTGCCCGAACCCGTATCAATGGCGGCGGGTGCCCAAAACGGCATTCAGGGCGCGTTTGTGATGGATGTGCTGGGGGCAGATACCATCGCGGTGAGCATCGACGGCGCGCAACAGGTGGTGCGCTATCTGCTGGTCGATGCGCCGGGTCCCGACGATTATCTGGGGCTAGAGGCGCTCGCGGCCAATCGCCAACTCGTCCAGAATCAAACTGTCTTTCTCCAGGCCGATCAAACGGATGTGGATTCCCAGGGGCGTCTGCTGCGCTATGTCTATCTGGCAAATGGCGAATTTGTGAATGCAACCCTGGTGCGCCGCGGGCTGGCACGCTTTGCGCCCACCACCGCCGATGAATTGCACGCCTTTGCCATGCGCGAAGCCCAGGTCAACGCGATGGTCAACGGCACGGGCGTGTGGACAACCGCGACCCCAACCCCCGCGCCCACCGCTTCGCCCACGCCCCTGGTCACACCCACGCCCACCTCCACCGCCAGTTTTGCCGCGGGCGGCATCGGCTTGAGCCGCGCCGACTGGGAAGCGATCTACGCGCCCAGCGATCCCCTGGATCTGGGTTTCACGCCCCTGGGCAGCGCCTATGCCGACCGCTACGATGTCATCTTCATCCAGAACAACGTCGCGCTCATCGAGCGGCGCTACCCTCTGGAAGATGCCAACCGCCTGGAAAGCGTAAACGCCGAAGTGCGCAGCCTGTTGCCCACCGATGCCACGCTCATCAGCCGCTATACGCCGCCCATGCGCCCCACCGCGATTGTAGAACTCTACTTCTCGCCCAGTCTTACCAGCCGCTTCCCGGCCTCGGCATGGTCGGTGGCGCAGCCCGGCGCGCTCACCGCCACCTACGAACGCCAGAACGACGCCGTGGTGCGTCTGGTCATCGCGCTGGACGATAATCCCTAGTCCATTTGAACCACAACCCTTCTGAACCGTAGCCCTTTTGAATAGGAGATCCACGTATGGAACGCCGTATTATCAATCCCTGGACCTGGCAGGACGCATTTGGCTTTGTGCAAGCTGTGGAAGTGAGCGGCGAGGGGCGCGTGCTTTTTTGCGCGGGCCAGACCGCCAATGATGCCGACGGTAAGCCTCTGCACGCGGGCGATATGCGCGCCCAGATCAACTCGGCGCTGGATAATCTGGAAACCGTACTAAAAGAGGCCGGCTTTGAGCTGGAGGACGTGGTGCGCCTGAACATGTACACCACCGATGTGGATCTGCTGCTGCAAAACTACGACGCGCTGGTCGGGCGGCTGGCCGCGGCGGGCTGTCGCCAAAGCGCAACCCTGCTGGGCGTCACACGGCTGGCATTCCCCGAATGGTTGATCGAGCTGGAGGCCACCGCCGTCAAATAGGCGCAGGCTCCACGCGCACGGGACACACCTTGAGTTCTGCCGTCTGGGTCACAGGATCATAGCCCGATCCGGTGAGGATATTCACCGGCACATCGTTGAAGCTGAAGCTGGCAAAGACCGTGCCCCGCGGCGATTTGGGCGTGGCTTTGACTTTGATGCGCACGCTCCCCCGGCGGCTGGACATCTGCGCCCAGCCGCCGTCGGTCAGCCCCCACGCCGCCACATTGTCGGGATGCACTTCCAGCGTCTCTTCGGGCACAAAATAATCCATGCCCGCCGCGCGCCCCGTCTGCGTGCGGGTGTGATAGGTTTGCAGCCGCCGCCCCGTGGTCAACCAGACCGGATAGTCGGCGTCCACCGTTTCGGCAGGGTCGCGATAGCCAGTGACGGTGAACCGCCCGCGCCCGTTGATAAACCCGTCTTCGTGCAGGCGCGGCGTACCCGGATGCCCCTTGTGCGGCACCGGCCATTGATAGTGGCCCGAAGCCGCGGTCTCCCAATCCAGCCCGGCATAGATGGGCGAAATGCGGCATAGCTCGTTGAAAATTTCCGCGGGCGATTCATATTCGAAGCCGGGAATCCCCAGCCGTTCGGCCAGGCGGCTGATGATCCACCAATCGGGCTGGGCCACACCCGGCGGCGACACCGCCGCGCGCACGCGTTGGATGCGCCGCTCGGTATTCACATAGTGCCCCTCGGTTTCACCCCAGCCGGTCGCGGGCAGAATCACATGCGCCAATTCTGCCGTCTCGGTGCGAAAAATGTCGATGACCACCAGATGGTCCAGACTGCGCAGCGCGTGTTCGCCGTGGACGCGGTCCGGGTCTGAAACCAGCGTATTCTCACCGTCGATGAGCATGGCGCGGATGCCTTCGCCTGACTGTTCCAGCGCCGTGACTTTGGTAATGCCCCGTTCGCCGTCCAGCTCCCGCCCATAGAGCCGGGAAAACTTGGCCTGATATTCGGGATTGTCCACCGCCTGAAAGCCGGGATAGTTGTTGGGGATCGCGCCGCTATCGCCTGCGCCCTGGATGTTATTCTGGCCGCGCAGAGGATTGATCCCCGTCCCCTCGCGCCCAATCTGCCCGGTCATCAGCGCCAGATTGCACAGGCTCTGCACGTTATCCACGCCGCAGATATGCTCGGTGATGCCCAGCGTATAGTAAATCGCGCCCTTTTCGGCCTCGGCATACCAATGCGCGGCCGTCTCAATATCCGCCGCGGGCACGCCGGTGATCTGCGCCGCCCAGGCAGGCGTAAACTGGGTGACGTGCGCCAGAAACGCCTCCGCGCCCGTGGTGCGCGCCGCCATAAACTCGGTATTCAGCAACCCGTCGCGCGCAATCACATGCGCCATGCCCAGCAACAACGCCACATCGCTCCCTACGCGCAGCGGCAGATAGAGATCCGCCATCTCCGCCAGCCGCACGCGCCGGGGATCCGCCACAATCAGTTTCGCCCCCCGTGCCAGCGCTTTTTTCATGCGCGTCGCGGCCACCGGGTGACATTCGGTCATATTGGTGCCGATACAGAAAAACAGATCCGCCTTTTCCATGTCTGCCAAAGGGTTCGACATGGCGCCCCGCCCGATAGTTGCTGCCAGACCGGCAACAGTAGGGGCGTGTCAGGCACGGCTGCAATTGTCGATGTAGTGGGTCCCAAACCCAGCGCGGATAAACTTCTGCATGGCATAGGCAGCTTCGTTGGGCGTGCGCCCCGATGCAATGCCATAGATGCTGTGCCGCCCGTAGGTCTCCTGCGCGCGGCGAAAACCCTCCGCGGCCACAGTCAACGCTTCCTCCCAGTCGGTTTCGTGCAACAGACCGTCGCCCCGGCGCACCAGCGGCTGGCGCAAGCGGTCGGGATGGTGCACAAAATCAAAGGCAAATTGCCCCTTCACACACAGCGCACCCAGGTTCGCCGGGCCATCCATCGCGGGCTGAATGCCCACAATGCGGTCATCGCGCGTCATAATATCCACCGCACAGCCCACACCACAATAGCCGCATACCGAACGCGTCTTGCGCACACCCTGCGCCAACAGCGGCGCGCCTTTTGCCGTCAAGGGAGCTATATTATTCATGACTGGGTTCATGGCTGATTCATCCTCCTGCTATTCTTCCTGCGCAAAACGCATGGCCTTCTTATCGGCCAGCGCGCCCGTGGGACAGGTCTGCACACACTGTCCGCAAAATGTACACGCCGAATCTCGCAGTTCGCCGTCAAATTCGACTGTGATTTGGGTGTGGAAGCCTCGATTTTTCACACTGATGGCATAATCGCCTTCCTGTTCGGTGCACACGCGCACACAGCGATAACAGGAAATGCAAAGATCATAATCGCGCAGCAAAAACGGATTGCCGTCATCCAGCCGACTCTGGCCCGAATGTGCGCCGACAAACCGCCCCGGCGTCACCGCATAGTGCTGGGCCAGCAGGCTCAATTCCTGAGAAGAAAAGCTGCGCAGCGGGTCCACTCCCAGCCGCGGATTTTCGGAGACCACCATTTCCAGTAACGTCTTGCGCAGCGCTTCCAGTTCCGGCGAGTTGGTCACAACTTCCATATCCGCCGCGGCGAGCGTTGTGCACGCCGCCACCGGATTGCGCGCCCCGCGCACTTGCACCGCGCACAGGCGGCACGCGCCAAACGGCTGCAAACGCGCGTCAAAACAGAGCGTCGGAATCGCCACCCCAACCCGCTGCGCCACCGCATAGAGCGTCTCCCCCGGCGCAAACGTCACCACTTCCCCATCCAACGTCAACTGCCGTGTCAAGTGTTGTTCTGCCTCACCCTTCATCCCTCATCCCTCATCCTTCATCCTTCATCCCTCATCCCTCATCCTTCATCCCTCATCCAGACGCGCCGCCACCTGTTCGGGAAAATAGCGCAACAGGCTTTCGGTGAGCATGGGCGCGGCCGTGCCCAGCCCACACGCGCTCAGAGTCTGCATCACCCCGCCAATCGCGTGCACTTCGGCAGTCCATTCGGCCAACGCCGTCGGGCCTGCCGTCTGCGCCAGCCGTTCGTGCAGCCGCTGCGTGCCGATGCGACAGGGGAAACATTTGCCGCATGACTCGTGGGCAAAAAATTCCATGCCTTGCCGGGCAATCGCCACCATATCGCGCGTATCGTCAAACACCATCACCCCGCCCGCGCCCAAAAATGTACCCTTGGCGCGCAGGCTGCGGTCATCCAGAGTCACATTCAGATCCGCGCCGCCCAGAAAACCGCCCGAAAGCCCCGCCATCGTCACCGCCTGAATCGTGCGCCCGGCGTGCGGGCCGCCTGCCCAATCGGCCAGCAACTCGGCCAGCGGCAGACCGATGGGCACTTCATAATTGCCCGGTCGGCGCACATCGCCCGACAGACTGATCACCTTGGTGCCCGCGTGCTCGCCCAGCCCCAGGTCGCCATACCATTCGGGCGCATGGCTCAAAATCGGCGGCACCGAAGCCAGCGTCTCCACATTGTTGACAGCCGTGGGCAGATTGGCGTAACCGTGAGTCACCGGATAGGGCGGGCGGTTGCGCGGGAAAGGATGTTTCCCCTCCAGGCTATTGAGCAGTGAAGTCTCCTCACCACAGATATACGCGCCTGCGCCCCGCCGCAGATAAATGCGAAAGCTGAATCCGCGGCCCAGAATATCGTCGCCCAGATAGCCCGCCGCCTGCGCCGCATCCAACGCCTGTTGCAACGCGGCTTCGGTTTCGGGATACTCGTAGCGCAGATAGAGAAAGCCCTGGCTTGCGCCGGTGGCATACCCGGCGATGACCATGCCCTCGATCACGGCGTGGGGGTCATAGTCCAGAATCACCCGATCCTTGAAACAGCCCGGCTCGCCTTCATCCGCATTGCAGACAATGGTTTTGGGCGTGCCCGGCGCATCGGCAACCGCTTGCCATTTCAGGCCCGTGGGAAAGCCGGCCCCGCCGCGTCCTGCCAATTGCGCCGCGCGTACATGTTCCACCACCGCAGACGGCTCCATGTTGAGCGCGGCGCGCAGGCCCGCATAGCCGCCCGTCGCCACATAGCCCGCCACCGTCGCGCGCCCCGGTGTGCGGATCTGGGCAAAGACACATTCCACATAATCATGGCTCACATCATGGTTTACCGCGGGCGGCAAGGGCGAAGGCCGCGCAGTCAACTCGCCCCCCGCATTGCCCAGCCACACCCGGTTGCCCTGCAACACGGGGATGGGATCATCACACCGCCCGGCACAGGGCATGGCAGTCGCCCCCACAGGCGCGAGCGCGCCCAGCAACGCCTCTGCGCCGTGCAACACGCAGACCGGCCCCGTACAGACACGCGGGACAGAGTGGCCGGGCGCTTCTCGCGCAAAGTGATGATAAAAAGTCACCGTGCCATACAGGTCCGCCAGCGGGATGCGCAAAGCCTGCGCCACCGCGCGCATGGCCGATTCAGTCAGATAGCCATCGCGCGTGTGGAAGGCATGGAGCAGGGGCAGCAGGGGCGCCGGTTGCGCCTGCCACTGTTCAATCAATTCCTGGTCGGTAGATTGCATGGGTAGGAAGTCAATTCTCGATACCAAATCAGCTGGATCATTTGGGTGCCAAATCGGGCAGTTGGCAGCCGTTTAGGGGGCTATTATGCGCGAGGGGAGAAACCGTTGTCAACCGGGCAAAAAACGCAAGCCGGGATATAATCCTTTGATTTGTCCAGCGTTTTGGGGCTTGCCCGAAAAATCGGGTAAACTTAGGCAGGTTTGGCGGTGGGTAACAGGGTGGTGACGCGCATATTTTTTCCCCGCACTCTCCAATTTGTCACCCCGTCCTTGTCATACCATCTAGTCGCAGAGAACACGGTCGTATCTAGGGCGGAAAGAAGGAACAAAAAATGAGTGAGAATACACAAAACGGACATGGCGTCAATGGCAGTAGTGGACAGACCGGCACCTTTGCCGTAAAGGCCGGTATGGCCCAGATGTTAAAGGGCGGCGTCATCATGGATGTGGTCACGCCGGAACAGGCGCGCATTGCCGAAGAAGCGGGCGCGTGTGCCGTGATGGCACTGGAGCGTGTCCCTGCCGATATTCGCAGAGATGGCGGCGTGGCACGCATGAGCGACCCCGGCATGATCAAAGAAATCATCGCCGCGGTGACCATCCCCGTCATGGCAAAGGCCCGCATCGGTCACTTTGTCGAAGCCCAGATTCTGGAAGCATTGGGCGTAGACTACATCGACGAAAGCGAAGTGCTGACCCCCGCCGATGAAGAACACCACATCAACAAGCACAAATTCACCGTGCCGTTTGTCTGTGGGTGTCGCAACCTGGGCGAAGCCCTGCGTCGCGTGGGCGAAGGCGCAGCCATGATGCGCACCAAGGGCGAAGCCGGCACCGGCGACGTGGTAGAAGCCGTGCGCCACGCCCGCACCGTGCTGGGCGATATTCGCCGGCTCCAGTCGATGGACGAAGACGAACTCTTCACCTATGCCAAAAACATCCAGGCCCCCTATGCGCTGGTGAAACAGACCGCCGAGTTGGGGCGTCTGCCGGTGGTGAACTTTGCCGCAGGCGGTGTGGCAACCCCCGCCGATGCTGCGCTCATGATGCAGTTGGGCGTCGATGGCGTCTTTGTGGGTTCGGGCATTTTCAAAAGCGGCGACCCCGCCAAGCGCGCCCATGCCATTGTGCAGGCCGTGACCCACTTCAACGATCCCAAGGTGTTGGCCGAAGTCAGCGAAAATCTGGGCGAACCCATGGTCGGCATTAACGTGGATTCGCTTACTGCCCAAGAGAAAATGGCAGGTCGCGGTTGGTAGCAGATCGACAAACCGGCAACCACACAAGCAATAGCGATACGCTGCACGCGGGGGACGGTACGCCGTCCTCCGCGCCGCGGTTGAAGATTGGCGTGCTGGCCTTGCAGGGCGCATTCGCCGAACACAGCAAAATGGTGCGCCAACTGGGGGCCGACGCCGTGGAAGTGCGCCGCCCCGATCAGCTGGACGACCTGGACGGACTCATCATCCCCGGCGGCGAAAGCACCAGCATGGGATTGGTTGCCCAGCGTTGGCAACTCGTGGAACCGTTGCGCGCGTGGGTGCACCGCGGCAAGCCCACCTTTGGCACCTGTGCAGGCATGATCCTGCTCGCGGCCCGCGCCGCCAACCAAAAGCTGGGTGGACAACCGCTCATCGGGGGGCTGGATGTGACGGTGAATCGCAACTTCTTTGGTCGCCAGGTAGATAGCTTCGAAACGAATCTCATTGTGCCCGAACTCGGCGAAGGCACCTGTCACGCGGTCTTTATCCGCGCCCCTGCCATCACCGAAATCGGCCCCTCAGTGCAGAGTCTTGCCCAGATTGAACGTGGCGCGCCGGTGCACGTAGCCGTGCGCGACGGCATGATTCTGGCAACGGCCTTTCACCCCGAACTCACCGCCGATCTGCGCTGGCACACGCTGTTTCTCGAAATGGCGCGCGCCTATCGGACTGCGCACGCCCCTGCCCCCCGCTAACCCATTCTGCACGGGCACATTTCGCAAGCAGTTATTCAGAAATTCAGCCCGCTTTCCAAAACTTGTCCCGCGTGCAACTTCCCACCGGCAAACCACACGGGGAGAATGCACGCACAGTGGGCAATGCTCCTGCGTGGCCCCTGGTATCTGGCTGGGGTGCGGAACATATCCTGAAACCGCACACAAGACTCGCCCCAGAAAAACAACCACACAAAAAGGGGGCACAACCCATGCCGGGCGTGCCCCCTTTTCATTTCCATCTATTCAGTTGCCGCAGGTCTGAGGAATCCTCTTAACTCGCCGCGGGTTTAGACTTGTCGTCTTCGATCCCGCTATCCGGGTACGTTTCCTCATCTTCGGCAGTCGATTCGAGCGCAGCGTCGTCGCCCGTGGCCTGCGTTGCCGGGGTTTCGCTTTCCGGCGTTTCAGTCGCCGCCAGCGTTGCCTCATCTTCCACACTCACGCCGGTTGCCGTCAGCTCGGCTTCGGCAGGCTCGGTAGGCGTCGCCAACGCGGCATCTTCGACTTCCGATTTCGGGCCAAACGCGGCATAGGGATTATCTTCAAAAGTAGAGCCGCCATCGGCCACGGTCTCCCCAGAGGGAGCCACAGAAGAAGGCGCAGAAGAAGCCACAGGCGCATCGCCCGCGCCTGTTTCCGCCACGCCGGTCGCCGCGACAATCGGATCGTCGCTGCCCATGCCGCCGGCAACAGCCGCGCCTGCACCCATGCCAGCACTGGCACCAGGTCCGCCGCCCAAACCACTATCGTCACCGCCACTACCATCGCCACCGTCACCGTCGCCGCGCGGCACAGGGCTGCCAAACGGATAGGTGGCGGCCAACTGTCCATAGAGGTGATATTGGAACAGGTAGATGACCAGTTGGGCCAGGGGCAGTGTCACCACCAGGCCAATGATGCACAAAAGCACACCCACAATGGAACCGACCAGCGAGACGCCGATGCTCACCACAATATAGGCCAGCGCCACAATCACCAGTTGTCCGATGTTTGCCACGGTCCAATCCCAGATCTCGCGCACCTGCAAGCCGCTGCTGATCTTTTCATCGCGGGCAAAGGCAATGGTGAAAGATGCCTGCGCCACGGCGATAAAGAGGGAGTAGAGCACAACCAGACACATGCCCCCAAAGAGGATTGTGCTGCCGATAAATGCGCTCGCGCCCTGCCCATCGACCAGCACGCCGCCCAGGCTCACCGGAATCGAGAAAAGGATGGCAGGCAACGACCACACCAGCACCACGACCACCAACTTCAGGCCGCGCACCAGGTCCTCTCCCCATTGATCCCATTCGGGCATGGGATGGGCATGACCATCGCGCACATTTTGCAACAGGCGCACCATATAGCCCGCCACAAGCAAAAAGCCCACGACACCGATAAACACAATGCTGAGGATGGAACTAAGAATCACCACCCCCGTCCCAATCGCAATCTTTTCTTTCCAACGCGGATCTTCCGTAATATAGGAAAGGGCCTTGCCGATATCCATAAAATCCCTCCTGATAACTATATCTTAATTGCTCAGTTTTATTGTTTGGTCACACGCCCGGTGCTTCGCCATGCGGCGCGCAGCCGAACCTGCATCATTACTCTGCGTAAAACTACCTGCCAAACACGAATCCCAAACGACAGGATCGAAATAAAATTGTATCACAGGTGCAGCGGTCTTTCGCGCTTCGGAAATCGCAACAAGCACGCAAGCCCTGCGCGGGCTGTAGATTTCGGCCCGCGCCTGCCGTCTGCACTCATCTATTCTATACGCACGTCCGCCGCGCGAGTTTCAAAATTCGTCCATAGTTGTCGCGGATCCTGCCTGGGGACGGATCGAGACCTCATCCGCCAGCAGCGTGTGCGAAGTGCCCTGGTCATCCACGACCAGCAGTTCGCCGTGCGCGGTCACCGCGTGGGCCGTCGCGGCAAACGGCGCACCCTGCACCGGGTAGACCTGGATCGGTTGATGCATGAGCGCCAGCCGCGCCTGCCACGCCGCGACCAACGCCGCTACCGCCGCCGGTGTCGCCGCGCCCAAGCGCGCCTGCGCCGCTTCCAACGCCCGGCAGATGCCGATTGCCAATGCCGTGCGATCCAGCGGGTGACCGCACGCCAGCCGCAGACTGCTCGGCGGCAGCGCGGGGGCCGTCACCGGCGGCAACTCGGCCATTGTCTGGTTCACGTTGATGCCCATGCCCAACACGGCATAGGGCGCGGCATGTCCCGGCGCGGCGTGTTTCGGCGCAGCAGTGCGATAGACGCTTTCGACCAGAATCCCGCCCAGCTTGCGCACAGACGTCGGCGCGTCGGGCGAACACCAGACCAGATCGTTGGGCCACTTCAGCCGAATCTGTGCCGCGTCATTTTCTCGCGTGTCCTTTTGCGCTGCGTCCGGCAGTCCATCTGTCAGCCCCTCCGCCAATGCCTCCACCACGGCCTGTTGCACCGCCAGCCCCGCCAGCATGGCAAGATAGGGAAGCTGGGCCGCCAAATCGTCTCCCATGAGCACCACGCTCATGAGCAGACCGCGCCCCGGCGGCGCGTGCCAACCCCGCCCCCGTCGCCCGCGGCCTGCCGTCTGTTCCTCGGTGAGCACCACCAGCCCGTGGCACGCAGCACTGGCAACTGCGCCATGCGCGGGCTGCATGGTGCTGGGCATGGCCGCGGCATATGTCACGCGCCCCCCAATTGCCGCGTGGGCCTGGGCGGCTTCAATCCGCGCCGGGTCCAGGGGTATATAGTCGCGAAGTGTGGTAGCATCCAGATTCGACATAGAACTCTTTGCAGACTCGCTGCGGCTCCTCTGTGGACTTTAGGTGTGGACTTTGGGTGTGGACTTTGGGCGAACGCTTGGCGCATCCGTTTCGGGTCGTGTAAAATTCAGCCACGAACGTGGAAACCGCGCTAAACAGCAATCCAGGTTGTGCCATTGCGCAACCTGTGGCGTGCTAAACGGCTCCGGCTCACACCCGCAATCGGGGATTGCCCCGGAAAGCATCGCATACACTTTGGCCCATCAATTATACCGTCCGAATCGGTATGAAGACGAAGACGCAAATGCCAACCCGCGCCCGCGCGTGGCGGAACATGGCGATTTTGGGCCGCCCACAGAATTCACGCCGCCCGATTTTTTTCTGGAAGACGTGGATCTGGATGCGCTGGAAGCGGCCGCGCCGGAATTCGCGCCCGACGATGCCACGCCTTCGCTGCCGGTCATTCTGGTGAGTGCGGCGTGTGGCCTGGGCGGCGGGGTCATCGGGCTATATCTGGCCTATGTAGTATTTGCCTGGCCCTTGCCCTGGGTCGCCGCGGCCAGCACGCTGGCGTTGCTTTTCAGCCTGGGCATCAGCGGCGCGCTCATGTCTGCCGCCACCGGCACCCGCGCCGCACCGGCCAATATTCTGTTTAGCTGTGGGCTGTTGCTGGCCGCCACGCTCTTTCTGGGCCTGTGTTCGGTAGTGGGCGCGCTTACTGCGACACTCATCTTTCGCATCTAACCCTCGCCCCTGGGAGTCATCGCGCAACTCTCTCGTGAGAAATCTAACCGCGACGCACGCGGAAATTTTGCGCTTTTGCAGGGACCGCCTTGCGCGACCTTTGTCCGATTACCGTGTTCTGTTTTTGGTATTGATGCGCGTTTCTGATGCGCGTCATTGCGTCCAGCCTCGAAACACACTCGCGCCGAGTTGGGTTTGCTCTTGGTGGCATTGTAGACTATGGTTTGGATTTCGACAGGGTAGTAGCCATCTGAAACTACTTGGACCGGTTCACACTGGATGAACGCCCGCGATCTACCCGATTTGCAGCGCCCAGTTTTGCCACGGCACGCAGTGATCCCCCCAGCACATCGTGGATCTCTCAGCACATCGTTTCTGTGCTACGTTTCTGTGCTACGTTTCTGTGCCACGTTTCTGTGCCACGTTTCTGTGCCACGTTTCTGTGCCACGTTTCTGTGCCACCGGCTGAGCGGTTTTCTCACAATATGAAGGAAGACATTTTTTTGAGCGATCTTCAAGTTGACCCGAAACTAATGGACCTGCGCGAGCGCAAATCTCTCGCCAAGCTGGGCGGCGGCGAAGAGCGCATTGCGCGCCAACACGCTCAGGGTCGCATGACGGCCCGCGAGCGGCTGGAATTGCTGCTCGACAAAGGCAGCTTTCGCGAAATGGACGTGTTTGTCACCCACAACTGCAACGATTTCGGCCTGGCCGATCAGAAGATTCCCGGCGACGGGGTGGTGACCGGCTATGGCACCATCAACAGTCGTCTGGTCTATGTCTATTCCCAGGATTTTACAGTCTTTGGCGGCAGCGTCAGCCTTACCCACGCCCGCAAGATTACCAAGATCATGGACATGGCGATGAAAAACGGCGCGCCCATCATCGGGGTCAACGATTCCGGCGGCGCGCGCATCCAGGAAGGCGTCATGAGCCTGGCCGGTTATGCCGAAATTTTCTATCGCAATGTGCTGGCTTCGGGCGTGGTGCCCCAAATCAGCCTGATCATGGGTCCGTGCGCGGGCGGCGCAGTCTATAGCCCCGCCATCACCGATTTCGTGGTCATGGTCAAAGATACCAGCCACATGTTTGTCACCGGCCCCGACGTGATCAAGACCGTGACCCATGAAGACGTCACATTCGAAGAGCTGGGCGGCGCGTCGGTCCATGCCAGCCAGTCGGGCGTTGCCCATTTCGCCGCCGAAAACGAAGAGGATGCCCTCTTTCTGGTGCAGCAACTGGTGGGCTATCTCCCCAACAACAACATGGAAGATCCCCCGGCCGCGCCCATCCAGGATGACCCCCTGCGCCAGGATGCCGACCTGGATACCATTGTGCCCGACAATGCCAACCGCCCCTATGACATGAAAATCATCATCAAGAAAATTGTGGATGATGGTCAGTTTCTCGAAGTGCACGAGCATTGGGCAACCAACATTCTGGTGGGTTTTGCCCGCCTGGGTGGGCAGCCCGTGGGCATTGTGGCGCAACAGCCCGCGGTGCTCGCCGGTGTGCTCGATGTCGATGCCAGCCAGAAGGCCGCGCGCTTCGTGCGCTTCTGCGATGCCTTCAACATCCCCCTGATTGTGCTGGAAGATGTGCCGGGCTTTATGCCGGGGCTGAACCAGGAACACGGCGGCATCATCCGCCACGGCGCCAAATTGCTCTATGCCTTTGCCGAAGCCACCGTGCCCAAGCTCACCGTCATTGTGCGCAAAGCCTATGGCGGGGCCTATTGTGTCATGAACCCCCGCCACGTGGGCGCCGATCTGGTTCTGGCCTGGCCCAGCGCCGAAATCGCCGTCATGGGGCCCGAAGGCGCAGTCAGTGTCATCTTCCGCCGGGAATTGGCTCAGGCCGAGGAACCCGAAAAGCGCAAAGCCGAATTGGTAGAAGATTATCGCACCCGCTTCGCCAATCCCTATATCGCAGCTTCCGAAGGCTTCATCGATAATGTGATCGAGCCGCAGGAAACGCGCCCGCGGCTCATCAACGCGCTGGAAATGCTCAAAAACAAACAAGGCTCGTTGCCGCCCAAAAAACACGGCAATATTCCGCTCTAGCCGCACAAAGAGCGCGACAGGCACACGCGCAGAGACCACACGCGCAGAGACACAGACAGGCACGCACATGGCGCTTACCGAGATAGAATTCGATCTGCCGGCCCAACAATTCGAGCTATTGGGCTATCCTGCTCTGCAACAGGGCCAGGTACTCACCGTGGTGCTGGAAAGCAGCGTCTTGCTGCCCGACCCGGCCTCGGAAAACTGGTTCACAGTGCAGCCCGAACGCCTGTCGCCGCGCCTGGTGCATGTGGGCCACAGTCAATATGCCTTCAGCGGCCCGATCATCAGCGCCGATCTCATGAACGACGACGGCGTGGATTCGGCGGCGTTGCAGGTGCGTTGCGACGATGTGCCGGTGCGGATCCTGTGTGCGCCCCAGGCCGATGGGCGTTTGCCCTATGGCACATGGGAAACGCGCACCATTTCCGGCGTCGCACGCCTCTATGGCGTGGCCGAAGAGGACTATTCCGTGGGCGTGGGTGAATCCATTGATGTCACGCTCTGGCACTTTCGGCGGCTTGTGCTGCAACCGGGCGATGCGCTCTTTGGGCAATGGCACGCGACCGATGCGCTGCCGCCCACGCCATTTGGGTTCGACCGGATCGTGGTCACCGCGCACATCCATCGCAATATTATCTAGCGCCTAAAACCCGGAGGCCGGACGCCATTCGAGGCCGTCATGCGCGGTCACCAATCGGGATCGAAGCCAATGCACCCACTGCCAAAACACCAACTGGAATTATTCTAATGTTCAAAAAGGTATTAGTCGCCAATCGTGGCGAGATCGCAGTCCGTGTCTTGCGTGCCTGCGAAGAGCGCGGTATCTCTACCGTGGCGGTCTTTTCCGAAGTGGATCGCTCGGCCTTGCATGTGCGCTATGCCGACGAGGCCTATTGCATCGGCCCGGCGCCCAGCCGGGAAAGCTATCTCTGCATCGATAAAATCATTGATGTCGCGCGGCGCGCCGAAGTCGATGCGATTCACCCCGGCTATGGCTTTCTTTCGGAAAATGCCGAATTCGCCGCGGCCTGTGTCGATGCGGGCATTACATTCATCGGCCCCCGCGCCGATGCCATCGAGCGCATGGGCGACAAGATCACCGCGCGCGCGATGGTCGCCCAGCGCAACGTGCCGCTGTTGCCCGGCTCGCCGGCGGGTCTACACGACGACGAACTGGCCCAGCTTGCCGAAGAAATCGGCTATCCCATCATGGTCAAAGCCAGCGCGGGCGGCGGCGGCAAAGGGATGCGCATTGTCGAAGCGCCCGCCGATTTCCGCGACGCACTAGACGCGGCCCGCCGCGAGGCCGACAACGCCTTTGGCAATTCCGAAGTCTACATCGAAAAGATGATCCCCAACGCCCGTCATATCGAAATTCAGATATTGGCCGACAGCCACGGCAACACCATCCACCTGGGCGAACGCGAATGTTCCATCCAGCGCCGCCACCAGAAACTCATCGAAGAATCGCCCAGCGTCGCAGTCGAAGATACACTGCGCGAAGAAATGGGGCGGGTTGCGATTGCTGCCGCCGAATCGGTAGACTATATCAACGCCGGCACCATCGAATTTCTCTTCGACAGCCGCGATAACAAATACTACTTCCTGGAAATGAACACCCGGCTCCAGGTCGAACATCCGGTCACAGAACTGGTGACAGGTGTGGACATTGTCAAGGAGCAAATCGCGATTGCTGCCGGGCGGCGGATGCGCTATCGCCAGGAAAATATTGTGCCCAAAGGCTGGTCTATTGAATGTCGGGTCACCGCCGAAGATCCGTTCAATAACTTCCTGCCCAGCACCGGCACCGTGGTCTATCTCCAGGAACCGACCGGCCCCGGCGTGCGCGTCGAAAGTGCGCTCTACCGCGGCATGGAAGTCTCGCTCTACTATGACCCTATGGTCGCCAAGCTGATTGTGTGGGGCGAAACCCGCGCCGAGGCCATTTTGCGTATGCGGCGCGCGCTCAACGAATATCGCATCGGCGGCATCAAGACTTCCATCCCCTTCCACCAGGAGATCATGGACAGCACCGAGTTTATCTGGGGCACGTTCGATACCGGCTTTCTGAGCCGTCGTCGCCTGGATCGCAACACCAAACGCACCCAGGAACACGAACGCGTCGCCGCGCTGGCCGCGGCCCTCATCGCCCACGAAGAAGACCGCCAGGCGGTGCACATCGGCAAACAGAATCACCGAGAACCCGCGGGCACGGGCAACTGGAAACGCGCCGGCCGGATGCGGGCCACAGGAGGTCGCTGGTGAAATACTTCTCGCGCATTGGCGACCACGAATTTGAGATTCGCATCGAAGGCGAACAGATCTTCATCGACGACGAAGAAGTGAATATCGACCTGGAACAGGGCGGCGCGCAGGAACTCTATAGCCTGCTCTTCAACGGCAAAAGCTACGAACTCATCATCGAATCCGAACGCTTTAACTATGGTGTGACCCTGCGCGGCGAACATTTTCAGATTCAGGTAGAAGACGAACGCACACGCCGTCTGAACGCGGGCCGCAAAGCGCCGTCGCTGCCCGAAGGCGATCTGCCTGTCAAAGCGCCCATCCCGGGGCTAGTGGTGAAAATCCTGGCCGAAGTGGGCACCCCTGTAGAAGATGGGCAACCCCTGCTGCTGCTCGAAGCCATGAAGATGGAAAACGAAATCCGCGCCCCGCGTGCAGGCGTAGTCAAAAAGGTGGAAGTCGTCGCCGGTCAACGCGTGGAGCAAAACGCGCTGTTGATCGTACTGGAATAGCCTTGCGGAAATAACCGGGCGGGCATGATCGTGCCGGAATAGGCACCCCACAACAACCAGAAATGCCCGCCGCGGTTCAAAGCCTCGGCGGGCATTTTTCGTCTATAGCGCGCCGTTTTCAGTTTGTCGCAACGCCCGCAAATGCCCAGTTTGCCAGGTGCGCTCCACTGCGACCGCGGCATCCGCATCTTCAGGGTTGGCCGCGCGGTGCACGGCCTGGAGCGCATAGAGCGACCCGCCAATCGCATGGGTGACAACATGCGCAGTCGCCACGGCCTGCCCTGCCGCACGCGCCGCCGACCGCGCCGGAGAGTCGATACCCACGGCCCGCGCGGCGGCGTGGGCGTCCAGCGACGCCTTGCGGATGTCTGCCATACGAAACACCCCTGTCGCAATCCACGTCCGACACACCGCCAACGCCTGGCGCGGGCGCACGTCTTGGGGAAACTGCTCCTCGAACCAGGGCAAAACCCGTTCCGCACAATCCGCCGACCAAATCGCCAAAGTCTTATGGGGCGTATTTTCTATCAATGCATCCAGTTCCGGGTCTTTATAGGTCAGCGAAAATCTGGATTTAGTCTTCACCATCATGCGTCTCCTCTCCTCTGTCCCGGGTGTCTATCCCCTATGTGCCGTGTAGTCGTCGGGCAGGTGGCGCGCCACCCATTCCGGCAGAGATTCGCCTCGATTTCGCCCCAGCCACGCCGCGATTTACCCGCGGATCAAGTTGAATCCTGGCTTAAATTATGGTACGGTTTAGCTTACCACCAAAACAAAAGCGACATAAACTGCACGGCTCTGTATACCCATTGAATACTAGCTTTCCTGGTGCATACAGGTATATCAGACTGACAGACCACAGTGCACACACGACCCGTAGCGCCCATTATCTATGCATTTTCACCCCACCTGCGTCCAGCAAGCGGTCGCGGGCGGTTCTTGCAGTATTCAGCCCCCAACCCGCAGTCATCTCCAATAATTATCCCACACCAACCTGGATACAAAGTCCTGGATACAAAGTGAGGTGCAAATTGAGCAACAGCAAACCCATGCGTGGCATCTATACAATTCCGGCTACCCCGTTCGATGAACAATACGCCATTGATGAAGCAGGCTTGCGGCAAATTATCGATTTTTGTATTGGCTGCGGCGCGCACGGGCTGGTCTATCCGGTCAACGCCAGCGGCTTTTCTACCCTGAGCGACGCCGAGCGCATCCACGCCTCGCGCATTGTGGTGGAACAATGTGCAGGCCGCATCCCGGTGGTGATCGGCGTGCAGGGCGTGTGCAAGGAACACGCCGTCACCTTTGCCCGCGAAGCCAAAGCCATGCAGGCCGATGCCGTCATCGCCATGACGCCCTACATCAACAAAGTCTCGAACGAAGAGCTGATCACAGACTATTTCCAGGGCATTTCCCAGGCCGCGCAACTGCCCGTCTTTATCCAAAACCACAGCGTAGGCTCCGAGCTTTCGGTGAGCCTGATGGCGCGCCTCCTTGCCCAGGTCGAGCATGTGAAATACATCAAGGAAGAAACCTATCCCGTCACCCACAAACTCAGTCAGATTCTGGAAGCGGCGGGCGACAATGTACACGGCGTCTTTGGCGGCGCGGGCGGGCGGTACTTGCTGCTGGAACATCCGCGCGGGGTGGCGGGGCAAATGCCCGGCTGTCAGGTGACCGATGTTGTGGTGGCGCTCTGGGATGCGCTGGAAGCGGGCGACCGCGCCAAAGCCAAACAAATCCACGGCAGCATGTCGGCGCTCTTTGCCTTTGAAGAACAGGCCAAAGGCTTGGCCTATAAAGAAATTCTGCGCCGCCGGGGGGTCATCGCGTCTGGCCGCACCCGCAACATGGTCGATTCGCTGGATGCCCAGGATCACCAGGCGCTGGACGAAATTCTCCGCGATCTGGAACCGCTTTTTACCTGGCACGCCTGATTTTTCTGCTGCATCTTATGGTTGTATCTTCTGGCTGCATCGTCCCGCCCTATAGTCTGGAAAGGCGAGCTTCTGTATGAAAATTACTGCTATCGAAAGCCAACGTGTCCGCGTCAATCAACGCGGCGACTGGGTTTTTGTGCTTGTCCACACCGATGCAGGGTTGACGGGCATCGGCGAAGCCAGCCACAGCAGCAACGATGCCGTCTGTTTTTTGGTGCTGGATCAGTTCAACCAACAACTGATGGGCAAAGACCCCCGCCAGATCGCGGCCATCCGCCAGTTGTTGCGCAAAGTCGATGGCGGCCGCGTCTACAACACGGCGCTCAGTGCCGTAGAGCAGGCGCTCTGGGATATCCTGGGACAGCATCTGGAAACGCCCGTCCATGCTCTCTTTGGCGGCGCGGTGCGCGACCGGCTCCGTCTCTATGCCAATATCAATCGCCACGTGCGCGACCGTTCGCCCGCAGGCTTTGCACAGGCCGCGCACCAGGCAGTCGCCGAAGGCTTCACGGCGATCAAGCTTGCGCCCTTCGACGAACTGCGCGCCGCCGATCACACCCGCACAGGCCCCCAGGCGGCCTGGCGACCGGGCGTGGAACGCGTGCGCGCGGTGCGCAAGGCGATTGGCGACACCGTGGAATTGGCCGTCGATTGTCATGGGCGCATGGAGCTTTCCGAAGCCATTATCGTGGGGCAGGAACTGGGCGACTGCAATCTCTTCTGGTATGAAGAGGCCGTGCGCCACACCCAACCCAGTGATCTGCAACGGCTGACCCAGGCCGTGCCCATGCCCACGGCCTCCACCGAAAGCATCTTCGGTATCCTCGCCTATCGCCCCTTTCTGGTCGAGCGCGTGGTCGATGTCATCATGCCCGATGTAAAGCATTGCGGCGGCCTGCTCGAACTGGCAGAAATCGCCGCGGCTGCACGTATGCACGGCATTCTGGTTGCGCCCCACAACCCCGCCGGACCGCTCTCCACCGCCGCCACCGCCCAGGTTGTCAGCACCATCAACAACTTCTACATCCTGGAATATGCGTGGGGCGAAGTCGACTGGCGCGCCTCGCTGCTGGAACCGGCGGAACGCATCGAAGACGGCTATCTGATTCTCTCCCAGGCGCCGGGGTTGGGCCATCGCCTCAATCCCGAAGCCGTGGCGGTACACAGCTAGACCCATGTCACGCCAGGAGACGTGACCTACGACAAATACAAACTTCAACTTAACTAAGCACTAGACAGTATCTGCTCCCCGATTTTTCATACAACTTTCAAGCAACCAAGGAGGAATGTCATGCTGCACTCAAAATCCAGATGGCGACGGATGCTCCACACGCTGGGGCTGGTGGCACTATTGGCGCTGCTGGCAGCCTGTAGCACACCACCCGCCGCGCCCCCGGCAGATACGCCCGGCGACACAGCCCCCGCATCCGATGACCCCACCGATTCCACATCCGAAGCCACATCTGAAACCACAACCGACGACGCGACCCGCGCCTATCACGAACAACGTGCGCTCTGCTCGTGGGAAGATCCCTGTTGGCCCGAAATCAGCGATACGGTACCCGCCGAATTCCACGAAGCGCCTATGCTGGCGGCGCGGGTCGAAGCGGGCGAACTGCCCCCGGTCGCCGAACGGCTGCCCACCACGCCCCTGGTGATCCAGCCCGCCGAAATGATCGGTGACTATGGCGGCACCTGGCGTCGCGCCTTCACAGGCCCTGGCGACCGCCAGAACTTTGAGCGCATGAATACCGATTACGCCATTTTCTGGGACACCAACTCCACCGAGCTGCGCCCGCGCATTGTCCAGGCCTGGGAATCGAACGAAGACACCTCGCAATGGACATTCCATCTGCGCGAAGGCACCCGCTGGTCCGATGGCGAACCGCTCACCGCCGATGACTATGTCTTCTGGTACGAACATCTCTTCACCAACGACCAGATCGTGCCTACCCCGCCCTGGTATCTCACCTGGGGCGGCGACCTGACAACCGTAGAAAAAGTGGACGACTACACCTTCACATTCACGTTCGCAGCCCCCTTCCCCACCTGGCCCGAAACCATGGCAACCTCCACCGTTGCAGGACACTTCAACATGGGGTGGGTCGGTCTGGGTCTGGTCGCGCCCCAGCACTATCTGGAACAATTCCACGCCGATTTTGTGGGCGAAGACGAAGCCAACGCGCTGGCAAGCGAAGCCGGATTTGAAAACTGGCAGCTGCATCTGCTCTCCAAAAACGATGCCCACATGAACCCCGACCTGCCCGTGCTCACCCAGTGGGAGCCGGTGACCACCATTGCATCCAACGAGTATGTTCTGGAGCGCAACCCCTATTTCTGGGCCGTGGATACCGAAGGCAACCAGCTGCCCTATATCGACCGCATTTCCGCGGAATTGGTCGAGGAGCTGGAAGTTCTGAACCTGAATGCCATTGCCGGCAACTACACCATCCAGGGGCGGCACATTGATTTCGCCAAACTGCCCGTCATCCGCGCCAATCAGGAAGCGGGCGACTACTTTGTCGATTTCTGGGTCAGCCTGACCCGCCACCAGGCCAAGATCGCGTTTAACCAGGATTGGAACGAAGACCCGGCCCTTGCCGAAATGATTCAGAATCGGGATTTCCGCAAAGCCTTGTCACTGGCAATCGAGCGCAGCGAAATCAACGAAACCTATTTCCTGGGCGCAGGCCGCGAAGCCTCCTTCTGCCCCCAGGATACGCCGCCCTTCTTCAATTCCGACCGCTGGGATGAGGAATTTGGCCGCTTCGATCCCGAAGAAGCCAACCAGATTCTGGATGCGCTGGGGTTAGACCAGCGCGACGCCGATGGATTCCGTTTGCTCCCCAACGGCGATCCCCTGCAGCTCGCCATCGACGCGGTGAGTGGCGCGTTTATTCCCTATCCCGAAATTGCCGAAAGCGTTGGGCAGACGTGGGCGCAACACCTGGGCATCAATCTTCAGGTCAATCCTGTGGAACGCAGCCTGTGGACCGAGCGCATGGGCGCCAATCAGCCTATGATGAACATTTTTGCCACCGGCGACTACAATCCCGAAGTGCTGCCGCGCCTGTTGCCCACCGAACGCTGGGCGCCCGTCGCCGCGGCCTGGGGTAGCACGCCCAACCCCGACCCCGCCGACTATGACGGCCCGCAGTGGATCAAAGACCTGGTGTTGAAACACTGGGAAGCGGTGCAGGAACCCGACCCGCAACTGCGCCGCCAATTATTCATCGAAGGCACCGAGATCATGTGCGACAATCAGGCCCGCCTGGGCATGGTGGTCGATGTGCCGGATCTCACGGTCATCATCAAGAACAACGTGCGCAATGTGCCGTTCCCCATCGAACGCAATGTCTATGCCCAAACCCCGGCCCATGCCTATCCCGAAACCTGGTCGCTTGTCCAGGAGTAAAACGACTTAGACGGGGCTGACATCTGACCGTTGCAGCGTCGCCTTACCCCAACAAAAAAACTGCCGCGAAGGAATATCTTCGCGGCAGTTTTTTTGTTGCCCGGTTCCCAGTCGCTTCAATGGATACTCTGAGGCACGCGTGCCACGCGGTTTGTGCTGGGCGCGGGCGCTCGGCCATCGACTGCAATTGGCGCGGGCGCGTCAACGAGACTGGTAAATCCCAGTCTTTCGGCAAAGGGGGTTTCGCTGAGACAGATCGCGCACGCCACATGCTGGGCCGCCTGTTGCAGAATCTCCGTTTCGCGTGGCGTCAACACACTATCCGCCACCGGCGTTTCCAGCTGGAGCAACCCATGCCGGTGGTCGCCGCAGTTCAGAGGAATGCTCACACGCGCACGATTGCGCCACGGGCCATAGGTATGGATCACATGCATCTGCCCATCGATCACCAGGCTCAAGGCGCCGATTCGGCCTGCAACGCCCGCGCAGTTTCGCGTAAAAGCTGCCG
>JBBDIO010000161.1:0-7707 GCA_040880365.1 Litorilinea sp.
ACTTCGGGCACAATCAGCACCTGGGCCGCGGCAGGCATGAGCGCGGCCAAAGCATCGGCCGCGGCTTCTACAATCTCCGTATCGCCCAGCATATTAAAAATCGCAATCTTCACCTGGGGTGCGACCGCGAACAAAGGCAACTCGCGGGTCAATCCGTTGATTGATACGCGATGTATGCGACCATCATAGCTCATCCTTGGGCCTTCCTTCTTGCATCTATCTGAAGTCAACCTGTGTAATCGACCTGTATAGTCAATCTGCCGATCTGTGCGATCAGGGTCTATTTGATCAGCTTTAAGCGCGCGCAAACAACCGCGGCGCGCGACAGAATAGTATATCACAGCCCTATGCGAACAGAGAATTTTGGGGGGAATCATTCAGCTTCAGGATGTAGCTATTCTTCGTAGGATTCCAGCACAGGTTCATATCGACAGCGACAGCCGCGCGCCGAGGTGCACGCACGCAGCGGCAATTCGGGCACGCGCGCCACCAGATATTCCTTGCCCAGAATTTCGCGGCAGACCTCGCAGGTGTGCTCGTCGTCAGGCCCCACAATCACCAACCGGCGCACATGGTCGCCGCCCTTGCACCGCTGCCAGGTTTCCTGATTATCCACCAGCAACCCCAATTGAAAAGCCTTCCAATAGACGGCTTCGGCCCGGGGCAGCGGACTGTCGGCAAAATCGGCGCGCACGGCTTCGGGGATCTCGGTTTCATCCAGTTGCCAGAATGCGCCCCACAAATGCTGCTCGGCGGCATAGAGCTTGAGCCATTCTGCCGTGGCGGGCGCAAAGCCATCCAGCAACCAGTGTTCGAGAAAGAAAATGCGCCGAGTCAATGCGCTGTGGCTCAACTGGGGTTCAAGCCCGGTCCAGTCAACCTCGCCCAGGGGATAGCGCCCCTCGTATTGGCGGCGCAGATCGAGCGCGCGGCTGGTATCTTTTTCTGCCAGCGCGCCGCGCACCGCGGCAATCGCCTCGACTTTTTCGCGCGCCAGCCGCGCGCGATAGGTCGCGACAAACGGTTCGGCGCGCGCAGTCACACTCAACAGTCCCATCCCGCTTTCTTCCAGCCAGCCCTGTTTTTGAAAAAGCGCCAGGGTTTCGCCATAGCTTTGGGGCAAGGCCCGCGTCCAGCGCTGTTGTTCGCCGGGCGTGTGACGCACGCGCGGTTCCGAAAAGGCCGCCAACAGCTCGATAGGCCCAAAATCTGCCACCTGCGGCGCAAGGGCCATCTGTTCGCCATCCAGCTTGGGCGCGCCAAACAAACGTTTCAAAAAGCTCATAACAAAATCCGGTTTCGTGTGGGTATATTGCCCAATGGCGGTATCAACTGAATTGGATCATCCCTGATAGATAGCGTAGATAGCGCACTTTTAGATTGCCCGATCCTTGTGGGCCAAATCGCGCTTCACAACGCGCAATCGTGCACATGCAGTATAGCGCGAAACGAATGCATTCGCATCTACCGATCAAAGTGTGCCGTGCACACAACTCAAAGTGTGCCGTGCGCACGGTGTCGGGCAATCGACACAAAGCCGCTAATCCTAATCGCGCAACGATGGGTATTGGTGGGTAAAAAATGGCCGGGATTTCCAAACACACAGGGGGCAACGCCACCAGACGTTGCCCCCCGCACACAAGGAGGAGGAAGAATGCTCACAGCATATGTGAATCTCTTCACAGAATCAGTAACGTCAATTGCAATCTCAGGTCATGTTGTAATCTTCGCGCAGATAGCGCAGCGCAAAGCCTGCCGAGACCACACACAAAAAGAAAACCGCGCCCAGCACCACCTGCGCCACACTGGAAAGATCGGCCAGTTCGCGCTGCAAAAAGCCGATGAGCAACACCACCGCCAGCAGACCGTTGCCCACCAGCATGGCAAGCATGGTCGAGGCGCGCACAATGCGTTCCTGGGCGGCAAAGAGCAGATGCAGCCCCAGGGCAATCAGCACCGCGCCCGCCATGCGATAGGGCCACAGCGGCACGTCCACTGCCGCGCCGGCTGCGGGCGCGACGGCCATAAACGTTGCAGGAACGCCCAGCAACAGACCACCCAGCCCCACCCCCACCGTGATCCCATTCAGGCGCATGGCAGTCCGCAAAGATTGATACACGTCGTTTAATGAATAGGCCAACTGGACAATCTCCTATGCCGTTTCCTGTTTATACTTTACCGCTGTGCCATTTGCCGCGCATATTTTCCAATCAATGCGCGCAGATGCGCCGGGTCTGCACTGTATACTCTATCACCAAACCAAAATCGCCACAGATTGACCGTTGCGAGTGTGGCGGGTAGACTTGCATTACGGCCATTTAAGGATTTCCGGCGCAGGCTGGGCATCTCTGTCTGAGCCGGTTACCCAAACCGATCAATCTTCAGTCTGGCAATCTTCTGGATCATCATTATGCTTCGCAACCACATCACCGCGCTGGGCAATCATCTGGTGCGCCATTTGAGTATCCTGCTCACGCTCATCGCGCTCTTGTGGCTGCTGGAAATAGTCGATTTGATTCTGTGGCATGTGCCGCTGGATGCGTTCGGCATTCGCCCGCGCACCCTGGTGGGCCTGCGCCAGATTCTCTTTGCGCCTTTTTTACATGTCGGCTTTGCCCATCTCACCGCCAACACCATCCCGTTGCTGGTGCTGGGCTGGCTGGTATTGCTGCGCAGCACGCGCGATTTTGTGCTGGTCAGTCTGCTGGCGACAGGCGTCAGCGGGCTGGGCGTGTGGATCACTGCGCCCAGCTACACGGTCCACCTGGGCGCCAGCGGTGTCATCTTCGGCTATCTGGGCTATCTGTGGGCGCGCGGCTTTTTTGAACGCAGCGTAGCGGCGCTGGTGCTGGGCGCGATTGCGGCGTTGCTCTATGGCGGCATCCTGTGGGGCGTCCTCCCCGGCCAGGCGGGCGTTTCGTGGCAGGCCCATCTCTTTGGCTTTCTAGGCGGCATCGGGGCAGCCTCGCTCTTGGCACAACGCAACCGCTAATGCTATAACATCGGTAAAATCACTAGGCCAAACCACTGGGCCAACAATCAACCGCTTCCCCCACCCAAAACCACTGCCCAAAGGGGCTGTCTGATGAAAATTACTACTGTCAAAACACTGGTTGTCAATGCCGAAATGCGCAATTGGGTCTTTGTGAAACTGGAGACCGACAGCCCGGGCCACTATGGCTGGGGCGAAGCTTCGCTGGAGTGGAAAACCCGGGGCGTGGTCGGTGCGGTCGAAGATTTTGCGCCCATGATTGTGGGCGAAGACCCCGAAAATATCGAACACATCTATCAGAAAATGTACCGTCAATCGTTTTGGCGGCTGGGCGCGATTGGCATGTCGGCGCTGTCGGGCATCGAACAGGCGCTGTGGGATATCCGCGGCAAAGTGCTGAACCAGCCCGTCTACAAATTATTGGGCGGGCGCGTGCGCGATAAAGTGCGCATGTATACGCATCTGGGCGGCGGCAACATGGGCGCGGTCTACGAATCCCAGCAGAGCGCCGATCCCCAGGTCTTTGTCGATCTCGCGCTGCAAGTCATCGAACAGGGCTATACCGCGGTGAAGGTGCTCATCACGCCGCCCACCGAATCGCTCAACAGCATCGCGGCCTATCGCTATGCCGAAACCATGATGGCCGCATTGCGCGAAGCCGTGGGCGAGGATATCGACATCATGGTCGATTGCCACGGACGCCATTTTCCGGGCAACGGCCTGGAATTCTGCCGGGTGCTCGCGCCCTATCGCCCCTATTTCATCGAAGAACCTCTGCCGCCCGAAAATGTAGACGCGCTGGCAGAACTGCGCAAAGTCAGCCCCGTTCCCATCGCCACGGGCGAACGGCTTTTTACCCGCTTTGGTTTTCGCGAGGTCTTCGAAAAGCAGGCGTGCCACGTCATCCAGCCCGATTTGTGTCACTGTGGCGGGCTGTGGGAAGCCAAGAAAATTGCGGCGATGGCCGAAACCTATTACATAGGTGTCGCGCCCCACAATCCGCTGGGACCGGTCGCCAACGCCGCCGCGCTCCACTTCGCCCTGAGCACACCCAATTTTCTGATTCAGGAAGACATGCTGGCCGATGTGCCCTGGCGCTGGGAAGTGGTGCAACACGGGCTGGAAACCGCCGACGGCCACTGGCTGCCCACCGACGCGCCGGGTCTGGGCATCGACATCGACGAGACCGCCGCCGCCAAATATCCGTTCAAACAAGAGATTATCCACTCGCTGAGCGTGCGCGCCCGCGATAACGCCATTCTGGACTGGTAAACGTGACAGGCGGACATTCAGCTGTTCGCCACCAGATTATCCACTTGCCACGAACTCGCAACCGTTACCCATGCGCAGACTCTACCAACAGAACTGTCCAAGGAGTGAATTCCAAGTGCCTGCACCTGATCGTTGTACCCTGTGTTATGGACGTGACCTGCACGAATTTGCGGTGGTCCACGACCGCCCCTATTACCGCTGTGCCACCTGTATGCTCACCTTTCTGCCGCCCGAATATCTTCTTTCCGAAGAGGAAGAGATAGAACGCTATCGCCAGCACAACAACGATCCTACAGATCCCCGCTATCGGGCGTTTCTATCCCGGCTCATTGATCCCATGTTGCCGCTGTTGAAACCCGGCAGCCAGGGGCTGGATTATGGTTCCGGTCCCGGTCCCACCATCCAGGTAATCATGCAAGAATACGGCCACCATGTGAGCAACTACGATACCTATTTTGCGTTCGAACCCATGTTGCTGCACAGTACGTATGATTTTATCACCTGCTCCGAAACGGTGGAGCACTTTTTCAATCCTGCCTCCGAATTCGGGCGCTTCGAGTGGCTGCTACGTCCCGGCGGCATCCTGGGCATCATGACAGGCATTCTCTATGACGATGCTACCTTTGCCGATTGGTGGTATGTGAAAGACCCCACGCACGTCTGTTTCTATCGCCCGGAAACCATGCAATGGATCGCCGAATTTTATCATTGGGAGCTGACCACGCCCCACGAAAATGTGGCGATCTACCGCCAGGGGCCAGATATGCCCCGCTAGTCCCGCGCGCATTCGCGCCGGGCATGGCCGCGCATTTTCAACCGGAATCGCAGCCGCAACGGGTTGGCGGTATACTATAGCCATGAAAGCGATGCACACTCCAGCTTCGAGCCTGTCACAACCCGGCCCGGTTGCCCATACTGGTGCTCACACTGATGCGCCCGCCTGGCGCGCCGAGGCACTGACACCGCTTTTGCACGCCTGCCGCGCCCTGCACGATCACATCTGCCCGCGCCAGGTGCTGGGTATGCGTATGAGCCTGTGGGCCGCATCCTTGCTGGCGCTGGACTTGCCCCAGACCGATAAGCGGTTGCTCACAATTGTGGAAACCGATGGCTGTTTCAGCGATGGCGTGGCGGTGGCTGCCAATTGCTGGGTGGGGCGACGCACAATGCGCGTGGAAGATTTTGGCAAAGTCGCCGCCACCTATATCGATACCCACACCGACCGGGCCTGGCGCATCTATCCACATCCCGCCGCCCGCCAGACCGCCGTGGATCAGGCTGCGACCTATGCCCCCGAAGCCACGAACCGCTGGGAAGCCATGCTCTATGGCTATCAGCGGATGCCCACCGCCGCGCTCTTGTGTGCCCAGCCGGTGACACTCACCACGCCCAGCCGCGTCCATATCAGTATTGCCGGGCAGCGCGCCCAGTGTGGACAGTGTGGTGAAGAAATCCTCAACGAACGCGAGATTGTGCACAATGGCGTTGTCCGCTGTCGCGCCTGCGCCGGGGCAGCCTATTATCAGATCGTGACCGATAGCCCGTCTCCCGAAAGCAATCCCGATGCCTAAGCGCGCCATGCCGTCCCCTGCATCAAAACATTCTGGGGTCCCGAGGAAGTGGAATTTCAACAGATGATCACCGCACGCGAATCAGAATAATCACCAGTCAGAACAATCCGCCCGTCTGTAACCAGACGCAAGTCAAAGGAAACAAACCCGCATGACACGCATTCTCATGTTAGCCAGCTTTGGGCTGGAAATCGTCGAATGTGGCGGCGCACTGGCGCGCCACATCCAGGCCGGCGACGAAGTCCATGCCGCGGTATTGCTCAGCCGCCCCGAAAGCCGTCCCCAGGTTCAAGAAGCCGCCGCCATCCTGGGCATCGACCAGGTGGAATTTCTCCACTTTGGCTATGGCGAATGGCAGGTGGATGTGCCTTCCAAAGAAAAGATCGTAGAGCTGATCCGCCGGGTGCGGCCCGATATCATCATTCACCAGGACCCCCACCACGCCCAGCACGATCTGGACCCGGATCGGCGGCTGATTGCGCTGCTCTATACCGAATCGCTGGCGGTAGCAGGCCGCGATTGGCACATTGAAGAATGTGGCGGCCACGCGCCGCATCTGGTGCGCACCATCTACTATATGACCCCCGAACATCCCAATTGCATTGTGGAGATCGGCGACACCTTCGAGCTGAAGCAGCAGGCCCTGGCGGTGCTGGGTTCGCAAATGGCCTTCAGCGCACAGATGATCGAACAGCGTGCGCCCCTGGCCGCGCTGCGCCAGGTTCTGCCCGACTATGACAAAATCAAAGATGACAAGGCCGCGCTGGGGTTGGCGTTCCATCGCCAGTTTGATCTGGCGCTGTCGCTGGTCAACGGGCTGGCGGGCCATTCGGGTGCGGTCATGGGCGAAGCCTATCGCAAGGAAGGGCCGTTTGTGGTGGATCAACTGCTGAAATAGGCGCGCGTAGCAAGCGTGTCGTGCCAGCGCGCGCCACCAGGATGCAGTAAATAGAGACAGTAAACAAGGAGAGAGAAAATGGCAGATCGACAGCACGAATGGCAAGATGCCGATGTCGCGACCAACGGCATTCGCGTGCACTATTGGCGCACGGGCGGCGACAAACCGCCCCTGGTGCTGCTCCACGGCATCACCGACAACGGTCTTTGCTGGCGGCGCGTGGCCGCGGTGCTGGCCGATGACTATGACCTGATCATGGTGGATGGCCGCGGTCACGGAGAGTCGGACAAGCCCGACCGCTATCGGCTGGACGATTATGCCGCGGATACGGCAGGACTCATCGAAGCGTTGGCGCTGGGCAAGCCCGGCGTCATGGGGCATTCGCTGGGCGCGGCCATCGGCGCGACGCTGACCGCCAGCCGGCCCGACCTGGTACGCTGCCTGGCGCTGGAAGATCCACCGTGGCGCCAACCGGCGTCGCCCGCCACCGAAGAAGCCCGCCGCGAACACATGCAGACATGGCGCGCCGAAACCGTAGAGCGTAAAGCCACCATGTCCCACGCCGAAATTGTGGCCGCGGGCAAGGCGCGCAGCACAACCTGGCACGCCGATGAGTTTGATCCCTGGGCACAGGCCAAGCTGGATGTTTCGGAACACGTCTTCGACAATGTAGGGGCCGGTCTGGCCGAATGGCGGACCTTTGCGTCACAGATCAAATGCCCCACCCTGTTGGTAGGCGGCGATTCCGAATTGGGCGCCATTGTGACGCCCGACATCGCGCAGGAAGCCGCGACCCTGAACCCGCGCATCACGTTCACGCTCCTGGCGGACGCGGGTCACAATGTGCGCCGCGAACAGTTCGATGCGTTCCTGGCCGCGGTGCAGCCTTTCCTGGCGCAACATATGAGCTGAACGCGCACCCGGATCGCAAATGCGGGCTAGCGCTCAGGCAGCAAAACCAATACCAGGAGGGG
>JBBDIO010000161.1:7717-11771 GCA_040880365.1 Litorilinea sp.
ACGCGCCCCTCCTGGTGGTTGACAACCATTGGCGAACGGCTCGCCTACGTGCTACACAGTGTTATTGCTGTGTAGTTCCTACGTGCTACACAGTGTTATTGCTGTGTAGTTATTACAGTGTAAAAGCTGGAGATGGGTCTACCGGATGGCTTCTTCGGCGGTGCAATCCTGCAACCATTTCACCGCGCCGTCGCTATTCGTAAACGCAATCTTCACATCATCATAGAAAATGTTGGAATTCAGATAGGCGGGCGATTGTGCCTGGAGCAGCACCATAATATCCTGCGCGCCTTCCAGATCAACCGTGTTGATCATCTCGGCCCATTCGCCCCGCACATAGCCGTTCTGATAATAGGCATGGGGACCATCGGCGCCGGGCTTCACCCCCATCGACGCCCAGTCATAGTCGATGCCATCTCCCCCCGAAAGCTTCGCACCCTGGTCGTGATCCCAGATGAGATACTTGACGCTCACCATCACCTGCCCGTCTTCATAGCCGGCGGGCACAGGGATACGCGGGCTGCCGAAACCACCGGCATAGGGCTTACTGCCCGCAATCTTCGCCGAATATTGCGCGTCGGATTGATCCGGCGTGCCATCGTTGGAACGGTTGCCGGGGCCGACAATGCGCTCGCGGGCAAACACCACGTTCTGCGCGCTGTAGCCATCGGCATCCAGAGCAAAAGGCGCCCAGCCCGAATGCCAGTCGGTCCAGATATCGGTGCGGCCATCGTGACTTGCCCAGCTGATATTGGAATTGAAGTTGTTACACACATGTGGGGTGTCATAGAGTGTAAGCCCCGCGCCCAGCCCGGTGATGGTTTGGCGCACACCCCGCCCCGGCGCTTCCTGCGTGCGCCCGCCGTCAAAGGCATCGGCTTCCAGCGCATTGGCCGTCAGGGGGGCCAATGTGAGGAGGTCGTCGGAGGTGGCAGGCACCACAGGCGGCGACAAGCGCGGCCCATTGATTGCCAGGGGGGGCGACATGAAACCACCCGCCCACGCGATGGAAACCGGCAGGGCCAGCAATATTGCCAAAACAAATGCCTGCAAAACAGAACGATGACGAATCATGGATTCTCCCTTCTCGCTTCGTGCCGGAAGCCGTGCGGATTCCGGTGCAATGTAAAACTGATTCATGTTGATACAGCCAGTCCAGATACCTAGATTTAACACAAGTCTAAACAACAGTTTGCAAACGAATATTCCGTTTCCCATTTCATCATGACGCAATATGCCAAAAATAGTTGCGATTACATTGAATTATACTACAAATTTCAATTATTATTGTAATATTTACTCATTTTTTATTTCCAAACGGACGATCTGTGCCGAATCTGTGCCGGCTTCTCGCCTTCTTGCGCGTCTGCGGTATACTGAAATTACGTACTGAAGCCGTATACTGTAACCATAGTCAGCGTTCCCCGTTGATCAATTCAAAACAGCAAACGAGGTTGTTATGACAGAGCAAACTGCCAGCCCCCAGAACGTGCTGGTCACCGGCGCAGCGGGCGCCATCGGGCGCAATGTGTGCGAACAATTGCAGGCCCGCGGCCACACGGTGCGCGGGTTCGACATCAATCCCAATCCCGATGTGCCCGATTTCATCCAGGCCAATCTCACGGATGCCGCCGCCGTCCAGCAAGCCATGCAGGACATCGACACCGTCGTGCATCTGGCCGCCTATCCTGTGGACGCCGATTTTATGACGGTGTTGCTGGAACCCAATGTGATTGGCCTCTATCAGGTCTGCAATGCCGCGCGCGAAGCCAGTGTGCGCCGTCTGATCCTTGCCAGCACCATCCAGACCGTGTGGGGCTTCCCGCCCGACAAGTTCATCCGCATCGAAGATGGCACGCTGGTGGGCAACCACTATGCGCTGAGCAAAGTCTGGGCCGAGCAGATGGGCGATATGTATGCCCGCGTGCACAACATGGAAGTGATCAACGTGCGCATTTTGTGGCTGGCGCGCAGCCAGGAACACGCCGAAGCGCTGGAAAAGAGTGGGCACGGCGTCAATATCTATTTCAGCCACGACGACGCCAAGCGCTTTTTTCAATGCGCGGTCGAAGCCGACCAGCCCAAGCCCGGCGAATGTGTGACCGTTTTCGCCGGCAGCAAACCGTTGAACCAGCCCCGCGTGGATATGGAACCGGCACGCCGCATTCTGGGCTATGAACCCCAGGATACCTTCCCCGAAGGCATGCCCTATCACGCCATTGGGAAATCTGCCTGAGGACAGTTCAGTTTGCGATAGATGACAAACGAAATCGTAAAACTCACCACAATCGAAACCTTTCATCAGGATGCGCGCGTGGCGCTGGTGCGCGTGCGCACAGCCGACGGGGCCGAAGGCTGGGGACAGACCGCGCCTGCCCAGGCCGACATCACAGCCCAGGTGCTGCACCGTCAGGTCGCGCCCCTGGTATTGGGCAAACCCACGATTGATTTGAGTGATCTGGACGGGCTGGCCGCCGAGGTCATCGAGCAGACCTATAAATTCCCCGGCACCTATGTCTGTCGCGCGTTGACCGGTGTGGAGACTGCGCTGTGGGATCTGCGGGGTAAACTGGCCGAAAAAAGCGTCTGCGAATTGCTGGGGGGCGCGCCCCGCCCCTTTCCCGTCTATGGGTCCAGTATGCGCCGGGATACTACGCCCCAGGAGGAAGTCGAACGGTTGCAGCGGCAACAGGAGGCCCACGGCTTTCGGGCGTTCAAGCTGAAGATCGGCAAGCGCGCCGGGCACGATGCCGACGAGTGGCCCGGTCGCACGCCCCAGCTTGTGGCTGCGGTGCGTGCGGCCCTGGGCAGCGCAACCGAGCTATTGGTCGACGCCAACAGTTGCTATACGCCCATGCGCGCCATCGAGATGGGCAAGCTGCTGGAAGATCACGGCTATGCCCACTTCGAAGAACCCTGCCCCTATTGGGAGCTGGAATGGACGGCCCAGGTGGCGCGTGCCCTGGATATCCCCGTGGCGGGCGGCGAACAGGATTTTGATCTGCACCAGTGGCGGCGCATGTTTGCGCTGGGGAGTGTGGATATCGCCCAGCCCGATGTCTGTTATGTGGGCGGGGTGGCGCGCACGCTGCGCGTGGCAAAAATGGCCCAAGCGCACAATCTGCCCTGTGTGCCCCATTCGGCCAACCATTCGCTGGTGCTGATTTTCACGCTGCATCTCATGGGCGCGCTGCCCAACGCCGGGCAGCATGTAGAATATTCTATCGAACCGCAAGCCTGGGCGCACACCTTCTATGATCCCCTGCCTGTGGTGCAGGATGGACACGTCGCCATCCCCGCGGGGCCGGGCTGGGGCATCACTATCCGCCCCGACTGGCTAGAGAAGGCTACGCGCCAGGTGAGCGAAGCAGACACCGAATAATCATAATTAGGCCATTGCGAACTGCGCCCCGCCCGGCCAAATCACGCATCATGGCCCCAAATCTACCACGCGCACGCTGTCGAACATGGTATTACCGCCCAACACGGGGGCCGAATGAGTGCCGCGCAGATAGATAGTCATGCGCGCGCTTTCCGCGCGCACGGTCTCCTGTGTCGCAATCCAGTGATCGGGCGTGGTATCACGCCAGGGATACCAGCTTACGGTCGCCGCTTCAAAATTGGTGCTACCCGTGAGATCGATCCCCAATTCCAAACGCAATTGGCTGGGCGTGGGAGCATATTTTGCCCATGCTTCAATGGTATATTGATGGCCGGGTGTGACATCAATGCTTCGATAGAGACCCGCTTCACCAATGCGATAATCAAAGCTGATTTCCTGAGATCGCTGCCCATTGTGTACATTAGGCCCCCAATTATTCTCATTGAGCCGGGGTGCGTTGCTAGGGTCAATATTGGGTTCATAGGCTTTGATCAAGGCGCCCCAACCGCTGGGAATATGCCCGACAAAATCCTCATAGGGGCTGGTCCACGGATAAAAACCACCTTCCATCGACCATTCTCCCCCTTCCAGCGGCGGGGCAATTGCTACGGGTGCTGCCGGCACTTCAGGTTCCGGCGCGGGCGGGGCCTCTGCTGCCGGTGGCGGTTGCAC
>JBBDIO010000161.1:11871-13166 GCA_040880365.1 Litorilinea sp.
CCGGCACTTCAGGTTCCGGCGCGGGCGGGGCCTCTGCTGCCGGTGGCGGTTGCACGGCGACAGGCTCCGGCACGACAACCGGCGGCGCGGGTGCAACGGGGGTCTCCACCGCGGGTGTCGGCAATTCGGGGGCGGGCAATTCCGGGGTTGGCAATTCCGGGGTCGCGACTGCGTTAACCGATGCGGGTTCCAGGGTCAATATGATAGCAGTCGGCAGGACAAAGGGGGTGGCGATCTCCGGCGTGGCGGTCTCCGTAGGCGGCGCAACCGGGGTCGGTGTCTTGGTCGGGGTCGGAGTCGGGGCAGGGGGCGCACTGCCACAGCCCATCAACAATGACCCCGCGACGATCAACCCTGCGACCGCACACCCGACACGCGGCCATTTTTTCATGCGCGGAAAATCATTCACTATATATTCCACCCTCTCTATTTCCAGCAGAATCACCAGCAGAATCAACGGCAGTGCTATGCCAGATGCAGCTTGCAGTTTCAGACGCTCTTTTGCAAAACGATCAGCAAATACAATTTGTAATCTTGCCAACGGGGAATATCCGTAAGCCTTTCAAAGCCTAATGCCACTCGAAACAAAGCAGGGGAAAAGGCAAAATAAAATGGATTGCCCACATGCAAACAGTGGCGCATTTCCAGACCAGACTCGCCCGCAATCGCGGCAATGTCTGAACGTGTATTGGCGCGATAATACACCGGAAATGTTTCACGCTCCGGGCGTCGCAAAAGTCGTTTTACCAACTGGACTTGTAGCCTATGCGGTATCAGATAACTGACACGCGGGATATAATTGTGCCAATTTGTGGTAAAGATAACGATGCGCCCACCGGGGCGCAAAACGCGCGCCATTTCACTCACGACCCGTTGGGGAAAGGCAAGGTGTTCCATTACCCATTGGGTGATAATGAGATCGAACGTGGCAGGCCGAAACGGTAGATTCTCGCCCAGAGCGACTGCGGGGTGTGCAATGGCTTCGTTGCAAGCCAGATCACCCAGATAGGGATCGATGCCCACACGCAACTTTGCCGGTTGAATTTGCCGGGCAGCCAGGCTGCAACGCCCACTCCCCAAATCCAGCAGACGGGTAGAGGCGGTAATATATCGCCCTACCAGGTCCTGATATACTTGTCCGGCATTCCGAAAGTTGGGATAAGCACGATCAAAAAGCGCTTGACAGGTTTGATACGAAGAA
The DNA here is from genome assembly GCA_040880365.1 of Litorilinea sp. GTDB lineage: Bacteria > Chloroflexota > Anaerolineae > Caldilineales > Caldilineaceae > JBBDIO01. The sequence continues at coordinate 13,073 of JBBDIO010000161.1, forward strand.
GTTTGCCAAAAATCCATGATTCTCAGGGAATAGAGCGCGCCGATGCGGCTAGATCCATCCGAATGGTTTCCTCTCTCTACTGGGTGTATCACAC
>JBBDIO010000161.1:13266-25433 GCA_040880365.1 Litorilinea sp.
ACTGGGTGTATCACACGGTGTATACAACACTGGGTGCACGAATCACAAAGCGCCTTTGAACCCCATATCGCGCCCGCATTTCACAAAGGAGTCGCCCCAACGGCGGGGCAGATCGCTTGCGATGATTGTACCCAAGTTGATGTTTATATCCAAGATAATAGTTTCTCAGATAGAGGATCGTTAGAATCATTTCATTCACTTATGCAAGGAAATATGCCCAGGCCATCCGGCTATCCCATTTCCTCAAAATTCAGAAAGAACATGTCATGCCCCAACCCCAACTCGCGGTGCAGGTCTATACCCTCCGCAATCATATCAAAACTGTGCCCGACTTTGCCGCGAGTATGGCGCGGGTTGCCGCGTTGGGCTATGCCGGCGTGCAGCTGGACCTGGAACACCACCCGGATGTGCCCCCACGCGACATCAAACGCATCTGTGATGACCACGGTCTAACCATCTGCATTAGTCATTTCGGATTTGAATATTTTCAGGATAATCTGGCCGATGTGCTCGCCCGCCAGACCATCTGGGAATGTCACCACACTGCGATTGTTGCCATGCCGCGCGCCTATCACGAACAGGGCGCGGGCGGGTATCGCCGCTTTGCTGCCGACGCCACGCAAGTGGGCGCAAAACTCGCCCGCGAAGGCATCACCCTCAGCTATCACAACCATAGCTTTGAATTTGTGCGCTTTGGTGACCAGACCGGACTGGACATCATTTTTGCCGAGACCGATGCGCGGCTGCTGCAAGCCGAAATCGACACCTATTGGGTGCAACACGGCGGCGGCGATCCCGCGCTGTGGGTCCAGCGCATGGCCGGACGCATGCCGGTAGTTCACTACAAGGATATGGAGATTCTGCCCGATGGCAGCCAGGCCTTTGCCGAAGTGGGACAGGGCAATCTCAACTGGACTGCGATTCATGCCGCGACGCTGGCAAGCGGTGTGCCCTGGATTGTGGTAGAACAGGACAAATGCCGCCGCGACCCATTCGAGAGTCTGCAACTGAGCTACGACTTTCTGACGCAGGCAGCTCTATCTACGGGTAAATAATCACGGAGAATAACAATGAGAATCAGCGAGTGTGTTGTTTTTCTGATCGTGCGCGACGGGTGTGTTCTGGTAGAACGCCGCAAATTATCGAAGTTGTTGCTGCCGGGTGTGATCGCGATTCCGGGCGGGGGCATTGAAGCCGATGAAACGCCACTCGCAGCGACCCGGCGCGAAGTGTTCGAGGAACTGAACTTGGTCGTGGCCGATGCCCAACCGATCTGCACGCTTCTGGATCGGACAGGGCTGGAGGAAATAGGCGAGGCGCGCAGGTTGCACTATTTCTGGATCTCCGAGTGGAGCGGAGAATTTCAGGTGCATGAGGCTGACGAAATTCTTTGGGTTCGTCTCGATGAGCTTGCGCAGCTAATCTTGCATGTGGATCGTCTGGCAATTACCGAGTATCTGCGGCTCTACCATCACTGACAGGAGGAATATGTATGCCCCGCCGACCAGCGATTACCGGCCCCACCCAACAACCCGCAACCGCGGTCAAGGTTGGCGTGACATTTGCGTAGCCCGGTTGCGCCCGACCACCTACCCCGATACCGGCACGCGCATTGGAGCGGCACGCCCCCGCGTGGTATAGTGGGGACAACGTCCAACCTGAATAACAACCCAACACCACACCTGCAACATCTACACGTTTGCCCAGCGTTGCGCCTGCCACCCCACACACAGTTCGCGGTCGCCGCGTGGGGGCGCGTGGGATGGGGTCACGGTTGCAGGTTTTCGTTTACCAAAGCCGACCCGATTAGACCAGAGCCAGACCAGATAGAATAGAAAGGAGCACTCATGGCCTATATCGACACCCATTGCCATGCGTCGCCCCATTGGTATGAACCCGTCGAGAGCCTTTTGGCCCAAATGGACCGTCACCACATCGAAAAAGCGGTCCTGGTGCAACTCAACGGCCAATATAACAATACCTATCAGTTTGAATGCGTGGCCCGCTATCCCGACCGCCTGGCCTCGGTCGCGCTGGTCGATGCGACCCAGCCCGACGCCCCCGCGCAACTGGCGCGTTTGGCCGAACAGGGCGCACAGGGCGTGCGGCTGGCCGCGAATATGCGCTCGCCGGGCGATGACCCCCTTGCCATCTGGCGGCAAGCCCAAACGCTGGGCATGTCGGTCAGTTGCAGCGGCGGGGCCGACCTGTTTGCCGAACCGGCCTTTGCAGAATTGGCCGCGGCTGTGCCCGATCTTCCCATCATCATCGAACACATGGCCTCGCTCAAAGCCAAACCCGGCGAACTGCCCCCCGCCCATCTCTGTGACCGCATTTTCGAGTTGGCGCGCTATCCCAATCTCTATATGAAGATCCACGGGCTGGGCGAAATCTGCACGCGCAACATGCCCATCACCGAACCGTTCCCCTTCGACCGCACCGGCATAGAGCTGTTGCGCCGCGCCTACGCTGCGTTTGGCGCCGACCGGCTCATGTGGGGCAGCGATTACCCACCCGTGAGCGGGCGCGAAGGCTATGGCAACGCGCTGCAATTGACGATGGCCGAACTGGCCGATTGTTCGCCCGCCGAACATGCCCAAATCTTTGGCGGTGTCGCCGCCCAGGTCTACGGGTTGCAAGGTTCCGGCAGCAGCGCGCAATAACCAGCAGCGCAGTAGACACACACCTGTAAATTGCCCAACGACCAGTCATACAACATTTCAGACAAACCGGTTGCGTTTCCAGAGGAGGAATCGAGATGACCACGCTTGGCAGCGGTGCATTCGTCTATACCGAAGATTTTGAGTGGGCCAAATTGCCCGAAGGCTGGAGCTTTCGCGAGGTGGTAGATGTCGCGGTCGATGCCCAGGATCGGGTCTATGTCTTTTGTCGGGGCGAGCATCCGCTGCTTGTCTTCGAGCAGGACGGCACCTTTGTGCAATCCTGGGGCGAGGGCCTCTTTACCCGCCCCCACGGGTTGACCATCGTCAAAGACAAGGAAGACGGCGAAGTGCTCTATTGTGTAGATGACGACGGGCACTGGATTGGCAAATTTACCAAAGACGGCAAGTTGCTTTCGCAGATTGGCGAACGCGACAAACCTGCGCCCGCGCACAGCGGAGAGCCTTTCAACCGCCCCACCAAAGTCGCGGTCGATCCCATTACCGGCGACCTCTATATCACCGATGGCTATGGCAATGCTCGCGTCCACAAATACACGCCCGAAGGCGAATATCTCTTTTCGTGGGGCGACTATGGGCTGGAACATGCCGAATTTAACCTGCCCCACAGCGTATGTACCGGCCGCGCCGGCACGGTCTATGTGGCCGACCGGGAAAATCACCGCATCCAGCTATTCAACGACCAGGGCGGCTATATCACCCAATGGGGCAATGTCCACCGCCCCTGTGGACTCTATCTCCACAACAATCTGGCTTATGTAGGGCAACTGCCCACCCATCTGGATGTGAACGCCGACTATCCCAATCTGGGCGGCTGTGTCACCATCCACAATATGCAAGGGCGCACGCTGGCCCGGCTGGGCACCGACTTTGCCGGCGAAGGCCCCGGCCAGTTCACCGCACCCCACGGCATTGCAGTCGATTCGCGCGGCGATATCTATGTGGGCGAAGTATCGTGGAGCGCGTGGGGGCGGCGGTTGGATCCGCCACGCCTGGCGCGTTGCTTCCGCAAACTCATCAAACAAAGCTAACACTCAGCAAGTCAACGGAAAGTCTGCATCATGAAACCGAAAGTATGGACCGAAGTCCCGCTGCATCCCGATGCGCTGGCCCGTCTGCGCGCAGTCGCGCAGGTGGTCGAAGGCGGCAAGCGTGCCGAACTGCCCGGCGCGGAAATGGCTGTGATTGGCGGAAGCGCGGTCGACGCCGCGTTTATGGATGAAGCCGGCCCTAGCCTGAAACTGATTGTGCGCCACGGCGTGGGCTACAACGCGGTAGACGTGCCCGCGGCCACCGAACGCGGCATCCTGGCCGCCTATACGCCCGAAGGTCCCACCGAATGCACGGCAGAACACGCGGTGGGCCTCATGTTCGCCGTGGCAAAATGCATCGTCAAGGCCGACCGCTATCTGCGCAACAACACGCCCTATACCCGGGCCGATCTGCGCGGCACCGAGCTGTTTGGGCAAACGCTGGGCGTAGTGGGCTATGGGCGCATTGGTCGCCGCGTCACCGAAATGTGCGCCCAGGGCATCCGCATGGATGTGCTCATCTACGATCCCTTTCTGCCTCAGACTTCCGAATTGCCGTCCAACGTGCGCCGAGTCGATACGCTGGAAGAGATTCTCACCCAGGCCAATTTCATCACACTGCACACGCCGCTTTTTCCCGAAACGCACCACCTCATGGGCGAAGCGCAGTTGCGCATGATGAAACCCGACGCGATCCTGGTGAATGCCAGCCGCGGCCCGATTATCGACGAAGCCGCGTTGATTCGCGTGCTCCAGGATGGACATCTGGCAGGCGTGGGGCTGGATGTATTCGAGATTGAACCGCCCGATCCTCAGAATCCCCTGTTGCACATGGAAAATGTGGTGGTGACGCCCCACAGCGCGTCCAACACTGTGCAGGGCAGCTATCGCATGTCTACCGGCGTGGTAGATCAGATCATCGAGGTGGCAGGCGGCCAACGACCGACCTTCCTCATCGACGACGCGGCCTGGCCGGGGCGGGTGCAGTCTGCCACCTGACCGGGACCGATTTTTCCACCGCGCATAATTAAAAAAACAACATTGTGACCAACAGCATCAGCAACGAAAGCAGCAAAATCATGTCCACAGCCGCCCAATCGCTCAAGGCGCGCATCCGCAGCCGTAAACTTGTCACCGCCCTGCGCACAGATGTTGCGCTGGAGCGCAGCCAGCTGGAAACCGCGCTCGGCAAAGGCGACTATGATTTTATCTACCTGGACGGCCAGCACACCCCCTTCAGCGAGGCGCAACTGGTAGCATTCTGTGCCAATGCCGAAGCGCTGGGCCTGCCCGTGCAGCTACGCCTGCCCCACACGCGCGACGCCTATCTGGCAGGCCGCTACTGTGACCTGGGACCGGCGTCGATTCTGGTGCCCGAAGTGATGCACGAACAGACCGTTGATGACGCAGTCACCTTCTTCTACTATCCCCAGCAGGGACGGCGCAGTTGGGGTGGCGCAGCGCGCTTTGGCATAGGCAGCCAAAATATGGATCGCCTGGCCTACGCCGCGTGGTGGAACGAATCGGCCGTGTTGGGTATCCAGTTGGAATCGGTCGAAGGCATCATCAACGCCCACCAGCTTGCCAGGCCCGGTGTGGATATGGTCGCCTTTGGCCCCAACGATCTGGATTTCAACATCGAAGGTCATCCCCACTTTCCCCTGCGCACGTTCGAAGCCTGCATCCGCCATGTGGCGCAACAAATGGCCGATACCGATATCGCGCTGGGTCTCGCGATTGTAGAATCGGCCGGCGAACGCGAACGCTATGTGGATATGGGCATCACCGTTTTTCAGGAGTGGGCCAAGCCCTAGCGTAACCTTTCCTCGATCACCAATCATTTTTCTGTATCACGAACCAAGCAAGGAATATCATGCCAAAATTAGTCATCATGCCGCCGCTGAGCACTCGCCGTTCGGGGTTGGCAGAAAAGCTGGGCCAGGCGTTGCCCGAATATAGCATTGCCGCGCCGACCAACGACGAGGAGGCCGCGCGCGAGTTGGCCGATGCCGATGCCGCCTATGGCTGGGTGCCGCCCCACTTGTTGCCCAACGCCAAGCAACTGCGCTGGCTGCAAAGCCCGCAGATTGCCCCCCCCGCCGATTTCTACTATCCCGAACTGGTGCAACATCCGGTCACTGTCACCAATCCGCGCGGCACCTTCAACGACCACATCGCCCAACACATTCTCATGTATGTGATCGCCCTGGCGCGCGGGCTGCCCTTCTACATGGACGCGCAACGCGCGCGCCGCTGGGATACCGACGCCCGCAAAAGCCAATATATCAACCTGAACCAGGCCACCGCCTTGATTGTCGGCGTGGGCGGGATTGGGCAGGAAGCCGCGCGCCTGTGCCACGCCGTGGGCATGAAGGTGGTGGGCATCGACGCGCGCTGGGAATATGATACGCCCAACGTAGAACGCCACGGCCCCCAAGATTTGGAAGCGCTTTTGCCCACGGCCGATTTTGTGATCCTCACCATTCCCCACACGCCCGAAACCGAAGGCACCTGGGGCAAGGATCGCTTTGCACGCATGAAATCCTCGGCCTATTTCATCAATATCGGGCGCGGGATGACCACCAAACTCGAAGAACTGACCGATGCGGTGCAACAGGGCGTCATCGCGGGCTGTGGGCTGGATGTCTACGAGATCGAGCCGCTGCCCAGCGACCACCGCCTGTGGACGCTGCCCAACGTCATCCTCACGCCGCATCTGGCGGCCAAAGGCGGCGAAGACGACATCAGCGCCCGCCAGTTCGACATTGTGGTGAATAACGCGCGCCGTTTTGCCGCGGGCGAGCCGCTGCAAAATGTTGTGGATAAAACTGTCTGGTATTAAACGACAGACGTAAAAATGGGGGATGCAGGCCAGCGCAGCACACGCTCTTTGCCAACTGCATCCCCCGTTTTCTGTTGTTTAGCGCAGCCAGGCGAGGAAATAGGTTGCCAGACCGAGGAAGACGCCGAAGCCCACCATATCGTTGACGGTGGTGACAAAGATGCTGGACGCCAGGGCCGGGTCGATGCCCAGCCGTTTGAGGGTGGTGGGCACCAGCACACCGTTGATGGCCGCCACGCTCATATTGGCGAGCAGCGCAAGCCCCACCAGCAACCCCAACATGGGATTGCCCTTCCAATACCAGGCCACCAGTCCCATCGAAAGCCCCAGCGCAATCCCGTTGAGCAGCCCAATCACCATCTCGCGCCGCAAGACCTTCCAGGCATTGCCCAGGCTCATTTCGCCCAGAGCCAGCGACCGCACCACAATCGTCATGGTCTGATTGCCCGCATTGCCGCCCAGCGTCGCCACAATCGGCATGAAAATCGCCAGCAGCGCGACTGTGGCAATCGTGGATTCAAAAAACGCTACCACGGTGGATGCCACAATCGCCGTGCCCATGTTCACATAGAGCCACGGCATCCGGTTGCGCAGCGAACGGGGAACCGAGCTAAAAATATCGGAGCTGGGACCCACCTGCGCCAGGTGATAGATGTCCTCGGTGGCTTCCTCTTGCAACACGTCTACCACATCGTCCACCGTAATCACACCCACCAAACGCCCCTCTTCATCCACCACCGGCAAGGCCAGCAAGTCATAGCGCGAAAAGAGTTCGGCCACGGCTTCCTGATCCATATCCACGCGGATGGTAAAGACATCGCGCAGCATAATATCTTCGATAGTCTGATGGCTTTCGGCCAGAATCAAGGCCCGCAGATTTACAATCCCAATCAGGCAATCATTGCGATCCACCACATAGAGATAGAAGACTTCTTCGGCATCGCGATAGTGCTGGCGGATAAAATCGAACGCCTCGGCGATGGACATCTGACGGCGCAGCGCGGGCGGCGCGACATTCATAATACCGCCCGCGCTGTCTTCGGGATAGGTCAGCAGCGGCGCAACAGCTTCCGACCCTTCCATCTGATCCAGCACAGCGCTGGCATCTTGCGGCTCCAGCTCGCCCAGCAGGTCGGCAGCAGAGTCTGGCTCCATCTCATCCAGCACCGCCGCCAGATCCTGATAGTTGAAATGCTGGAGAAATTCGGCCGCGTCTTCCCCATCCATCTGATCAAAAAGCCCGGCAAGCTCTTCCGGGTCCAATTGATCCACCAGCAAGGATTGCTGTTCCGGCTCCAGACCGGCCAGGATCTCGGCGCTGTCGGCAGGGTGCAACTCGCGCAGATAGGCCACCGCCTGCGCCAGTTCGCCCGCCACCAGCCAATCATGAACCTGGGCAATTGCGTCTTCCCGATTGATCAGCTCAGCCATTCTGTCCTTGCTTTCCCAAGCGGCGATAATAGTCCAGCACTTGCGGCTTGATGTGGGCACGGTTGGCACGCTGTTCTACAAGTTTGCGATTTTGAATCGCGGCACTGCGCACCAGATCATCGTCCTGCAACGCGCGGGTCAGGGCCTCTGCCTGCAAATTGGGATACAAGGCATGGGCCAGCAGACCGTTTTTGCCGTCTTCGATCCACTCCTGGATCGATTCGATGGGCGACATAATGGGCAATGCCCCGCTTGCCATCGCTTCCAGCATAGCCAGGGGCGTGCCATCGGTCAGTGAGGGGGCCATCACGATCCGGCTGCTCCGCATCATCGCCAAAACCTCGTCATGCGCCAACATGTCGTGCATCACAATTTTTCGGCGCAGACTGGCGGGCAACAGCTGCACGGCCACTTTGACATCGGACGACACGCGCAACATGTGGATTGTATAGTCTGCCAACAGCGGCTCACACATTTTCAGGGCTTCCAGCAAGGGCAAAGTCTTGTTATACATATTGTCATAGGCCTTGGGCACCAGAATATTCCGGCGGGCAGCAGGGTCCATCTCGCCGGCAGTGATGCGCCCCAGGTCCAGGCCGCCCGTCGCGGGCATGGCCGCCTCGAAAGCGACCTTGCCGGCATCCAGACCACATTCGCGCGCCAGGCGAATATCGCGCAAACAATCGCCAAAATAGCCATCACACGCCTGCAAATAGGTCTCCAGCATTTGGCGTTTGGGTGGCAGGTGTACACCCCAGTTGATATCGGTGCCCCATGTAGAAATCACCCAGCGCGGACGTTGCGCCGGATCCAGGCCCTCCAGTGCCTTGCCTACCATCGGCGTACCAAAGTCGAAGGCAAGACTGTGTATAATATGCGGACGCCAGCGGCGCACGATCCGGCGCAACCAGTGCAGATTGAGATTGTAGCGTTTATATAGAAAACGCAGAGGATAGCCAAAAAGCTTGTGCCGGGGAACCAGCCAATGGACCTTGGCGGGCTTGTCATCGCGCGGCTGGTGCAAACTATAGGTAGGAAACTGCCAGGCAAGTGAATTAAAAGCACTCTCAAACGGCACAGGAAAAGCGTAGAGACGCACATCAAATTCGTCTTGTCCCGCGAGCAAATCCATCCATTCCTGGGTGTGCACCACATTCGCAAAACCCACAAACAATATACGCACTTTTTCTGTCATAAATCACCTGTCAAAAAACAAAAACCTCTATGTCACGCCGCAAACGCATACACGCCGGCGCATTGCCGGCGTGCCCGATATTTTGAGATTCTATTCTTATTCGGGGCAAAACATGCCCTATTCCGCGGTGACCTCGATGGGTTCGCGGCCGCCATTATAAACCAGATAGCGCAACGGTTGCAGCGCGATGGGGTCGCCATCGACCACCGGGATGGATTTGGGCAGATAGGTCTTGATCGGCTCGCGCAGTTCGGGCAGCGTTACCAGCACTTTGCGATAGTGTCCCATATCCATGATGGCATCGACTGTGCCGTGCCACAGGGGGGTGGAAGCCGATTCTCCGGCAGTGAAGGCCAGATCTTCGGGGCGAATTGCCACGGTGATCTCTTCGCCGGACGTGGCATGTCCCGCGCGCTGGTCGGCAGGCAAGGCCAGTTTTTGCTGCCCAATGTGCAGCAGGCCATCTTCGACTTTGGCCTTGAACAGATTCATCGCGCCGATAAAATCGGCCGCAAAGAGCGTGCGCGGGTAGGCATAGAGCGTGCTGGGTTCGGCCAGTTGCTCGATCTGCCCGGCATTCATCAGGGCAATGCGGTCGGCCAGGCTCAGGGCCTCTTCCTGGTCGTGGGTGACAAAGATGGCCGTAATCTTCAATTGCCGCTGAATGTGGCGCAACTCTTCGCGCAGGCGGACGCGCAACAGGGCATCCAGGCTACTGAACGGTTCATCTAGCAAGAGAATCTTGGGTTCCAGCACCAACGCCCGCGCCAGCGCAATGCGCTGCTGCTGTCCACCCGAAAGCTGGGAAGGATAGCGTTCTTCATAGCCGGCAAGCCCGACCAGTTCCAGCCCTTCGGCCACTTTGCGGCGGATTTCGTTGCTGGGCATCCCGCGCAGATTCAGGCCAAAGGCAATATTTTTGAAAACCGTCATATGCGGCCACAGCGTATATTTTTGAAACACCATAGCCGTGGGGCGGCGGTTGGGGCCTAGATGCACAATGGACTGATCATCAATGCGAATGTCGCCGCTGGTGGGTTCTTCGAAGCCCGCAATCATGCGCAGTGCCGTGGTTTTGCCACAGCCCGAAGGCCCCAACAAACAGAGAAATTCGCCGTCGGCCACATCCAGCGTCAGATCGTCCACCGCGATCACCTGGCTGCCAAAGCGTTTGGTAATGTTCTGCAATAAGAGTGTTGCCATGAGAAAATTCCTATACACCAAACCCGGAAGCCAGCGTGCCGCCACGCAAAACTCTTTGGGCAAATACGAGTAAGATCAATGAAGGCACCCACAGCGCCACCGACAGAATCGCGCCGTATTGTACCACGACCTGATTGTTGATCAGCGCGATCATCACCACGGGCAAAGTGCGCACGTTGGGCACGCCAATCAACAACGCGCCCTGGGTTTCATAAAACGCACCCACAAAGGTGAGCAAGAGCGCCGCCGCCAGCGCGGGCAAGACCAGGGGCAGTGTGATCTGGATAAACACGCGCAGGCGCGACGCGCCCACGTCCATTGCCGCTTCTTCCAGCGAGCGGTCTACACCCTGGAACGCGGCTGTCGGAATCCAGATCATAAAGAGCAGTGTGTTAATCAGCTGAATCAACACGACACCGGCCACGGTGCCAATCAGCTGCAACCGAAAAAAGATGACGGCAATGGCGATATAGAGACCAAAGCGCGGAAATGCGTTGGTTGTCAGAAAAGACAGCAGCAACACCGTGCGCCCCGGAAAGCGCATACGCGCAAAGGCATAGGCCGCGGGCAGACAGATGGCCGCCGAAAGCCCGGTGACAATCAGCGAGACCCAAATGCTGGTGAAAAAGCCCTGGACGATATCTGCCCGGCCAAACGCATCGGCCCAGAAACGCAGTCCCCATTCCGAAGGCAGCAAATCGGGATAGCGCCAGCGTTCGGTAAAGGCCCACAAGAATACATTGAGCATCGGCCCCAGGATAACCAGCGCCAACAGAATGGCGATGCTCAGCGCATACCATTTCTGCCGCAGCATATAGAGAAAGCTGCGCCCGCTATTGTTCCAAAACTCGCGCCACATGCCATTCTCTTCAGAATCGGAAGTCTTTGGCCCCATCCTATACCCCCTCTTCAATTTTCTGGCTGATGACCGAGCGCACATAGAGAATACTGACCAGCGCGCTGATCACAAAAGTGAGCACGGCCTGGACCTGGGCGCGGCTGGGCAGATTGGAATCGTAGAAGGTGCGTAACATATACACACCCATCATTTCGGGCGAAGCCGGCCCCAACAGATAGGGGATGGTGAATGCGCCAAATGCGCCCAGGAAGTTGAGCGTCAACACAATCAGCACCGGCCGCGTGAGCAAGGGCAAAATGATACGATAGAAGACCTGGAGCGAATTGGCCCCCACATCGCGCGCGGTTTCGATCATTTCATCCGAAATCTGGGTCAGCCCCGCGGTCAGAATCAACACGGTAATGGGGATGCCTTCCCACACCAGACCGACCACAATGCCCGAAGGACGCAGATAGGGCGAAACATAGCCTTCGTAATTAAAGAGCACTTCCAAAAAGCGCTCTAGCCAGCCATTGGCGCCCAAAAAACGAATCAGGGCATAGGCAGTGATAATCCCCGGCACAAACATAGGAAAAAGCGACAGGAACTGGACGATATTGCTGATGCGTCCCGAAGCAAAACGCAAATAGATGGCGACCGGAAAACAGACGACGAACAGAATGAGAACCGTGGAAATGGTCACCTCAATGGTAAAGACCAGATTTCTGACGGCCAGTGGATTGTTAAAATATTCCACATAGCGGGCCAAAGTCAATCGATACTCGCCATCCTGGGGAATGTAGATGGTATCGACAGTTGCCAGAAATGCCGGATAGATGATCAGCAGGAGCATGACCACAAACGGTGGGGCAACCATGAGATAGGCAATCAAGGGCCGGTTGAAACGCGACCAGAGCGAACGCTTACGCGGTACTGGTTGCATTTC
>JBBDIO010000162.1:0-5108 GCA_040880365.1 Litorilinea sp.
AGCTTGGTCTTGCCGTCGGTGTCTACACTGTTGGCAAGCTCCACCACACCGTGACGGCTGAGGATACCGCCTTCGCTTTCCAGGCTAAACACGCGGGCAATGTCGCTGATATTGACCGACGGTTCGTGCATCCCGCGCACATCGGGCACCAACCCGGCCGCGTTCGCCAGCGCCGTCATCTCCACCTGGGCTTTGGTGCCGTCGCGGAACGAATTGTACATCTTGAGATTGATGGTACGGCGCTCGATCATCTCTTCACTAAACCCATAGCGTTGGGGCACGCTGTCGGGTGTGCCATCGGGGTCATCGTCAAAGAGCATCGTCCCACGCCCTGCCGCCACGATTTCAAACCCCAACGTGCGTGCCCATTCGATCATGTTCATGGTACAGCCCGGCTGATCCCCATCGACCATGGTATAGACAACGCCTGCGCTGTCGGCCATGCGCCGCAGAATCGGGCCAATGGTGACGTCGGCCTCCACATTGACCATGACCACATGTTTCTGGGCCAAAATCGCCTGATAGGCCATGCGCGCGCCGACTTCGGGCAGCCCCGTGGCTTCGACCACCACGTCGATGGATTCGGCATCGGTCACCAGCCGCCCATCCTCGACCACAGCCGGTCGGCCCGCGCGGATGGCATCCTCCAGTTCATCCGCACCTTCCACAGCCGCAATTTCTTCAGCCGGGACGTGGCTGGAAACATAGGCGTGGCGCGCGTGTGCGCCGTTGATATCGGCAATCGCGGCCACTTCCATACCGCGCATTTGCGAAATCTGGGCCACCAGGCCCGCACCAAATTTCCCAGCCCCAATAATCCCCACACGAATGGGCCGACCCTGCGCGTGCAGATCACGCAGCACAGATGAAAACATGCAATCACTCCTCTAGGTGGTGATATGAATAGTTAAAATTGGGTCAGACAACAGAAAACTTCCGTCTCCTTCTAATACTTGGAGACTTCCGTCTCCTTGGCCGTGATAAATTCCAACAGCGCCGGCTTGCCCGCTTCGGTCTGGGCAATGCCACGGCGAATGGCCGGGACAATCTCTGCGGGAGTAGTCACCCGTTCACCATAGCCGCCAAATGCCTTCGCCATCTCTGCATAGTTGCCAGAAATATCCGTCGCGCCATATTTCTGAGTAGAGACGGGCATAATCGGAATCTCAATCGCCATGGAGAAATTATTGAGCAAAATCGAAAGAATCGGAATTCGCTCGCGCACGGCCGTCTCAAAATCCATGCCCGTGAAACCAATGGCGGCATCGCCCCACACATTTATGCAGAGTTTATCGGGCGCGAAAAGCTTAGCGCCCAGGGCAAGCCCCAGCCCATAGCCCAATTGCGTGGTTTTGCCCCAGCCAATATAACTCAAGGGCGCAAGCGCCTCCCAGAACGGCGACAACTGATCGCGCGGGCTGCCTGCGTCGTGGGTGATGATCGTGTTCGCCACGTCCACGGTGTGCAGCAGGTCCCACACCACGCGATAGGGCGAAAGCGGGGTATCGTCGGAAGTCAGTTTCGGCTCCCACTGCTTCAACCAGTCGGTCTTGTGGCGGCGAATCTCTTGTGCGGTCTGGTTAGTTGCCTGCGATAGTTCCTGCGCGTTACTCTGTGCGGCGGGCGCAGATTCGTTGCGCAGTTCCTCCACGGCGCGAATCAGAGCGGCGAGGGTCAGCCGGGCATCGCCCACCAATGCCATATCTACCGGCACATCCTTGTGCAGATCCGCAGGATCCAGCGTGGCATGGATATAAGTTTTGCCCTTGGGCATGGCAACGGCAAAGCTGCTGATTGTAAAACTGCACCCGATCCCGAAGATCACATCCGCGGCGTGCAAAAAGTGATGCAGTTGGGCCGAAACTGCGCGCCCGCCCGCGCCCAGCGCCAGCGGGTGATTTTCGGGAAATGCGCTCTTGCCGCCCAGGCTAGTGGCGACGGGTGCACCCAGTAACTCGGCCAGCGTGCGCAGTTCCTCCCAGGCTTTGGCATAATGGACACCCTGCCCGGCATAGATCACAGGCCGTTCCGCCCCCACCAATGCCGCGGCCACCTCGGCTACTGCGGCGGGGTCGGGTCCATAGCGCGTGCGCGGCGCTGGTTGATAGTGAAACTCGCCGCTCAGTTCTGCGGCAAACAAATCCGAAGGAATCTCTAGCAGCGCGGGGCGCGGACGTCCATTGCGCACCGCGGCAAATGCGCGCCGCATGGCCGCGGCAACCCCATCGGGCGTGGCGAGTTGTTCGCACGATTTGGTGACATGCCGAAAGTTGAGCGCGGAAAGAAAATTGGGCTGCACATAGGCCTGATCACGGGCATAGCCGCCCGGCAACACCACAATCGGCGAAGATTCGCCATAGGCCTGGGCCACACCGCCAAAGGCATTTTCGGCCCCCGGCCCACTCTGCATACAAAATACGCCAATCTTTTCGCCCGAACTCAGCCGTCCAATTGCATCTGCCATGTGCAGACCAATGCGTTCCTGGCGCACAATCACTGTGCGGATGTCCAGCTTGGCCGCGGCTTCGATCAGCGGATTCACGGGATAAGCAAAGAGGAATTCTACGCCCTCTGCCTTCAGGGCATGGGCGACAGCATCTGCCACGATCATTTCCTACCTCCTTGGGTGGGGATTGGGGAGCCGTTGTGCCGAGTGCGCTGCAAGCTGCGATGTAGGATGGACTATACACACTCTATCACCGATAGAAATTGGTACAAAATCGAATTTCTGCGTAGCTGGCGAAGCGGAGTTGGGTGTCTATGGCTGTGAGGCTATTGCCAGAGGGAAAATAACAATGAATGCAACAATCTATCCAGATGCAAACGCAGAGCTACCCAGGGCCGGGTAGCTCTGCGCATGTATGACTTGAAAAACACAATCGAGCGTTATATTCCATGGCTACGTCATAGCTAACGTTAAATCACAACCGACTCCACGCGACTTGTCGCAACGCTTACCCCTTCACCGCGCCTGCCGTGAGACCGGCGACCATAAATTTCTGGCCGATCATATAGATGATCACCACAGGTATAGCCATAAGCAATGCCGCCGCCATCAGCTCGCCCCACGGCAAAACATCCCCGATAATCATGCCGGCCAGCCCCACCGAGAGGGTAAAGAGACTCTCTTTCGCCAGGAACACATAGGCAAAAATAAACTCTTTCCAGGCCAGCGTAATCGCAAACAAGCCCGCCGCCATCATCGCCGGCGCGGCCAGCGGCAATACAATCTTGTACCAGGCCTGGAAGCGATTACAGCCATCGATCAACGCCGCATTTTCCAATTCTTCGGGAATCGACGCATAGTAGCCCATCAGCAACCACGTCGCAAAGGGCAAAATCAATGCGGGATAGGTGACCATCAGCCCTTCCAGCTTATTCGTCAACCGCAGCGCAGCCAGGATCTGGTACATAGGAATGAACATCAGAATGGGCGGCATCAGATAGGCAATCAGCACCACGCTGCCAAAGAGACTGGAGCCACGCCAGCGCAAACGCGTGAGAGCATACGCGCCCAGCGAGGCCACGCCCACCGCGACGACCGTCGTCACCAACGCCACGACCACCGTGTTTCGATACCAGACCAGGAAATTGCGCGTCGGTCCCAGCAGCGTCTCCAATTGGGTCAGCGTCCAGGGTGCAGGCCAGAAGACCGATTCGAGACTCGTCCATTGGCGCGTCGTCTTGAAGGCCGTAATGATCACCCAATAGAACGGCGTTAGTTCGAACAAAAGCAAAAGCGTCAGCAGAATCCCCGCCACAAGGCCGGTGAGACGTCGTCCCACGCTTGCCGCGTTGTTTTTTCGAGTCTCATTCTCCCCGATGAACCTGCGACTAAAGGCGTCGCCAATCGCCGCGAATACGTTCTCCAGCGCATTGTTTAAGACCCAGAACACACCCAGCACAGCCCGCAACAGCATACGGAAAGGCCAGGTAATTGTGGAGCCTAGTTGACCCAGACGCGAGGGTTTTTCGCTGGAAGTGTCTTCACGCGTCCCGCCGCCCGCGGTCATATAGCGCCCCAGAATCAGGATTGCCACTGCCAGCACCGGCGCCATTGTAATCGCAACCGCGACGCCCGTGCTATAGCGCAGACTGGCAATCGCATATTCAAATGCCAGAATGGAATAGAGCCGGGTTGCGCCTGCCGGACCACCGCCGGTCAACAGAAAGACCACAGTAAAGTCGTTGAATGTCCAGATTGTAGAAAGTAGCACCGCCACAATGATCACATAGCGCAAACCGGGCAATGTTACATGCAGGAACAGCCGCCACGCCGTCGCGCCGTCAATGCGGGCAGCCTCATACAGCTCGCTGTCGATGGCGCTCAACCCGGCCAGCATCATCACGGCAAAGAATGGAATACCCTGCCAGATATTGACCATAATGATAGAAGGCATGGCCGTCTCATACGCGCCCAGCCAGGGATAGCCGCGCTCGACCAGTCCGGTCTGGATCAAAAAGCGATTGATACCGCCGAAGGTGGGATCGAGCAGGTTGCGCCAGGTAATCGCAATCACCACATGTGGCACAATCCAGGGCAACAGAACCAGCCCGGTCAGCACATTGCGAAACCGTTTGATCCGCGACAAGAGCACAGCCGCCAGCAGACCCAGCGCAAACTTGATTATCACCGAATAGACGGTGTATTCAACCGTATTGCCCACCGCGTTGCGAAACGCCGAATCGCGCCACAAATTCTCAAAGTTGCGCAGGCCCACAAAGGGACCCAGATCCAGCGTCACCGTGTTCGTAAAACTCATAATCACGGCTCGGGCAAAGGGATAGGCGATCAGACCGCCCAACAAAACCACCATCGGCAAAACGAAAAGATAGGCGGTTTGATAATCTGCGCCCAACCAGGTTTTGAGCCGTTTGCCAAATGTCCTGTCGGGTGTAAATGATGTCCTTTGTTCAAGAACCGTAGTCTGTTGGCTCATAACATGGAGTCTCCTGTTGCCCCGGATTTGTGCACCACCTGAGTTGAATTCCGGTTAACAAAATCATGCACGCGCATGGAGGATGGCTGAATATCACAAGTTCATTGGCTTTCTGCAGACTGGGCAAGCCTACTGGCGAGCCATGCAGACTGGGCAAGCCTACTGGCG
>JBBDIO010000162.1:5208-25148 GCA_040880365.1 Litorilinea sp.
GCGAGCCATGCAGACTGGGCAAGCCTACTGGCGAGCCATGCAGACTGGGCAAGCCCACTGGCGAGCTGTGCAGACTGGGCAAGCCCACACGTGCAGGGTAGAGGTGACCCGACCTGCGGCCCCTCTACCCTGTCGCGTGCCAGCGCAGGATTCGCACGGATCGATCGGATGCACGTGCAAAATCGTCACGAAGCGCACTGATAGCGTGCGCTACGCGCCTTCGACACCAAACTCCTGGAAGATTTGCACGGTCTTGGTATGCGCATCGGCAACGGATTCCGCGGCTGTCATTTGCCCGTTGATCACATTGGCGATCATATCCGTGTGGATATTGCCCGCTTCCATGGCGCCGATTTGCGCCGTATAAGGGCCAGGCCAGGCTGCGCCGTTCCACGCGGTAGGGTGGAGTGCAGCCCCGCGCATGGGTTCGTTGATGGCATATTGGGTGATGATTTCCCAGTCCCACTGTGGTTCATAGGCAGGCAGCGTATACGATACACCCGTCGCAAACATTTCCTGCATACGTTCTTCGGGGAAGAAACTGAGAATCAGTTCCCGCGCCATCTCTGGGTTCGGCGCGTCACTGATGATATGCTGATACATCCCACCCATGCCCATAAACTCTTCCACTGCCGGGCCGCCCTTGGGGAAATCGTAGGTGGTCGTATCGGCCACATCCAGCCCTTCGACAACGGCCGACGCATAGACAGTCCCTGCGTTCATGGTATATGCCACGTTGCCGCCCAGATAATTTTCATTGTTCGAGGTATCCGTCCAACTCAGAATACCCGGAGGCATCATCGGCTCCCACTGGGGATCGGTATAGGTATCGACCAGCCACTGCACGGCATCGACCATTTCCGGTGAATCAATGGTCACAGCCTCGCCGGTCTCATCCGTATACGTCGCGCCCCAGCCATGTACCACGCGATTGATCAGATAGCCCGCATCCCCAGAGCGGTTGATCGTCATGCCCCAACCATAAATCTGGTTTGCAGGATCGGAAACGGCCAGACAGGCATCGCGCAACTCCTCAAATGTCGTCAAAGCGTTGATGTCGATCCCCGCGCCTTCAAACAGATCCTGACGCGCCCAGCCACCGTCGCTGCGCGTATGGAGAATCACACCCACATAGCGCCCGTCGCGGAAGTTCGCCGACTTGGGCATGGGGGCAGGTTCACCGTACATATCGATAACCTCTTGCTGAATGTCGCTGACATCCTGAATCAGACCTAGCTGATCCAGTCGGAACGGCGCGACATTGTCAATCCAGACATCGGGCGGGTCGCCGGCTTGCACAGCCGCGGCAACCTTCTGAACGTCGGCGCCTGTCCCCGAGAAGCCCGAAGTGAAGGCAACTTCCAATTCCAGATTATTTTCTGCCGCGAAGTCAACAATTCGAGCACGCACATAGTCATTGTACGCGGGATGATAGTCCTGTTTGTGCAAAACCCAGAGTTCTCCAGGGGCGGTAGACACCGGCTCCGACGAGTCGGAACCTGTATCCGCGCCCTCGGCGGGTGCTTGCACCGGTGCCGCACAGGCCGCCAGGGCAGTCATCCCTACGACGCCCCCGGAAAGTTGCAGAAAGCTGCGACGAGTCAATTTGTTCTTTGCCACGTTCATCCTCCTTTGGTAGATGAGATTTTGGCCCAACAAACTTCAGAAAAGTGTATAACTACACGCCTTGGCAAACAGCGGCACGGCCAAACAGCCTGGGAGGGCCATGCAACTATCCGACACACAAATATTCGACACACGAATAACTGTGGGCGTAGGCGTCCTAAACCAGCCTTGCACGAATCCGTCAGTCGCAAACGCGACAGTCGCGAATCCCGCGCATAACACGAGGAGTATTCAATTGATTTAGATTTGCAGAAAATTCGAAAGTAACGACCTATATACGCCATAGAGTGCGTTAGGAAGCCGAGGCGTAGAGGCGTATAGGATAAGCGTACAGAGCTTAATTTGTTCGAAACATTAGGGGTCGCGAGCTGCTACGAAAAGAGTCGGGCGCACCCCTAAAACAGTGCTTGATCTGAAGTCGTGAGCAATTACAGGCTGCCTGGGGAGTGGACCGATGTATCGCAAACGCTGATACGAGGCCTGATACGAGGCGTGGTCCAGGCAAATCTATAATTGTTGGGAAAGACTTCAATCGACAACAGACTAGCAGACATATGGATGTGCGTCAACCGGCCAATTTTTGAACTGGCGGCGCGCCCCCCTGGCAGGCGGCGCGCCATAAATCACAATCACTGTGCCCACAGATGTGCATACTTCAACCCTGTGCCAGTGTTGAACAACACCACGCGCTCTTCCGGCTGAATCCAGCCCTGGGCGCGCAGACGCACCTGGGCCGCCAAACACGCTGCGCCTTCGGGTGCAGAAAATATACCCGTATATTGGCCCATCACGCGGCTGTATTCCAGCATTTCGGCATCGGAAACCGCTATCGCCGTCCCGCCACTGGCGCGCAGGGCCTGCAAGATAAGAAAATCGCCTACCGCCGCAGGCACCCGCAAACCATCGGCAACCGTCTTTGCTCCTTGCCAGGGTTCGGCGAATTCTGCGCCCTGGGTAAATGCCCGCACAATCGGCGCGCACCCCTCACTCTGCACCGAAACCATGCGCGGCCGTTTGCCGTCGATCAGCCCCAGCGTCTCCATCTCGTCAAAGGCTTTCCACATCCCCACCAACCCGGTTCCGCCGCCGGTTGGGTAGATGATGACATCGGGCAATTGCCAGTTCAGCTGTTCGGCCAGCTCATAGCCCATAGTTTTTTTGCCTTCCAGCCGATACGGTTCCTTGAGCGTGCTCAGGTCGAACCAGCCATGCGCCTGCGCTCCCTCGCGTACCTTCAGGCCACAATCGGTAATCAGCCCATCCACCAGTGTGACCTGCGCGCCCAGCTCGGCACATTCCACGCGAAAGGTCATCGGCACATCCTGGGGCATAAACACATGCGCGGGCAAGCCTGCCAATGCGGCATAGGCGGCCATCGCGCCTGCGGCATTGCCTGCACTGGGGATCGCCAGCGCATCTGCGCCCAGTTCCAGGGCGCGACTGACCGCCAGACACAAGCCCCGCGCCTTAAAGCTGCCGGTGGGGTTGAGGGCCTCATCTTTGATATACGTGTGCGGACAATCAATGTGCGCGCCCAGGCGCGGCGCGGGCAAGAGCGGCGTCCACCCTTCGCCCAGCGTCAGGCGCGCGCTGGCGGCCTGCACCGGCAACACTTCGGCATAGCGCCACAGCGTGGCCGGTCGTTGCGCCAATGCCGCCGGGGTCAGGGTTTGCGCAGCGCGCACCAGATCATAGCGCGCCAACAGCGGGCGTGCACAGTCGGGGCAGAGATTCATCAGTTGATCGGCGGCATATTCGCGGCGGCAAAGACCACATTCCAGGTGGGTCAGGGTCGAGGAAATCGCGGCCACAGAATTTGCCACAGAATTTGGCACAGAATTCGACGTGGAAGACGTGGGTTCAGTAGAAGATGGCATGGAGGATTCCGTTTCGCGTTGTGAACAGGCGACAATGCAATAAAGTTGGTAGTTAGCGGCAAGCAGAAAAGTATATGCGTGTTTGAGAACACTCGGACATACTACGAAACAACCGCGTGTGCCACCCACACATGTGTAGGCCCGTACCATGCGTGACGTATGCACGCATGGTACGGACACTCAAAGTCTCGATTCGAACTAGACACCAACGCTGATGTACTTGGTTTCCATATAGGCGTGGATGCCCTCATAGCCGCCTTCGCGCCCGATGCCGCTTTCTTTCCAACCACCAAACGGTGCCTGGGGCACAGTGGGCACAGCGTCATTCAGACCCACTACACCAAACTCCAGCGCTTCGGACACGCGAATGGCCGTGCCAAAGTCATTGGTAAGCACATACGCGGCCAGTCCATAGTCGGTGTTATTGGCCTCGGCAATGGCTTCGGCTTCGGACCGAAAGGGGATGAGCGGCAGAATCGGGCCAAATACCTCTTCACACGTCAGGCGCATCGCGGGCGAAATATCGCGGATCACGGTGGGTGAATAGTAATAGCCCTTGTCAAATTCGCCGCCGGTCAACTGCTTGCCGCCCGTCAGCACCTTCGCGCCCTTGGCAATCGCATCGTCCATAAATTCAATTGTGTTGTCCAGCTGCGACTGATCGAACAAAGGCCCCATAATCACGCCCTCGTCCAGCCCGTTGCCAACCTTCATCTTCTCCACTTCGGCCACAATCGCGTCGGCAAAATCATCAAAGATGTCTTCATGCACATAGATGCGCGTCGGCGCGATACAGCTTTGGCCCGCGTTGCGGAATTTGCCGCTGACTGTCTGTTCGGCGGCCTTCTGCAAGTCCACATCGGGGAAAACCAACAGGGGCGCGTGCCCGCCCAACTCCAGCGAAAGCTTGGTGATGCGCGCGCCGGCCTGCTCCATCAGCTGCTTGCCGACTTCGGTGCTGCCCGTGAAGCTGAGCTTGCGCATGGCAGGATGTTCCATCATGGCCGGCGTAAGCTGGCTGGCGCTGCCCGTCACCAGGTTCACCACACCGGGCGGGAAACCGGCATCGTGCAGACATTCGAAGAGCAGCATAGTGCTCAGCGGCGTCTGCGTGGCCGGGCGGGTCACAATAGTACAGCCCGCGGCCAATGCGCCGCCCAATTTACGGCTCATGAGATTGATGGGAAAATTCCACGGGTTGATCGCCACCACCACGCCCACCGGCTGGTGAATGACCCAATGCCGTTTGCTGTCAAAGTGGCTGGGCACCATCCGCCCATAGACGCGTTTGCCCTCTTCGGCAAACCATTCAAACCACTGCGCGCAGCCGATGGTTTCCCCCATAGCTTCCCACAACGGCTTGCCGTTTTCCAGGGTCAGAGCCTCGGCAATCTTATCGGCGCGCTCGCGGATCAAGCGCGCCGCGGCATCCAGTTTTTCACCGCGGGCATAGGCTGTCATACTGCGCCACGCGGGGAAAGCGGCCGCGGCCGCGTCCATGGCGTCGACGGCATCGGAGACTTCACCATACGCGGCATCGACAACCGTTTCACGCGTCGCCGGGTTTT
Source organism: Litorilinea sp. (assembly GCA_040880365.1). Lineage (GTDB taxonomy): Bacteria > Chloroflexota > Anaerolineae > Caldilineales > Caldilineaceae > JBBDIO01. The sequence continues at coordinate 10,280 of JBBDIO010000162.1, forward strand.
CAATGGCGACGGTCTTGCCTTTGGCGCCATCGCGCCACTCTCCATTGATATATAATTGATAGGGCATATATTTTTTCCTCGATCTATGCTCAGCGATTTTGCTCCGCGCGTGCTAGGGAGCCAGCGAAATACTCATCCGGCAAACCGGCTGCGCGCCTGCGCCGCCCGTCTGCAAACTCTGGCACCCATTGTAACCTGTGATACTATTTATTATCAATCAGCACAACTGCGCGTTGCAGCCAACGCACCAAATCCCGGTATTGCCAGCCCCACCAAGTTGAGAGCTGTCCGGGAGCTGCGCGAATCAGTGCGGCACCTTGCCCATTCAAATTACACGAGCACATCATGCGTACACGTCATTCGTACAACTCGCACGCACAAATCGTAAATACAACTCGCACGTAAGGAGGGAACATGGAATATCGACGCATGGGCCGCAGTGGCCTGAAAGTTTCGGAAGTGTGCCTGGGCACCATGACCTTTGGGCGCAGCACCGACCAGGCCGAAAGCCAGCGCATTGTGGATCTGGCGCTGGATTCGGGCGTCAACTTTTTTGATACCGCCGATGGCTACGCCGACGGCGATTCAGAGATTTTGCTGGGCAAGGCGCTCAAAGATCGCCGGCGCGAGGCAGTGATCGCATCCAAGTTTTTTAACCCCATGGGCACCGGCCCCAACGATTCGGGCATGTCGCGCGTGCATATCATGCAGGCCGTGGAAGATACCCTGCGCCGCCTGCAAATGGACTATCTCGACATCTATTATATCCACCACGTAGATACCCAGACGCCACTGGAGGAAATGCTGCGCGCGCTGGACGATCTCGTCCACCAGGGCAAGGTGCGCTATACCGCGTGCAGCAATTATGAAGCGTGGCGACTCATGGAAGCCCTCTGGATCAGCGACAGCAAGGATCTGGCGCGCTTCGAATGCTATCAACCCCAATATAGCCTGGTTGTGCGCGATATCGAAGAAGAAATCATTCCGGTCTGCCAGCACAAAGGGCTGGGGGTCGTGGTCTGGAGTCCGCTGGCCGGTGGTTTTCTCACGGGTAAATACAAACCGGGGCAGCGCACAATAGAAGGCTCGCGCTCGGAAGAGGGATGGGCCTATCCCAGTCGCTATTTTGCCGCCAATGCCGATGAAACCCTGCAAACCCTGCTGGATGTGGCCCAGGAAACAGGCCGTACACCTGCCCAGGTCGCGGCGCGCTGGACGCTGGAACAGCCCGCCATCACCTCCACCATTGTGGGTGCGCGCACGGTAGAGCAATTCAAGGACAATCTGGGCGCCGCAGGCTGGCGGCTGGAAGGCGAAGCCCTGGAGCGGCTGAATCAGGTATCCGCGCTGCCCCATCGCTATCCCAAATCTATGGAACACAACATGCACGAACGCCGCAACAGCGCGGTGCGCGTGCCTGGTACGGCGGCCTAGCCCCTTCGTTCCACAACTTTTCTGCGCCTCCCAATCCAAAATGCCCCAACAAAAAACAGCCCGATCCCAGGTGGGATCGGGCTGTTTTTTGTTGGGGCCACTGTCGGTCCAGGTTATAAAAATACTCCCACCGCCAAAAATTCGTGGGAACATCCTGCCGCCTGTCGCCGTCCTATTGCCAGATTCTCCAAACCGCATGACCCATCAGATTGGGGCGCGGCAGACAGAATTGGTTTTGGGAAAACTGACGAATCACAGAAAAGGAAACAGTAAAATGCAGTCTTCAACCATGCAGTCAAAAACAGTGCGTAGCCTGACCACGCTGGTCATCGCGGCAACCGTTGTGCTGGGTCTTGCCTTTGCATCAATAGGCGGTTATCTTCAGACTCCGACCGCCGGCGCGCAGACAGAATCCAACTCGCTGGGCGTGCCCACGCGCAGCATCACCGTTGTCGGCGCGGGCACGGTCAATATCCGCCCCGATGTCGCGCATGTGCAGATTGGCGTAGAAACCATGCGCGCCAGCGTGCAAGAAGCCAGTTCGGAAAATCGCGAGGCGTTGGATAGTGTCCTGGCGGCATTGCTGGACCAGGGCATCGCCGAAAGCGATATTCAGACGTCGGGCTTTAGTGTCTTCGCCGAACGCTATGGACCGGAAGGCCCTCTGGCCGACGAAGAGATGAACTATCGGGTCACCAATACGGTACGCATCGTCGTCCACGATCTGGACAACGTGGGCCAAATCCTCGATGCCGCAATTGAAGCGGGTGCCAACAACATCTATGGCGTGGAATTTGCCCTGGATGACACCGACGAAGTCGAATCGCAGGCACGCGCCGAAGCCATCGAAAACGCCCGCGTCAAGGCTGAAGAGTTGGCCGGTCTCAGCGAGGTCAGTGTGGGCCGTGTGATCGCCATCAGCGAAATTGTCGGCGGCGGATTCTATCCCATGGCTGAAGGCCGTATGATGAGCATGGGCGGCGGTGGTGGAACCAGCATCGCCCCCGGCGAGCTGGAAATCACGCTGCAACTGCAAGTAGTCTACGAACTGGTCGACTAAGCCAGACCCGACCAGAGGATGTTATCTGAAACAGGGGCGTTCCGCTGGGAGCGCCCCTGTTTTTTGTTTACGCCAGATTCATGCACAATATATGCACATGCAAAGGCGACAACCACAAATCAAACAACCCTGCGAAGGAGACGAGGATGCGCACTAAAATTCTGGGCCGGACCGGCCTGGACGTCACAATTGTGGGATTGGGCACTGCCTTCACAGGCATCCCCGTGCTCAACCCCAACGCCGCGAGTTATGAGGAGATCATCGCCAACATGGACGAAGATCTGGGCGTGCAGACTGTCCATGCTGCGCTGGGTGCCGGTTGCACGCTCATTGATACAGCGGCACTCTATGGCGGCGGTCTGGCCGAACGCATCATCGGGCGCGCCCTGCGCGAACGCCCCGAACTGGCACAACGCTGCATCGTTACCACCAAAGCCGGGCGCACAGTCGATGGCTATGATTATAGCTACGACGGCATTATGCGCAGCGTAGAAAACAGCCTGCAACAGCTGGGCCTAACGCGCCTGGAAGTCGTCTACATCCACGACGCGATGGATGTGCCGATGGAAGTGGTCATGGCGCAGGATGGCGCACTGGGCGCGCTGCGCAAACTTCAGGATCAGGGGGTAGTAGGCCACATCGGCACGGCTGCCGACTTCCCTGCGACCAACACGCCCTACATCGAAACCGGCGAATTCGACGTTGCGGTCCTATCCCGTGCCTGGAGTATGCTGAATCTGCTGGCGGCGGATCGCATCCTGCCCGCGGCCGAAAAGCACGACGTGGGGCTGGTGATCGCCATGCCGCTGGAACGCGGCTTGCTCGCCACCGGCCCGATTCCCGGCGCCTACTATTTCGACCGCAACTACAGCCCCGAAGTTCAGGCCCATGTAGGGCGCATCAAAGCGCTGTGCCAGGACTATCACCTGCCCCTGGTCGCGGTTTCCCTGCAATGGTGCGTGCGCCATCCTCAAATCGCGGCCACGATCCCCGGCGCGCGCTTGCCCGAAGAAGCCATCGAAAACGCGCGCGCCGCGCAGGTGGAGATTCCCGAAACATTCTGGACCGATCTGGAACCTCTGATCCAACACTGGGAAGAAGGGGTGCACCGTTAAATCTGGCGGCGGCTAAATCCGGCGGCTGCACCAACCTATCCGCAAGGCACAGGCGCACCCAGCCCGAAGCATACCGCCCGTACCTGTCCACAACCACATAGTGTTACGACTACACGCAGATTCGTAATTTTGCGCCAGATATTGCATAATCTACAGCATGAACATAAGTGAAACGTCCAATCTCAATCCAGATACAGCTTCGACCGTGACGCGGCCGGCCATCACGCCCAGCGCCGCGAGCACGCACCTTGCCCAGGAAGTCGCGCGGCGACGCACCTTCGCGATTATCTCGCATCCCGATGCGGGCAAGACCACGCTGACCGAGAAACTGTTGCTCTATTCGGGTGCGATTGAACAGGCTGGCGCGGTGCGCGCCCGCAAAAATCAGCGCAGCGTGACCTCGGACTGGATGGCGATTGAGCGCGAACGCGGCATTTCCATCACCTCCACTGCGCTCCAGTTTGAATATGACGGGCGGCTGTTCAATCTGCTGGACACTCCCGGTCACCAGGACTTCAGCGAAGACACCTATCGCACGCTCATGGCAGTGGATAGCGCCGTCATGGTGCTGGATAGCGCCAGCGGTCTGGAAACCCAGACGCGCAAGCTCTTCACAGTCTGTCGTCGCCAGCAACTGCCCATTCTCACCTTTATCAACAAGCTGGATCAACCGGGCCGCGACCCGCTGGAACTCATCGACGAGATCGAACAGGAACTTTCGCTGCACGCAGTACCCATCAACTGGCCCATCGGCAATGGGCACGACTTCCAGGGCGTTTTCGATCTCCAGCGCCGCCAGGTCCACCTCTTTCAGCGCACCGTGCGCGGCAAAACCCGCGCCCCGGTCGATGTCCGCGATCTGGATGACCCCCTGTTGGAAGAAACCATTGGCGAGCGCGCCTATGGTCGCCTGCGCGAGGATGTCGAATTGCTGGAAGGCGTGGGCGCAGCCTTTGACCACGACCGCTTTCTGGCAGGCGATCTCACACCCGTCTATTTTGGCAGCGCGCTCAACAATTTTGGCGTCGAGCCGTTTTTGGCAGCGGTGGGTGAACTTGCGCCCCCGCCGCGCCCGCGCAACAGCGACCAGGGTGTGGTTGCGCCCCAGGAAGAACAATTCAGCGGCTTCGTCTTCAAGATTCAGGCCAATATGGACCCCAAACACCGGGATTGTCTGGCCTTTTTGCGCGTCTGTTCGGGCCGTTTTACCAAAGACATGATGGTCAATCATGGACGGCTGGCTCGCACCATCCGCATGAGCCGCCCCCATCGTCTGTTTGCCCGCGACCGGGAAACCGTAGAAGAAGCCTATCCCGGCGATGTCATCGGTCTGAGCAATCCGGGCATTTTTCACATTGGGGATACAGTCTCGGATGGCAGCGTGCTCAACTATCCGCCCATCCCGCCCTTTCAGCCCGAAATTTTTGCCCGCTTGCGCAACCGCGATACATCCAAATACAAGCAGTTCGACAAGGGCATTCAACAGCTCCAGCAAGAAGGCGTAGTCCAGGTGCTCATCGGTGTCCACAACACCCAGCGCGAGCCAATTCTGGCGGCTGTCGGTGTCTTGCAGTTCGATGTAGTGCTGGCCCGGCTGCAAACGGAATACAACGTGGAAGCCACGCTCGATTCGCTGCCCCATGTGGCCGCGCGCTGGATTGTGGGCGATCCCAACGAGATCGCCAAAGTGCGCTGGCCCTCCGATGCCGTCGCCGCCCGCGATGCCCATGACAATCTGGTTGTGCTTTTCGCATCGCCCTGGGGCATGAACACCTGCGCCGAAATGAACCCGAAATTGCAGTTCCTCGAAGCCGCCAACGCCTTCGCCCAAATGGGTGCCGCCTAGCACAATGCGGCGTCATCCGCAGGTGAGCGTATAACGTTTTTCACGCTGCACACAGAATCAATGAATTCAAACCAAACAGGAGATCCATCCGTATAGGCAAAATCGTTTCACAAAGGAGACCCCAATGGAGACTTTCGTTTCGAAAGACGGCACGCAGATTGCATATGCACGTAGCGGTTCTGGCCCGGGCTTGCTCCTGGTCCACGGCACCAGCGCAGATCACACGCGTTGGCCCACCATTTTGCCCACGCTGGAAAAGCACTTCACCGTCTATGCCATGGATCGGCGCGGGCGGGGCGGCAGCGGCGACACTGCCGACTACAGCATCGAGCGCGAATTTGAAGACGTTGCCGGTTTGGTCAATACCATTCATGATGCCACTGGCGAGCCCGTTCACCTCTTTGGACATTCCTATGGGGCCACCTGCGCCGCAGAAGCGGCCCGCCTCACATCCGATATCGACCGTCTAATCCTCTATGAACCCCCACCCCCCGGCGATCAAGACCTATGCTCACCCGAAACCCTGGCGAAATTACAGTCCTTGCTCGAAGCGGGCGACCGCGACGCGCTTGTCAGCTCCTTTCTAACCGAAGTCGCGGGCCTCTCTGCCGCCGAACTGGAAAATGCACGCGCAGCACCTACCTGGCAAGGTCGTCGCGCCGCCGCGCACACCATCATCCGCGAGACACAGGCCGAGCAGACGCTGCCGCCCTTCGACCCGGCGCGCTATCGAACCATCACCGCACCCACCCTACTCCTGATGGGTGGCGCAAGTCTGCCCGAATTCAAAAAAACGACCCAGCAATTCCATGCCGCATTGCCCAATAGCCGGCTTGTCGAATTGCCCGATCAAAAGCACGTCGCCATGAATACCGCGCCCAATCTGTTTTTGCGCGCCATCTTTGATTTTTTGGGTGTGGAATGACATGCCACGTGGCCGTGGGTGAAGGTCGTGCGCCAGTCTGACTGCACAAACGCCGCCACTGTTTGATGCGGGGCCGATTGGGAAAGCGGCAAGTGGGTCGGTGCTAATCCACTTGCCACTTTCCAACAAAGATTACCCGAACCGCGTAATCGAAAAGGCGTCGATTGGTGTGGCAGGCGGCTGTCCCATTGCCATCTCTGCCATCAGCTTGCCCGTGTAGGGTCCCATTTGCAGACCCGTGGGACCATGTCCGGTCGCCAGCAATACGCCGTCCACCCCGGGCACTTCGCCCACCACCGGCAAGCCGTCGGGCGGCATGGGGCGCAACCCGACGCGCACTTCCAGCAGTTGCGCCGGTTCCAGACCGGGTGCAACCCGCACGGCCTCGCGCAGCACTTCCTGGATGCCGCGCACACTGGTCACGGGTTCAAATCCCGAACCCACTTCGCGCGTCGCACCGGCGACGATGCGGCCATTGGGCCAGGCCACCAGATAATGGCCGTGAAACGCATTCACCACCGGCCAATCGCCGGTACGCTGACCCGGCAATGCCAAGTGGGCGATTTGTCCACGCTGGGGCACGATGGGAATTTCCACGCCCAACTGCGCGCCAAAATCCGCCGACCACGCACCGCCCGCAATGATAACCGTGCCCGCGCCAATCACCTGGTCGCCCACACGTACCCCCGTCACCCGGCCGCCTTCGCGCACCAGTGCAGTCACCGCGGCGTGCATGTGTGCCAGGCCGTGCACTTCGGCGGCGCGATGTAACGCCGCGCCCAGCAATCTGCCATCTACGCGCGCGCCCTTGCGATAGTAAAGTGCCCGGTGCACATGGCCCAATGCCGGGAAAAGCTCGCGCGCCTCTTGCCCGCTGATGAGTTTCAGATCGTCGGGCGAGGGCGTTCCGCGTTGTTCGCGGCGGGTTAGTATTTCCGATTGCGAGACTTCAAAATCGGGAATCTCATCGGGCGTAGCCGCCACCAGCAGGCTGCCGCAGCGGGCATAGCCAGTGTCGTAGTCGGGGCCGGCAGTCTCGGCCAGCTGCGCGACCAAATCCGGGTAATAGTCGACGGCGGGCACGGCAAAATGGAACCATGCTTCGGGGTCACGCCGGTTGATCTCCGGCGCGAGAATACCCGCGCCCGCGTCCGACGCGCGCCCCGGGTCATGGCGGTCAATGAGCAATGCGCGTGCGCCCGCCCGCGCCAGATGATAGCCTGCCGCCGCGCCCAGCACACCGCCCCCGACCACAATGGCGTCATACGTTTTTTGTGTCAAAATGCGTCCTCTTTTCTGGCAATTTTAAGGCGAAATCAAGCCCAGCGTACATCGCAGATCTATTCCCCGTCTGCCTTCACATTGAGCACGCTTGCAACTTCTTCCAGTGCCGCCAGGTGTTCCGCGGGCGTCTTGAAGCCGCAGCCCATCGTATTCACTGAAAAATGCGTCGCGCCTACGGCCTGCCAATCTGCCAAAAACGGCGCCCACTGTTCGGCGCCATCTCGTTTATAGGTCAGCCGCGGTTCTATGCCGATGTCACTGCGTTTGCGTCCCGCCTGCGCCAGATAGGTATCCAACACCTCCAACACAGGCGCAGCCGCGGCGGGGGTCCCCACATTGGGCATCCACCCCGCGCCATATTTTGCCAACCGTTCCATGACGGGCGCGGCCTGTCCGCCAAACCAGATAGGGATAGGCTGTTGCACAGGCATGGGCTTTAACCCGGCATTGGGAATCGTGTGATACTTGCCCTCAAAAGTAACCAGCGGCTCGGTCCACAGCTTTTGCAACACCTGTACCTGCTCCTCCGACCGCTTGCCCCGGTTCCCAAAATTCTCGTTGAGCGCAGTATACTCCACCTCGTTCCAGCCGATGCCCACGCCCAGGCGCAAACGCCCCCCGCTCAACACATCCAGCGTCGCCGCCTGTTTGGCGACCAGTGCGGTCTGGCGCTGGGGCAAAATTAAAATGCCGGTGGCAAATTCCAGCCGGGTGGTCACCGCCGCCATAAAGCCAAAAAGCACAAACACTTCCTGAAACGCCGATTCGTGGGTATACGGACCCTTCCAGCCGCCGGGTCGATTGGGATTCGCGCCCAACACATGGTCATAGGCCAGCACATGTGAAAAACCCAGATTTTCCACCGTCTGGGCATATTCCCGGATTGCCCCCGGATCGTTGCTATATTCTGTCTGTGGATAGACCACTCCAATTTTCATCTGTATCTTCCTTTCCGCATACAGCGAAGCGTGGACAATACCGCGCACATTGCATACGCGGCATTAGCGCGGCATCAACTATGGGCTGTCTGCGTTTGCTAGTAGGTGTAGGGTACAAGAGTCCCAATGGCATGTTAAATAGGTTCAGGATTAGATATACTATAAGTGGCAGGGGCGACAACCGGAATTCAGCGCGCCGCTTGCCGGATGTCTATTATCGCCTGTTCCTACACCTATGCTACCATACGAATGCTACCATACGAATTGGGTTTGCCATGTACCGCGCAGCCCGGACCCGCCTTCGACCCAAACTAGCGCCACCCTCGAAGCCGCGCACAATCGCCTGCATCAACGTATGCACCAGGCCGGGGTCTTTCATCAGCACACGCCCTTGCACGACCACACACGACATCAGACATAGCCATCAGACATAAATGTGTTTTTGCAATCGTTAAACTATCAGATTTTGGAGGAAGCATGTCCCGACTTGTCGATCTCACGTTGATTATCGAACCCACTACCCCCGATGCCCAACGCAAATTTGTGGTGAACATCCACGACGCGCTGCACGAAATTCCCGGCAAAGAACGGCCCGCCGGCGAATGGTATGTCATGTCCGATGTGGAGCTGATGAACCATGTGGGCACGCACATCGAAACGCCTTTCCACTGCCTGAAGGAAGGCGCAGATCTGGCACAGGTGCCTGTGGAGCAGCTCTGTGGCAAAGCGGTCATTCTCGATCTGCGCCAGGCCGAAGCGGAGCTGGGCGTCACGCTCGAACAGGTGCAGACCGCAGCCGCAGCCGCCGGTGGCGTGCAACAGGGGGATATTGTCTTTGGCCAAATGGGCAAAATTCGCTACTTTTCCACTGAAGGTTTGCAGTGGTTGGTGGACCAGGGCATCAAGCTCATGGGCGTCGATTCGGGCGGGGTGGAATTGACCCACGACACCACGCACGCCAACGTCAATCACCTGGTGCTCTTTCGCGCCGGCATCCCCCTCATCGAAAACCTGGGCCACCTGGATCGACTGACACAATCGCGGGTGCAGGTCTACGCCTTGCCGGTGCCGGTCAAGGGTCTGGATGCCTTCCCTCTGCGCGTCATCGCCATCGAAGAGTAGTCCCCCCACAGGCACAACCGGTTCAGAAGATGCCCGCGCGCATTGCCGGCTATCGGGAAATCCAGGATATCCTCATCAATCAGGATGTGGCATGGGCGCCCTGTTCACCCCGCACCTAACAAGGAATTCTGTATGAGTCACACCGTGACCACCAATCAGCACGAAGAACTTTATCAAGTACGCGTCCAGCGCCATGTGCGCATTCCCATGTCCGACGGCATAGAGCTGGACGCGCACCTCTACATGCCCGACGCCGAAGGAGAATTCCCCGCGGTCTTCGACTATTATCCCTATCGCAAAGATGATCTTTCGGCAGGCAACATGCGCCTGCAATATTACCTGGCCCAGCGCGGCCATGTGGGCGTGCGCATCGACGTGCGCGGCACCGGCAGTTCGGGCGGCATCGCCAGCGACGAATACTCGCGCCAGGAACAGCTGGATGCCGTCGAAGCGATTGCCTGGATGGCCGAACAGCCCTGGTGCAACGGCAATGTGGGCATGTTTGGGACATCCTACGGCGGTTTCAATTCCGTCCAGGTTGCCATGCACCGCCCGCCCGCGCTCAAAGCCATCTGTCCCATGTATTTCACCGACAACCGCTATACCGACGACTGCCACTACAAAGGCGGCGGGCTGCAAATGCTCTATGATGTGGCAACCTATGGCCTGGGCATGGTCGTACAAAATGCCATGCCGCCCGCGCCCGCAGCCACCGGCGACCGCTGGGCCGAAATCTGGGAAGAACATCTGGAAGCCGATCCCTGGCTGCTCACCTGGGTCAGCAATCATGTCTACAACGACTATTGGCGGCAAGGGTCCCTGTGTGAAGACTATAGCTCCATCGAGGCTGCGGTCTTTATCATTGGCGGCTGGCGCGACGGCTATACGAATTGCAACCTGCGTACCTTCGAGAATATCAACAGCCCCAAAAAGGCGCTCATTGGCCCGTGGCTGCATGTGGCACCCGACAACGGCCAGCCCGGCCCGCATGTCGACCATCTCCACGAGATGGTGCGCTTCTATGACTACTGGCTCAAGGGCATCGATAACGGGGTCATGGATGAACCGCCCATCACCGTCTATGTGCAGAAATATGATCCACCCACAGCCGAGCGCGCTCATACCAGCGGTTTCTGGCGCCACGAAAGCAACTGGCCGCTGGAACGCAGCACGCCCACGCCCTACTATCTCCAGCACGACCGTACGCTGAACACCACTGCGCCCACTGCCACCGCCGCCACCGACTACACCTATAACCCGACCGTGGGCACCACATTCGGCATGTTCTCGGCGGGCAGCCCGCTGGTCACACCTGTGGATCAACGGCTGGAAGAAGCCTACTCCTACAGCTGGGCTACTGCGCCCCTGTCCGAGCCGGTAGAAATTCTGGGCCACCCCACTTTGCGCCTGAACGTGGCTGTCGATACGGATATCGCGACCGTGTCCGTGCGCCTCATCGACGTCGGTCCCGATGGCGGCATGGCCCTGGTCTGCAAGGGTGTGCTCAACCTGACCCATCGCGAATCGCATACCGACCCCACGCCCCTGGAACCGGGCAAGCAATATGCCGTTGAGATCGAGCTGGATTCTACCAGTTGGCTCTTCGAGCCGGGACACCGCATCCAGGTGAGTCTGGCCGCGGCCGATTTCCCCAATATCTGGCCTTCGCCCAAGCTGCACACCGGAAAAATCTACACCGGCGGCGAAAATGCCACCAGCATGGTGTTGCCCGTGTTGAGTGCCCAGGAACCGGCCCTGCCCACCCCCAAACTGAACCCGCCGCTGCCCTACACGCCCCATGTGAGTGGCCTGTCGGAGCCGCAAATCTTCAGCACCACGCATGATCATGTAGCGAAGACCACCAGCGTGCGCGTGGGCACCAGCGGGCGTACACGCGTCAACGAACATGTAACGTTCAATCGCAGCTCCGATGCGACCGCCACGGTCTGGGAAGACGATCCCGCGCACGCCACCATCCACGGCCTCAGCCAGACCCAACTGGAATGGCCGGGCCGCACCATCGACACCGTCGCCCGCGCCCAGATCGAAAGCAACGCCGAAACGCTCAACGTGACCATCCAACTCACCATCACGATGGATGGACAACCCTATCACCAGAAACGCTGGGTGCGCTCTATCCCGCGCCATTTGCTGTAATTCTGGTGATTCTGGATCACAGGATTGACAACCCTCCACGCGCGTGATAGTCTTTGCACCATCGAGCGGCAATCTGTATTTGTCGATTGCAAAAATTCAGTTTTTCAGACACGAGGGCGTATCCAGTGAAGTTTGTTAATATCTCCGCTATCCATCGACAGGGATTGTCTCGGCGCAGCTGTTAACCCGCGGGCACGCATTTCGTTCGCACAGCATTTTGTATTGCAACAGCATTGCAACGGTCACAGACGATTTTTGTCTGTGACCGTTTTTGATTGGAGCACGCGCATCGAATCGCGTATCCAGGGCGGAGATGTGGCAGCGTGGCGCACGTTCGTCACGCCTGTCATCCCTCCCCACCCTGCCCCCCGCCCGTGCGGCTCCTGTCTCTACACATCCAACGGCCACAGGTGGATAGCCTGCGGTCGTTTTTATTTCCCGCCAGCCCCACACGCTCGACGGCAGGGCTAGGCAATCAGTAGAGAAATCAGTAGAGAAATCAGTAGAGATAGGAGTCTTTATGCTATTAAATGTTGAACATGTGAGTAAAGCGTTTGGCGATCAGACCGTCCTGGCCGATGTTTCACTGCAAATCCACGCCGGGCAAAGGCTGGGATTGGTGGGGGCCAACGGCGCGGGCAAAACCACATTGCTGAAGATTGTGACTGGCGAACTCGCCCCCGATGGCGGCCGCGTGCAGCTTGCCCAGCGCGCGGATCTGCGCTATCTGGCGCAAACCCTGGGCGAAGACCGCGCACACCTGACCATGCAGGGCCTGATCGACTCTGCGCTAGGCGAGTTGCGCGCCCTGGAAACACAGATGCGCGCGCTGGAAGCACAGATGGCCGCGGCCGACGAGTTGGCCGCCAGTCTCCGCCCCGATGAACTGGACGCCTGTCTCGCCGCCTATGGCCCGGTGGCGGAACAGTTTGAACACCGGGGTGGATATGACCTGCCCCACCGCATGGCGTGGGTGTTGGCAGGTCTGCGCGTGGATCACATCGACCCGACGCGCGACCTGGCGACCCTATCCGGTGGCGAAAAGTCGCGCGTGGGGCTGGCGGCGCTCCTTCTGCGCCAACCCGATCTGCTCTTGCTCGACGAGCCGACCAACCACCTGGATTTTGCCGCGCTCACCTGGCTGGAAGAGTATCTCCAGAGCTTTGCCGGGGGCGTGCTGGTAGTCTCACACGACCGCGATTTTCTCAATCGCGCGGTGAATTCCATCGTGGAAATTCAGGAGTATGACCGCACGAGCCGCCACTATGCCGGGGATTATGATTTCTATGCCGCGACGCGGGCACAGGAACGGGAAAAGTGGGCCGTGGACTATGCCGACCAGCAGGCCGAGATCTGGGAATTGCGCAAGGCCATCAAAGGCAAGGCGCGCCAGGTCGCGCACAATCGCCCGCCGCGTGACAACGACAAGTACATCGGCCCGTTCAAAGATGGGCGCATTCAAGGAGTCATCGCGCGCAATGTGCGCGCCGCCGAAGAAAAGCTGCGCCGCATCGAAGACGATCCCATCCCGCGCCCACCGCGTGAACTGCAATTCAATTCTGAATTCGATCCCGCGGCGCTGGTCAATCAGACGCCGTTGAGCGCCACGCAGCTGACAAAACGCTTCGGCACGCTCTCGGTACTGCAAGAGGTGGATGTGAGCGTCTATCCCCAAAGTCGGGTGGCGATTGTCGGCCCCAATGGCTGTGGCAAGAGCACGCTGCTCAAGCTGCTGGCGGGGCAAATCGCGCCCGATGCCGGGGAAGTGGCGCGCGCGGTCAGCGTGCGGCTGGGCTATCTGGATCAGGAACAGGAAGGATTGGATCCCGATCTGACGGTGATGGCGAGCTTCCGCGCCGGTCGTTCTGGCGATCTGGAAGAATTCAAGGCCGAACTGCTGGGCATGGGCCTGTTCATCTATCCCGAATTAGCCAAACGGGTGGGGGAGTTGAGCGTGGGCCAAAAACGCAAGCTCCAGATTGCGCAACTGGTCACCGGGCGCGCCAATCTGCTCTTGCTGGATGAACCCACGAACCATATCAGTCTGGATGTGCTGGAGAGTTTCGAAAACGCACTCCTGGCGTTCCCGGGGCCGGTCGTGGCCGTATCGCACGACCGGCGTTTTATTCGCCGCTTTGCCCAGGAGATTTGGGCATTTACAGAGACGGGGCTACACCGCTATCTGGGCGGCTGGGAGGAATATGCAGAGAAGATACGCGGCACAGAAATGCAGACCTCTACAGCAGATCTTTCGCGCGTGTAAGGCCGTCTAACAGGCGGTCGATGTCGCCCAGGTTGTTGTAGAAATGGGGCGAAATGCGCAGATTGCCGTCGCGGCTGGAGGTGACAATGCCGTCCTTTTCCAGCCATTTCACCAACAGCTCTACGTTCTTCGAGCGAATGGCAATCATCGCGCCATGTTCAGCGGGTGCGACCGGGGTGACCACATGGAAGCCCCGGCGCATGGCCCCTTCTTTGATGGCGCCGGTCAGCTCGCGCAGACGCGTGGCAATCGCCGCGGGACCCACCTGTTGCACCAGCCGCAACCCCGCCAGCGCGGCATAGAGGTTGGGGACCGGCGGCGTGCCCGTCTCGAAGCGGCGCGCATCGGGCGCAGGCACATGCGTGGTATGGTCCATGGCAAAAATATTGGCCTGGCCCAACCAGCCGACTGCGGTAGGCTCCAGGCTAGGGATCAACTCCTTGCGCACATACAGATAGGCCAGCCCCGACGATCCCAGCAGATATTTCAGCGCGCCGCCCACCATAAAATCCACACCCAGCTTTTTCACATCCACCGGCATAGTGCCCAAAGCCTGGTACGAATCCAGCAACACCAGCGCGCCCTTGCGGTGGGCCATCTCTACAATCGCGGGCACATCCAGTTTGGCACCATTACGATAGCAGACGTGGGCAATGGATACCAGCAGCGTGCGGTCGTCGATGGCGTCCTCAAAGCGTTCCAGCGGAATCCGGTTGCCCGCGGCC
>JBBDIO010000163.1:0-4063 GCA_040880365.1 Litorilinea sp.
GGCACCGACCCGGCCTGGACGCCGCTTTTTCTGGTCGCGGGCGGGCTGGTGATGGAGGTGGGCGGCCTGATGACGCACGGCTCGGTAGTGGCGCGCGAATATGGCATCCCCGCGGTGGTGGGCGTGGATCGAGCCACCGAACGGCTACAGACCGGCGACACCGTCCGCATCGACGGCACGCAGGGCCGCATCATAAAAATACCCGCCCCGAATACAGAA
Source organism: Litorilinea sp. (assembly GCA_040880365.1). GTDB lineage: Bacteria > Chloroflexota > Anaerolineae > Caldilineales > Caldilineaceae > JBBDIO01. The sequence goes on from JBBDIO010000163.1 coordinate 220, forward strand.
TAAGTGGCGATGGTTGGAGGGGGAGATATGCGTGAACAGGCTGGATTGACGCGACACAAATTTATACTTGCCCTGATACTGGTTGCGGTGATTGTCTTGTCATCGTCGGTTCGTACCACAGCATCACCGCAAAACCAAACAGAGACCCATACGCTGTGGCTGCCGGTGGCGGGAAGCATACCGCCATGCTGGGTAAGAGATTATGGTTACTCATACAGGCCTGATAGGTTTGGAGACTACTTTCATCGTGCCTTAGCCCATGTTGATCCGTATTTTACACAATGGCAATCAGGCTCGGTACTCCTACCGGTAAATGCACATTATGAGATTTACGCCGACGCCGAAGGCCAGTCCTTACTGCGCGCCGGTGAGATGATCGATTCTCGACTGCCGGCTTCTTTCAGCCATCACTGGTCGCCGCCCGGTGGCCTTGAAGAAGATAAGCGCTACTATATTCATGTAAGGGCGTATTGTGCAGGGGTCTATACACCCTGGACGCCACTGGCAGAATTTGAAGCCTTTCGCGAAGGCAGACAGACATTTCAGCCATAGGGAAAGTTGTTTACAGAGGATGTTCAGATCACGCTTGCGTTTGAAATTTATACTTGTATTGGCACTGGTTGCGGTGATTGTCTTGTCATCGCCTGTTCGTGCCGCAGCGTCACCGCAAAACCAAACAGAGACCCATACACTGTGGCTGCCGGTGACTGGGAGTATACCATCATGCTGGGTAAGAGATTATGGTTATACTTACAGGCCAAACATCGCAGGGACTTATTATCATCGTACATATGCCCGCATTGATCCACACGCCAGCAAATGGTATTCAGGATATAGCGGGCCGAAGGTAGGTGTAGAGTTTGAAATCTACGCTGACAAAGACGGGCAGACATTGATTCTTCAAGAGGAAATGTATGATCATCCCCCTTACCATTTTCATTACAGCTGGTCGCCGTCCGGCGGTCTTGAAGAAAATAGGCCCTACTATATTCGCGTAAGGGCGTATTGTTCAGACATCTACACACTCTGGACGCCTCTAGGAGAATTTGAGCCATACAGGGATGATTTTCAGACATTTCAGCCATAGAGAGAATTATTTACAGAGGATGTTCAGATCACGCTTGCATTTGAAATTTATACTTGTCTGGGCGCTTGTTGCGGTGACTGTCTTGTCATCGCCGGTTCGTACTGCGGCAGCACCGGAAGATCATACGGAATCACATACACTATGGCTGCCGGTGACTGGGAGCATACCGCCATGCTGGATAAGAGATTACAGTTATGACTATGGACAAGGTAGATTTGGGGAAAATCTTCATGCTGTGACTGCCCGGGTTGATCCATATCATGCACAATGGGAACCAGGAAAGCCCGGACCAATGGTAAATGTACAATTTGAAATTTATGCTGATACTGAAAGTCCTTCATTGCTTCGTACCGATGATATGGACGGAGTCTTTGGCTATTCTTATGCGTCTCTCTGGTCAGCGCCGGGTGAGCTTGAACAAGGCAAGTCCTACTACCTTCGTGTGCGAGTGCGCTGCCAGGGTGTCTACACACCCTGGACGCCGCTGGCACAATTCGAAGCCTTTCGCGAGAGTACAGAGTAAAGGCTGAAGGACGCGCCGGAAACACAGAACCCGGCGCGCCCCTCACCTTCATCCCTCATCCTTCATCCCTCATCCTTCATCCTTTTCCTCATCCCGCGTGTTGCTCGAACCACGCCAGCATATCGCCCCAGGCTTCCAGCGCGGTTTCTTCCACAAAACGTTCGCCCGTATCGTTATGGAAGGCGTGGTTCACACCGGGATAGACATTCATCTGATAGGTGACGCCTACCGCGTCCAGCGCCTCGGCCAACGGCTCGATGCCCGCGTTGATGCGTTCATCCTCCTCGGCATAGACGCCCAGCATCGCCGCCTGAATGTTGGATACTGCGTCCAGATCCGGCGCGGGTCCATAGAAGGGCGCGGCCGCGGCCAAACCGGGAATGGCCGTGACGGAACGCCAGGTGATGCCGCCGCCAAAACAATAGCCATTCATAGAAATGCGGTCGGCGTAGACGCTTTCCAGCCCTGCCAGATAATCGAAGCCCGCCTGGAAATCGGCCACATGACGGTCGGGGTCGGCGTTGCTCAACAGACCGGGAATCTCATCGTAATCGCGCGAATCGGTGCCGCCTTCACGCGCCAGCAAATCGGGGGCCAGCGCCACATAGCCCGCCTTGGCAAAGCGGCGCGCCACATCGCGGATGTGCACGGTCAGGCCCCGGTTTTCGTGGCAGACCAACACACCGGGATAGGTCCCCTCGGCCGCGGGGCGCGCCACATAGACCGAGATTTCATCGCCCTGGCTGGTCAGGGTCACCATCGCACTCTGCACATCGGGGTCGTTTTCGGGCACAGAAAGGGGGCTTTGCGCGCCGGGGACCGGCTCCAACGCTTCTGCCTGGGGTTCGGGCGTGGCCGGTTCGGGCATGGGTTCATCGGCCGCGGGCAGTTCGATGGGCGCACAGCCCACCGCGGTCATCGCCACAATCGACGCGCTGACACTGCCCGTGATAAACGCCACCCGCCGGAAAAAGGTGCGCCGGGTAATCAACCCCTCCCGATAGTCGTCGTAAAATTCCTCGATGAAGTATTTCTGAAATTTGTTCAGTTCTTTCATGCGTATCTCCTTTACGAATTGACGAACGGTGATTACGTGCGGTGGTTGCGTGCAGTGATTGCGTGCGAATCGCGCCGGGGAGGGTGATTCAGGTATATAAAGCCAAGATGAGAGCAGGATTAAACTGGCGTAAGTGACATGTGAGCAAGCTGGCCCCGCAGTAGCTCCGTCGCGCTAGGCCCCTCATCCTTCATCCCTCATCCTTCCTCCCTCACGTATGCCCCGATTTGAATTGTTTGCCCGCGCGGCTAGGGGTTATACTGAATACATGGCTGCAAAAGACCCAAAAAAGACCCAAACATCTGCCTTTGGCGCAGGCCGCCGCGAATCTCACGATGCTTCGGCATTCTATGCGCGCAGCCTCTATCAGGATTCATCATCGTCTGGTGAAAGTTCGCCTGCGCGGGCCGCGCCTGTGCACACTGTGGCCCCGCGTCCGTTGCCAGAATGGGCGGATCGCATCTATCCCGCCTCTTCCACCCACATGGGCGACGTGCCCGATGCCAGCGTGGGCCTGGCATTCACCTCACCGCCCTACAACGTGGGCAAGGAATATGACCACAACCTGTCGCTGGATGATTATCTGGCGCTGATTCAGGCGGTCGGGCAAGAGGTCTACCGCGTGCTGCTGCCGGGCGGGCGCTATGTGATCAACATCGCCAACGTAGGCCGCAAACCCTATATTCCCCTGCACGCGCTCTACTATTCGCTGCACACCGCGCTGGGATTCCTGCCCATGGGCGACATCATCTGGCGCAAGGGCAAAGGCGCTAACGGCAGTTGCGCGTGGGGCAGTTGGATGAGCGCTAAAGCGCCGCGTCTGCGCGATGTCCACGAGTATCTGCTGGTCTTTGCCAAAGATGAATTTGCCCGCCCCGACCGCGGTGAATCGGACATTGGCCGCGATGCCTTCATGGAAGCGACAATTTCGGTATGGGATATTCTGCCCGTTTCGGCCAAGCGCATCGGTCATCCTGCACCCTTTCCCGAAGAACTGGCGGCGCGGGTCATTGGCCTCTATTCGTATGTGGGCGATGTGGTGCTCGATCCTTTCAACGGTTCGGGGACCACCTGTGTCGCCGCGGCCAAAGCCCAGCGTCACTATGTGGGCTATGAGATTGAACCCGACTTTGTAGAGCTGGCACAAACCCGCCTGGCCGCGGCTTTGGCAGATAAC
>JBBDIO010000163.1:4163-22855 GCA_040880365.1 Litorilinea sp.
ACCCGACTTTGTAGAGCTGGCACAAACCCGCCTGGCCGCGGCTTTGGCAGATAACTCCCCTGATTCCTCTCCTGGTACCTCTGCGGCTTCCTCTGTGGATTCCTATGCGGCTCCCCCGGCAACTGATGACTAAATCGCCCGCACCTCGCTTCTGGACGCGTGACAGTGTGGCAGTCTTCGCCCTGTTCACCGCGGCCTATTTCATGTCCTATTTCTACCGGTCGGCCAATGCCGTCATCGCGCCCGATCTGGCGCGCGATATGCAGCTGGGCGCGGCGCAACTGGGGCTGATGACCAGCCTGTTCTATGGCGTCTTTGCCGCGATCCAACTGCCTATGGGCGTCGCGCTGGATCGCTGGGGGCCGCGCTGGGTCACACCGTCGCTCTTGCTGGTGGGCGTCATCGGCAGCCTCACCTTTGCCGCGGCGCCCTCGTTTATCTGGTTAGCCGTCGGCCGTGCGCTGCTGGGGCTGGGCATGGCGGGCTGTCTCATGGGTTCGCTGAAAATTTTGAGCCAGTGGTTTCCCGCGGCGCGCTTTGCCACCGTATCGGGCGCGCTGGTGGGCATCGGTGCATTGGGCGCGCTGGTCGCGGCCACGCCTATGGCATGGGTCAACAACCTGGCCGGCTGGCGCGTGATCTTTGTGGGCGGCGCGGTGATCACCAGCCTCGTCGCGGCGTTGATCATGGTGTGGACGCGCAACGCGCCGCCCGGTGTAGAATGGCGCAGCACGGGCGGCGCGGGCGGTTCGCTGGCCGCGGTTTTTGCCGAACCGCGCTTCTGGCGCATCGCGCCGCTGGCCTTTTTTCTGGCGGGCGCGGTGCTCTCGTTTCAGGGTCTGTGGGCTGGCCCCTATCTCTACGACGGTCTGGGGCTGAACGAGATCCAGGTCGGCAATCTGCTGCTGGTGCTGGGCATTGGCGTCACCGCAGGCTATGGCCTTTCGGGCTGGATTGCCGACCGCTTTGGGTTGGGGCGGGTCATGCGCATGGTCACCATCTTCTTCTGGCTCAGTCAACTGGCGCTGGCCCTGATTCCGCCCCTGTGGTTGATTGGCCCGCTCTATCTCCTGTTTGGCTTCACGGGCGGCTTCAATGTGATGATGCTGGCGCACATTCGCCGCATTTTCCCCCTGGCGATGATGGGCAAAGCCGCATCCGCGCTCAATCTCTTTGCGATTGGCGGCACTTTTATGGTGCAGTGGTGGATGGGCCTGATCATCGAAAGTTTTGCGCCGGTTGCGCCCGGACAGTATCCACCCGCGGCCTATACTGCCGCGCTGCTTTTCACGGGCGTCGGCTCGTTTTTAGCATGGGTGTGGTATTGGCCCTTTGGCGGACGGCAAGAGACCGTGCCGCCCCCCGCAGCCGACTAGCTCAACACGATTTGTTTGCGAGGCAGCTAAATACCCCCATTTCTACAAATATTGGTGATTTTCCTCGGTTTGTGGTAACCTGCTATTGCTAAACACAGTTGTGATGTACACACATACGACCCTTCTGTTATTATCGACCGGCCCAACTGACCCGGCGCATGATAACAGAAGGGTCGCTTTATTTCATCACGCATTTCATGTGGCTACTGTTTTGAATAGAGTACTCGTAAGGAGATTGAATGCACCACAGATTGTTCCCTGCAAATTGGCATCGCACAGCCCGCGGCACGCATCGCGTACCAAAGCCTGTTCTGATAACCGTCCTGACGGCCGTCCTGGTGGGTCTGGCCGCGGCGTGGCAGGTGGCAAACACGCCACCCGCACTGGCACAAATTGCCCCCGCTCAGGTGGCCGCGGATGACTGGCCGCGCCACGGTTTTGATTTGGGCGCCACATATCACAATGGCGCGGAACTCCAGATCTATCCGCCGGTGACGACCGACGACGCCATCGTCATCGGCTTGCCCGAAGAACTCGAATCGAATACAACCTTTGCCGCGCCGATCGTGGCGGCCGAGCGGCTGATCTGGAAATCGCCATTTCTGGCTGCCGATAACGATTTGCACGTCACCGACATGGAAGGCAGTGTGCAGTGGACCTTTTCCGCCGAAGGTGACCTGCGCAGCTATCCCTACGCCCCCACTGTGGTGGGCAATACACTGTTGCAGCCGGTCCACGATTTTCCCAACGGCCTCCAGGCCGATGCACGCGAGGAACTAGTAGCGTTCGAGCTTGCCAACGGCACAGTTCGCTGGCGTTTCCCCATCTATGGGGGGTCCTATATCGCCACCGCGGATACCGCCTATATTTTCTGGCGCGACCCTGCGGACAATGATGCAAAATTTCTCTCGGCAATCCGCCTGAGCGACGGCGAGGAACTATATCGCCAGTCGGTAGACTTCTTTGCCGGCTATACCTATACACCGGTCATCCTCGGTTCCACGCTCTATCTCTATGAAGCCAGTTCTCTGCACGCGTTTGCCCTGGATACGGGGGCGCTGCTCTGGACTTTCGACGATGAGGAAAACCGCTCCACGGTCGAGGTCAACATTGCCGCCGCCAACAACATGGTGATTATCTCCCAGGGGAATCGCATGGTGGGTGTGCAGGCGACGACCGGCAGCGCAGTATGGGGCGCGGAGACCGCTGAAAACTGCTGGGCAGAACATACCATTCCCGTCACCGATGGCACCCACGTCGCACAGGTTGGCGTCTGCGGCAGTCAAATTCATGCCTATTTGCTGGCAACCGGCACGCCCATCTGGGATGTGGAGCTAGGGCATTATGCCGCGCGCCCCGCGGCCGCAGCCAATGGCGTGCTCTATACCGCGCCCTTCCCCAACAACAGTCAACGCTTGCAGGCCTATACGCTGGAAACCGGCGACCGGCTGCAAGACATGGACATCAACATGTTTATCAGCCATTTGGTGATCGCCGATGGCACGCTCTACGCGCATGACAGCCTCAATGCGCGCGTGGTTGCGCTATCCACAGGCGGAGGCGGCGACGACGACTATCTGGAAGCATGGGACAGCGACGGCGATCCGCTCACCAATCCGGTGGCGCAAACGCCCATCCCTCTCACATCCCGCGAGCAGGGTGGACAGCCCAGCTATGGCGCCGAGGTGCAGATTGCCGCGTTTATCGGTCTGGAACCGGCCACGCTGCGCGTCTTCGATAGCGACGGCGCGCCCTATAAAGAAGCGACTGCCCAACCCAACCGCAACGGACACGGTTATTGGATTGTGCCGGTAGAATATGCCGCCGCGGGCTACCAATATCACGTAGAGTTGGACGACGGGACCGAACTGGCACGGCGACTTATTCGTATGCCCAGCAACCCCACCTCCAATCTGCGTCTGCGCGAAGTGCTGGATGGCCTGAGCTGGGCCAATGCGCCGGGCACGGTCAACAGTGTGCCCACCGAAATCACGCTCGACCTGCCCGCCGATTTCCCTGGCGGATTGGCAAGCGCGATCCTCATGATCGATTCTCCGGCGCGCGGCTCGCATTTCATAGAAGGCGAACGCCGGGGGAATGAAGTGGTCTTCACCCTCACCCGCAACAACATCGTATCCGGGTCATTTAGCATGAGCGCAGTCGCGCGCGCAGGTGCGGTGACGGCATTCAGCGATGAGCGCGACGTTGTCTTTCAGGCACCCGGCTTGCCTTCCTATATGGCAGGGCAGGTGACCACTGTGGGCCATGCCGACGATGGTTCCGTGGAAAGCGTGACCTATACCTATGAACGCGACCGCCCCGAGGCGGATGCCGACGGCACCATCGATGCCGAGATTGCCCAGATCATCCCCTATGGCGGGGGACACCACGTCACCGTGCATGTGAGCACGCCCCCCGAAACGGACCCGCAAAAGGCCCAGGAACGGCCGCACCGCGTCCAGGTGACCGGGCGCGACGACACCGGCAACGTGATCAGCCAGGATAACATTGACCTGCCGCCCAATCTGGATCTGGTGCCCGTCACCTTCGAGCTGCCCCAGAACGGCGCACGCCCGATTTCTCAGGTGGAAGTGAGCGCGCTGGAACCGGATCTCTCGATCCCGCCGCTACCGACGCCCTTCCCCACACCGCCGCCCCCCCCACCGCCGCCGCCGTTGCTCTGTTCCGACAACAACAACCCCAATCTCCCCGACGATGATGAGGACGACGAAGATCAGGACCCGGAACGCAGTTGGCGTGTGCGCGATCTGTTCAGCGTCAGCACCTCGGCTGGGGTCGGCGCGTCGGCTGTCTATGGTGTGGGTGCAGGCGGCAGCGCCTCGGTAGGCTACGACTGGATTCAACGCGAAAGCACGGCGTGCGTCGATTATGGTGTGCGCGGCGGCAAAGAGCTGAGCGTGGGACCAGCCTATTCCATGAACTTTGGTCTCAACATGCGTGGCCCGGGCCATGATGCGCCTGCCAGCAGCGGCAAGAAGATCAACATTACCGCCGCGGCCATCGTAGGCGTCGATCTTTCCTACACCATCCCCGATAACTACGGCGACGCCGGTTTTGGCAGCATTGCGCTGGGATTCACCGCCGCCCCCAAGGCCGGCGTCTCGGCGGGCATCAGCCAGGTCAACTGCGATGATCGCAATACCCAGCCGCCCGAGCCAAACTCGCGCCGGCGCGAATGTTGCAACGGACCGTGTAACGATCCACCGCCGCCCCCCGGCCCGCCCGGCAATAATCCGCCCGACGATACCCTGAGCGTAGTCGCCTTCAACGCAGGCACGAATAACTTTGCGCGCCTCGACGGCTGGGCCAATCTGGGACGCCAGGCGCGCGCCGCCGGCTATATAGAGCTGGCCGGCTACGCCCTGTTCCGCACGCAACTGGAAACACTGGGCCTGGAAATGGACACATTTCCCGGCGGTGTGACCTTCGATGAACTGAGCGCGGAACAACAACAGACTATTTATGAATATCACTATCTGCGCAGCCATGACGGCTACGCCATCTATCAGGAATGGCCGCTGATTCTGAGCCAATGGCAGCGGCTCCGGGGCGATGCAGCCCAGGTGTTGGCTTCCGGCTACTATGTAGAAGCCTATGGAATGCTCGAATCGTATGCCATTCCCACGCGTCTCATCTCGGTCGATTTCTCGCCCGATGAGCTTTCGGGGTTGTTGATTATCCCCAGTGGCGGCCTGTTCGGTCTGGCGGATGTGGAAGCATTCCGCGCCCGGCTGGATCGCTTTGTGAGCCAGGGCGGCACGCTGTTGGTCATGGCCCAGCCCAACGACGACGCGCTGGATGCGCTGCCCGGTGGCACAGGCTTTACACATGTGGGCTATGACAACGACTTTTCCTGTTTCCAGGATGCCATGACCTGGATCGCGTACCACCCCATGCTGGCGAGTCTCAACAGCAGCTCGGTAGATGCCAATGTGGACGGCTATCTCACCGAGCTACCCGACAATGCCCAGCTCTTGCTGGAACGCACCAAAAATGGGCAGGGCGCGTTTGCCCTCTATCCCTATGGCGAAGGCAATATGATTGTCACCAACATGTACGATGATTGGGGACGCACGGTAGGCCAGACTTCGCCCCAGGTACGCGACCTCTTCCGGGATGTAGTGCGCTGGGGTGTGAACCCGGCAGACCTGCCCGATATGCGCCCCAACGGCGCGGTACAGGTGCCGGTGACGGTGATAAACCACAGCCCCACACCCGTGAGCCAGGTGCGCTTTGTGGTGCGCGATCCCAACGAGCAGGAAATCGCCCGTCTGGACCCGGTCGGCCTGAACCTGCAAGCGGGCAGCGAGCAACTAGCCACGCCAACCGTCAACGCGCCCGCGGGGCCGTTGGGGATTTGGCGCGTGAACTATGAGCTTTTGGACGACGACGGTGAAATCATTCAGGAGGAAACCATCGGCAGCCGCTTCACCGTGAGCGACCCGCCCGCGTTTGACGCGGCATTCGCGCAAAACACCAACCAGCCCGATGTGCCTGCCGAAGCTGCCTTTGCCACCCAGGAGCCGCCCGAAGCCCACGCCACCGCAACGCTGGATCAGGCCGCATATGGCCCCGGCGAAACGGTGCAGCTAACGCTGGATATCAACATCCCCGATACTACCGGGCTGGATCAGCTGCGGGTAGCGACTTCGCTGGGCGAAACCACCGAAGTGCAGATGGTTGCCGCCCAGGAAAATCAGCAGGTCGTGTTCAATCTACCCGCCGATTTCAGCGGCAACGGTCTGCTCTACTTTGGCATCTACAACGACATCAACGCCCAGGGACTGGTGCTGGATACTGTCTGGGTGCCTGCGCGCGGCCAGTTTGTCACAGTGACCCCCGACCGCTTCGCCTATGAACCGGGCGATACCGTCACCCTGACGCTGGACAGCGACAGCGCACGCACGGTCTTTCTACAAGGGCCGGGCATCGAACGCGAAGTCGAAGCCCCTCCGGGCACCAGCACACAGACCTTTGACCTGCCCACCAGCATGGCGCGCGGGCCTTTCACGCTGCGCTATAGCGATGGGCCGAATCTGGGAATTGTGCAGCTGGATGTAAAAGGCCCGGCGCTGCGCATCCTGGGCATCGAAACGAACGACACCACCATCGAAGCCAGCATCGCCGCGGCCACCATGATCCCCACGCAGGTGGAGATCGAGAGTGACCGCGCCATTGACGTCTTTGTGGTGGGCACCGTGGGCGACGGCAACGGGGGGATGACGCAAATGCTGGTAGAAGAAGTGAGCCTGACAGAAGGGGTGCAGGTAGTTCCCCTCTCCGTCCCGCTTCAACTCCAGACCGGCGGCATGTTCCAATTGCGGGTGACGGTGGTCGACCGGGCCAATCCCAACATCGAATATGTACAGGCCACGCGCAATCTGGCGACCAACACGCCCGAACTCATGGCGGTGCGCGCCGATAACATCACCACTGCGGCGGGCGGCGAAACCCGTCTGCTGCTAGACTGGTATAGCCCGGCGGCGCGGACAGTGGAAGTCACCGTCTACGGCGAAGATGGCGAGCTGCTCACCGAATCTGTGGCGGTTGCGCAAGGCTTCAACACCACCGAACTCGCCTTGACCCTGCCCGGTGGCAGCTATGACCTGATCGTGGCGGGCGAAGTCGATGGCCTGCGCACGACTGCGGAAGCCGTCGTGGTGGTCGATGCCCTGCAACGCCTCTATCTGCCCGATCTGCAACGGTAAATCCGATTGTGTGTGGATAAGGGAGTGCCCACCCGATTCATGGGATGCGCCTTTATCTACACAGCCAAACAAAAAAACGGGGGACCCGCACGCGACGTTCGTGTGCGGGTCCCCCGTTTTATATTCCGCGCCAATGCTGTGGGCAGCTGATTCGTCCACAGCACAGCCCTGCGCTAGGCCCAGGCGCCCTTCGCCATCATGCCCCCGTCTACGCTGACCGATTCACCCGTCATAAACGATGCGCCATCTCCCGCCAGAAACAGCACAACCGATGCGATTTCTTCGGGCTTGCCCACCCGATTCATGGGATGCGCCGCGCCCCACACCTTCAACAGTTCGGCGTGTTCCATGTTCATGCCCTTGCTGCCTTCGGCGGGCATATTGGTGTCGATGGTACCGGGGTTCACCGCCAACACGCGGATGCCCTGTTCGGCATATTCCAGCGCGAGTTGCCGCGTCAATGACAGAATCGCGCCCTTGCTCGCGGCATAGGCCGAAACGCCCTTGGCCGATTGTAGCCCCTGCACGCTGGCGGTATTGATGATCACGCCCTTCTCTTGCTTGAGCATGTGCGGAATGGCATATTTGGCGAGCAGGAAATAGCTCTTCAGGTTCACATCGAGGATGCGATCCCACATTTCCACAGGCAATTCGTGGGCGGGCACATAGGAAGAATAGGGCTGGATGCCCACGTTGTTGCAGAGCACATCCACCGTGCCCCAGGCTTCCACGGCAGTCTCCACCAACTTTTTGCAGGCTTTGTCCTCGGCGGCATCGGCGCGCTGAAAGACGATCTCCCCTGCATAGCCGGCGCTGTCCGCGGCCAGTTGCTTGCCGGCGTCTTCGTCCACATCGGCACACAGCACATGCGCGCCCGCCTGGGCAAAGGCAATACAAATGGCGCGGCCAATGCCGTTTGCGCCGCCCGAAACAATGACAGATTTGTTTTCAAACTCAGACATAGGTATGCTCCTTGTGTAGATAATGCAAATGGATGAGGCAGATGGATAATGACGATGCAGTACGTCAATTATAACCGACTATAACTGATGAGATGGCAGATAAGGTGGCAGATGATTAGAACAGTGACCGCGACTCGCTATGTGACACCGCTGCGCGAGGGTGGATCGTTGCCCGCGGTGGTAGAAGCCGACGACGGCGAGATGTATGTGATGAAATTTGTGGGGTCGGGGCAAGGCCCCAAAGCCCTGGTCGCCGAACTGGTAGCGGGCGAAATCGGGCGCCTTTTGGGGTTGCGCGTGCCCGAAATTGTCCTCATCCGCCTGCAACCGGGGTTTGGACGTTCGGAGCCGGACCCCGAAATCAAGGATCTATTGCAGGCCAGTGTGGGGCTGAACCTGGGTCTGCGCTATCTGCCCGCGGCCTTTGCCTATAATCGGATGCTCAAACCCGAACCCGATGCCGCGCTGGCTTCGGCTATTGTCTGGTTCGACGCCTATGTGACCAATGTAGATCGCACCGACCGCAATGTGAACATGCTGATCTGGCAAAATCGCCTGTGGCTCATCGACCACGGCGCGGCGCTCTATTTCCATCACGACTGGAACGATTACCTCAAGCGCAGCCAGACTCACTTTCCTATGGTGCGCGACCACGCCCTGTTGACCTATGCCGATCAACTGCCTGTCGCCGACGCGGCGGGCCGCGCCACTCTGACCGCCGCGGCATTATCGACCGTGTTGAAGATGATTCCCGACCGCTGGCTGGGCAACGAGCCGGAATTGCCCGACAGCGCCGCCCATCGGGCCGCCTATCTGGAATATCTGCTGCACCGCCGCGACGCATCCGCCGCGTTTCTCGAGGAGGCCATCAATGCCCGCGCCAAACTCGTCTGATCCTCACAACAGGGACTCACACAGCAGAGATTCTTTTGAGACAGAATCATATGAGGCAGATGGCTATCACACGGGACCCAACGCCCTGCCCCCCAACCCTTACGCCGATGCCGACGCCGACACCGATGCAGACGCGCACAACGACCGGGATCGCCTCTATGCGCCCTATGAGTATGCCTTTGTGCGGGTGGTGCCCTATATTCATCGGGGCGAGTATATCAATGCCGGGGTGATTCTGTTCTGTCGTCCGCAACGTTTTCTGGCCGCGCGCATCAAACTGGACCGCGCACGCGTCGCCGCGCTCGCGCCCGATCTGGACCTGGAACTGCTACGTCAGACACTGGCCCTGACGCCGCGCATCTGTGCCGGAGAAGGGCCTATCGGCAAGCTGGGGCAGGCCGAAAGTTTTCACTGGCTGGTCGCGCCCCACAATACCGTGGTCCAGACTTCGCCGGTACACTGTGGCATGTGCGCCGACCCCGCGGCCGCGCTGGAAAATCTGCTCCGCCTGGTGCCGGGCGAAGAATTAGCCGCGGGCCAGCACCTCGGGTAAGACCCCCACGCGCGCGCTGCCGCTCAGTGCATCGGCGATGGAATCCAGCCGGCTCAGACGATAGGCCGGAATGCCTACCGAAGCCAGCGCGCTGAACACGCCTTCATAGTCGGTGGTGCCCCCAAACGTTGTACCATCGATGACCACCGCGATGCTGTTGACCCCGCGCCGCTGCATGTGTTGCAAGGCAATCGCCCATTCGGGGCTGGAATCCGCGCTCACCGCCAAAACGGTATCATTGCGATTCAGACGCATCCCATCGTTGGCGATCAGATGCGAAAAGGGCATCGTCCCCCCCGATTGCACCACCGCCAACGCTTCCAGGATCTTGTTGAGCTGCCGTTCGCCCCGATCCGCCTGGATATATTCGCGCGTTCGCCCGCGCACGCTCATGCCTACGGCGCGATTGTGCATGACAAAATAGCGGGCCAGGCTGGCAATGGCCGCCACGCCATACTCGGTGGTAATGGGTGGCAGCTCGATGCGCCGGCGGCGTCCGCTAAGATCGGGGAGCGAAAAAAGCAGGGGTTCGGGGGGCATAGGCACCCAGGGCAAAGCCGCCTCGGCATCTCGATTCAAATCCAGATAGAGCCAGATATCCGCGCTGGGGTCTAATTCAAATTCTTTGGACATGAGCCGCCGTGCCCGCGCGGTGCTGGGCCAGTGAATGCGGTTGAGGCTATCGCCGGTGGTATAATCGCGCACCCCCGCCACATTGGTGGTGATCTGGTTGGTGCGTCGATGGCGCGCCTCGCCGCCCGATTGATCCGAAACAAACGGCTCGAAGCTGCTCAATTCCACGGTCAGCGGATAGACCACAATGTTGCCGGTAGAGGAAATCTCCTGGCTCACATCAAAGATGCCCAGAGGATCGCCGCTGTGCAGGCTCAACGGCCCCAGCCGAAAACGGCCGCGCTGTGTACACAGCGTGCGCACCTGCCAGCGTTGCGAGCTTTTGAAGCCCAGGCTGCTGATCACCCGGCTGGCATCGTGCCAGGGCAGGGTCGAATGATCGTGAATTTCCAGCCACAGCTTGGGCACGCGGCTGCGGTTGGTCACTTCGAACTGCTCTTCGGCATATTGGCCGACCTGGCTGCGCCGGGTGCGGGTCAGGCGGCGCAGGGTGATGGCCCGAATGCTGTTCCAGGCCCAGGCATAGCTGAACGCGATGACCCCTGTGAGCAGATACGCGATGCTATAGGCCAGATCGCGGCCCGTATTGAAGGCCAGAATCCAGACGGTGACGGTGGCAACAATCAGAAAGATAAGTCGGGAAGACACATGAATCCCTAACGCGCTTTGGCGCGTGCGCCGGGAACCGGCGTCTGCCGCAAAGCATCCTCGACAATTTGGTGGGCAGTTACACTCTTGATGCGCGCCGAGGGGCTGATAATCAGGCGGTGAGCCAGCGTCGCTTCGGCCAGCCGCTTCACATCATCGGGCAGCACAAAATCGCGGCCTTCCAGCGCGGCCCAGGCCCGGGTTGCCAAAAAGAGGGAAAGACTGCCGCGGGGGCTGGCGCCCAGATAAATATCGGGGTGGTCGCGGGTGGCGCTCACCAGATCCACAATATACGATTTGACCAGATCGTCTACATAGACCTGCCGAATCACGGCCTGGGCTTCCAGCAACTCCTCCGAAGAGACCACCTGCCCAATATCCTGAATCGGATGGTGATTTGCCTGGCGGGTCAACACGTCGATCTCGTGTTTCTTCGACGGATAGCCCAGGTGAATGCGCATCATAAAGCGGTCGACCTGCGCTTCGGGCAGGGGAAATGTCCCCTCATATTCGATGGGGTTCTGGGTCGCCAATACCAAAAACGGCCGCGCCAGAGGGTAGGTTCTGCCATCTACCGTAATCTGGCGTTCTTCCATCGATTCGAGTAAAGCCGACTGGGTTTTGGGTGTTGCCCGGTTAATCTCGTCGGCAAGCACAATCTGGGCCATAATCGGCCCCGGACGAAACTCGAATTCCATAGTCTTTTGGTTAAAGATGCTTACCCCGGTCACATCGCTGGGCAACATGTCGGGCGTAAACTGAATCCGCCGAAATTCGCAGCCTATGCTCTTGGCAATGGCCCGCGCCAACATGGTTTTGCCCACACCGGGCACATCTTCAATCAACAGATGACCTTCGCACATCAGGCTGAGCATGGTCAAACGGACTTCTGCTTCTTTGCCGACGATGACCTGTTGCACATTTTGCAACACGCGTTCACCGATGGTTTGGACGATTTGCATTAGCTTTCCTCAATTCCTCTGCCTGGGCAGGGGACTTTCTCTTACAAGGGCCAATCGGTTTTTTTGCATCATGGATATAAAATCATTTGCGTACACCGAAAGAGGGCCAACAGACGCGCTTCGGATGGGGCTGTGGGTGGGGCTGTGTGTAACAATGTAGCATCTTCTGCCGGATTACCTTCTGCCGGATTACCTTCTGGGGCAGCATCGACCACGGTGCGCACTTCGGCATCCCAAATCTGTGTGCGCCGCCCGCCATGGCGCAACGTTGCGTGGGCCATGATAACACCGTCCAGCGCCGTACTCAGGAAGTTACTTTTCAGTTCGATGGTTGTAAAATTTTTTGCTGGGGCGGGCAAATTGGCAAGACAGCCAAATCCACAGGCCGTATCGGCCAGGGTCACGACTGCGCCGGCGTGCAGATAGCCATTGGCCGCGCTGTGAATGGGCCGGATGGGCATACGCAGGATCATCTGCCCCGGCGGCATGGCAAGCAGCTCGATGCCCAGATGGCCCGGCAATCCGCCCTGCAAGCGCGCAGCCAATTGTTCGGCCAAATCGGGCGCGCCCGATTTTTCTGATACCGCAGCCACTCCACTGGCAGAAAGCCGGGCAGCAGTGTGCGAGCTGGTCTGTTTCGCGTGGTTCATATCCCCTGGAGTATACCCATTGCGCTCGAATTCGCCAAGAGCCATTTTGTTCACCGTGCAACTATGCCGACACCCGGACCACAACACAGGCAGTAGCCGGCGCGGCGCAAGGGTAGAAAAAACGCCCACAGGTCGTGTGGACCTGTGGGCGTTTTTAATTACAGACGGCAAGACATGGGCGACACATAGACATCATCAGTGTTCGGACAGATATCATGTACCGGCATCATGTCCCATACCGGGAATTACATCCCCGCGGCGGCGCGTGCTGCATCGAGCCAGCCATCAACGGTTTCACGATTGTTTTCGATCCACTCGCTGGCATGGCGGGCAATGTCATCATTGCTGTCTTCGCCTTCGAAGAGCAGCTGATTCTGACCAGCAATGTCGCCCAGAGGAATCTCTACAGCTTCCAACAGTGCGGCTGCGGCAGGATTGGCGGCCAGGAAGTCGGTGTTGGCGACCACGCGCAGGTCATTGGCATCGAAGCCCATGGCGCAGGGATCTTCCACACACCCCGGGATGCCTTCAGAGGCTTCCGAACCGGGCACGGTAATCCAGACAACGTCTTCGCCCGGGGCCAACTCGGCAATTGTCCAGTTGGGGGTCCAGGTATAGAAGAAGACCGGCTCGCCACGCTGATAGCGGGCAATGGTATCGGCCATCAGGAGCGAATAGGTGCCCTGTACATGGGTGATGCTGTCTTCCAGCTCCAGCTCGGCCAACATGGTGTTGATCGCGCCTTCACAGCCCCAACCCGCGTCACAGCCGGTCAGGTCGGCAGTGCCGTCGCCATCGGTATCAAAGAGCGCAGCAATTTCAGGATCGGTCATATCGGTAACGCTGGTAATGCCATGTTCTTCGGCAGTCGCAGCATCTACGA
Organism: Litorilinea sp.; assembly: GCA_040880365.1. Classification (GTDB taxonomy): domain Bacteria; phylum Chloroflexota; class Anaerolineae; order Caldilineales; family Caldilineaceae; genus JBBDIO01. The sequence continues at coordinate 17,454 of JBBDIO010000163.1, forward strand.
GATAGCCCTGAATTGCACCGGCGCGTACCTGAAAGCCAATCGGCTCGGCCATACCGGCCACCAGATCGCTTTCCAGGAATTCACTATGCAGGGGGAACCAGCCATCGGCCCAGAAATCGGCATCGCCACGCGCCAGCGCGGGATAGAAGGTTTCGGGCGGCAGTTCGCCAATTACGTTCACAGTGTAGCCCAGCTCTTCCAGCATCTGCTTGAAGACCTCGGTCTGGAACCAGGCCGTATCCCAGGTGGGATTCGCCATGCGAATTTCGCCGCTGATTTCGCCAGCAGCTTCTTCGGCAGGCTCTTGTTCGGGTGCGGCGGTGGGTTCCGCATCAGCTTCTTCAGCTGCCGGTTCTTCGGCTTCCGGTTCTTCGGCTGCCGGTTCCTCAGCTTCCGGTTCCTCAGCTGCCGGTTCTTCGGCGGCGGGGGCAACAGGCTCGGCGGGGGCCGGCGCAGTATCGCCACACGCAGCCAAAGCCACGGTCAAACTCAATAGTAGTGCAATCAATAGTCGTGCATTCATACGAATCTCCTTTTACGGCTTACTTCTGTACCTGCTTTATTGCTACAGCATTTTGCTGCTCAATGGGGGAACTTATGGGGTAACTTGCTTGCGACGGCGTTCTGAAACACGGGCGGGATAGCCTATTGTTGCGTATGTGAAGCATATGCAGTTCCGCCCTCCTTTCTGGCTGATGGTTACAAAGCCGTGTAGTACCAAGCTAACTGCGACAAAGGGGAACTTTGCAGCAAATTCGTCGCTTGCTTGGCGGGTCCAGACCCATATCCGACAAGATATTCAGAACAACTGGTGGATACCGGTATCAACACGCCAACCAAAAGACGAATCGTGCCTGGGTATTCTGCGGGGTATTCTGCGGCCCCAGGCACGTCTCTGGCTGGTGCGATTAGTGCGATTCTTCGCGCGTGGAAACACGCTTGCGCCCCTGGGAAATACGGTCCAGCACAATCGCCAGAATGAGCACCGACAAACCCGAATTGACGGCGCGCCCAATATCCAGCCGGCCCACCGAACGCAGGATTTCCTGGCCCAGACCGCCACCGGCAATCAGGGCAATAATCACCACCATCGAAAGCGAAAGCATGAGCGTCTGGTTCAGCCCGGCCATAATCGTGGGCATAGCGAGCGGAATCTGCACATCCATCAAAATCTGGCGGTCATTGGAGCCAAACGAACGTCCGGCTTCTACCACTTCGCCGGGCACCTGGCGAATCCCCAGGTTGGTCAGGCGTACAATGGGCGGCAACGAGAAAATGATGGTGGCCATTGTGCCGGGGACTTGACCAATGCCAAACAGCATCACAATCGGCACCAGATAGACGAAGGGGTGAATGGTCTGCATCCCATCCAGCACCACGCGCGTAATCTCATCGACGCGGTCGTTGCGCGAAGCCCAAATGCCCAAGGGTATACCCAGCAGCACCGACACCGACAACGCAGTGATGACCATTGCCAGGGTCGTCATCGTCAGCACCCAATAACCCAGAAAGCCTGTGAGCATTAGCCCCACAGCCGCCAGAATACCCACGGCGCGCCCGGCGTTAAACCAGCCAATCAGCCCCATGGCGATGACCACCACCGGCCACGGCAATGCATTCAGGCTGCGATCCAGAAAGCCCAGGATTAGGCGAATGGGCTGCTGCAAGCCATCAAAAAACCAGGTCGCATTTTGCACCAGCGAACGCACTGTCCAGTCGGCCCCGTCTGAAATCCAATCGCCCAGGGGTATAATCTGAAAAAAATCTACATTAAAAATATCCACAAATATGACTCCGATTTTATCCTGCACCTGCGTGAAAACGCCTGCGTGAAGACGCCTACTCGACGGCAACTTCTTCGGCAACCGCGAGCGCAGCCAGCACATCCAGCGGATGCACTACACCTTGCAGACGCCCGGCATCATTCATCACGGCGATGGGCACACCATCCTTACACAGCCTATAAAGCTCGTTGAGGGGCGTAAAGCGCGCCGTCACCGGGAAGTTTGCCTGTAAGGCCCGTTGTATCCGGTCGGCGCCGTTCTGGCTCATGGTTGCCAGCGCGCTGCGTTCGAGCAGCCCATCCACCTCGCCCCGCTGATTGACCACATAAATGGCATCGGCGCCCGCTTTATCCATTGCGGCCAGTGCGGCTTTGGCCGTCGTATTATTCTGCACTTTGAGCGCGGGCTTCATGACAAACTCGGCGCTCAAGACACGCGCCTGATCCACATCGGCCATAAAGCGCGCCACATATTCATTCGCCGGCTCGGTAATAATCTCGGTCGGCGTGCCGATCTGCACCACTTCGCCATCGCGCATGACCGCCACATGATTGCCGACGCGCAAGGCTTCGTTGAGGTCATGCGTAATGAAGACAATCGTCTTTTTCAGACGTTCCTGCAACTCTATCAATTCATCCTGCATCTGCCGGCGAATCAAGGGATCCAACGCGCTAAAGGCTTCGTCCATCAGCAGGACATCAGCATCAGTTGCCAGCGCGCGAGCCAAACCGACCCGCTGCTGCATCCCACCGCTCAACTCCGAAGGCAGATGATCGGCCCACTCTTTCAGGCCCACCAGTTCCAGCGCTTCTATGGCTTTCTCGCGCCGACTGGCTTCGTCCATGCCCTGCACCTTTAGACCATAGGCTGCGTTATAGACCACAGACTTGTGGGGAAACAGGCCAAAATGCTGAAACACCATCGCCATTTTGGTGCGGCGAATTTCTTCCAACCGATTGCGGTCAACTTTTGCCACGTCTTCGTCATCCAACAGAACCTCACCGTCGGTAGGTTCATAGAGCCGATTGATGCAGCGAATGAGCGTGGATTTCCCCGAACCCGAAAGCCCCATCACCACGAAAATCTCGCCTTGCTCGACATCAAACGAAACCTGGTTCACGCCCACAATATGGCCGGTTTCTTCCAGAATTTCATCTTTTCCCACCCCGTCTTTAAGCATACTCAACGCGCGGCGGCGTGGAGCAGGCCCAAAGATTTTGATGAGATTTTTAATCTGGATTTTTTTGCTCACTCATTACTCCCCAAAAAGTTAGAATCTCGATAAATAATATCAATATAAATTGCTAACAGCCGGCAAACAGAAATGGCAGCCAAGCCATTTGTCGGCAAAATCCACAAATAGTCTGGGGTTTGGTAAAACGTGGGCAAAACCACACGTACACCGTTCCAGCCTACTATGTTTCAACCTGGCAGATTCCAGGCAAAGGTGCTTAGAAGAGTTGTCGCGGGCCACAACAAAAATGCTGTCACCCCGCAAACGTCAAAACGGGAAAAGGGGTTCTAAAACAGAAAAATAAAAACCTGACACCGTGGGTAAGAGGAACCGTGCGGCGATACTATGGACCAATACCGTGTGGCTTTCCTGTCTGGCGTATACTCGCTGCAACCACATTGTCACAGCCGCTCGAACCAGTTGGGCCGTCATGCACCGTGCATGGCGACATCTATACTCTATTAAATCACGCTCTATTAAACAACTCTATCAAATGCTAACCCAAACGTATGTAGTAAATGTTGCATACGTTTGGGTCGATGAATTACAGGGCATGGTTCGCGCCTGGCAAGTAATCGCCAGACTCGCGAAAGACAAAAGCGCGTGCCTGAATCAATTGCACTACAAAGTTTATCACGGATAGGAAAACCTGGCAACCCTCGATTCCGAATCTGCCCACAGAAACGGTAGATTACGTCGCCGTTGTGGAATTAAACCAGGTGGTCAGCCTATGTTGCAGCCTATGCTAAGGTCAACTCTGAAGACAGGGCTGCGCCTAGCTCCAGCACTTCGGCAAGCAGCAGATCGAAGTCGCTTTGGCGGCTGCGGTGATTGGCAATCGCCACGCGTAGAGAATAGCGTCCGACGAGCGTGGTATACGAAGGCGCACAGTTTCCCCGCTCGTGAATCTGGAGCAGGATTTCTTTGTTGAGGGCGTTGAGTGCAGGCGCATCCAATCCCCCCGGGTTATAGCGAAAACAGACAATATCAAGCCCGATAGGCGCGGTCAGTTCCAGCGTGGGTTCTGCCGCTATGCGCGCGCCCAGATAGTGGGCCTGGGCTACGTTGCGCTCCATGATCTGCCCAAAGCGATCCAGTCCATGTTCCTTGATCGACATCCACACTTTGAGCGCGCGGAACTGGCGAGATAGCTGCACGCCATAGTCGCTGAACCAGTATTGGCCTGCCGAAAGACCGCGCGTGTTATGTTCCAGATATTCAGGCGTGAGCGAGAAGGTGTGGCGGTGGTCGGCTTCGTGGCGCACCAGCACACACCCCGCCTCGAAGGGGATGTGCAGCCATTTGTGCAGATCCAGCGCGACCGAATCGGCACGCTCGATACCGGCGAGCCGGGGTTGCAGCGTGGGCGCAAGCATTCCCACCGCGCCAATCGCCCCATCCACATGAAACCAGAGATTTTCCTGCGCGCACAAATCGGCCAGTGCGTTGAGATCGTCAATCGCGCCGGTGTTGATAGTGCCCGAAGTACCCACCACACAGATCGGCTGCAAGCCCGCGCGCCGGTCGGCAGCGATGGCGACAGCCAGGGCTGTTACATCCACTGTATAATCGGGGTTGACCGAAATCTTGCGCAGGTTTCGACTGCCCAGCCCCAACAGCTCCACTGCCTTTTGAATACTGCTGTGGGCTTCGGCGGAAGTATAGATCACCAGCGCCTGGGGCGCGGCATGCAGGCCTGCATCCCGTATGTCAAAGCCTGCCTTGATATTGCGTGCCACGGCCAACCCTACCAGATTCGCCATGGAGCCACCGCTGACCAGCAAGCCGCTGGCAGTCGCCGGCAAGCCCATGATGGTCTTCATCCAGTCAATGACCTGACCTTCGACCAGGTTGGCGACATGATTGCCGCCGCCCAGATTGGAATTCATAGTTGCAGCCAAAAGCTCTGCCAGCGCGCCCATCACCGTGCCATTGCCCATGTACCACGCCCAAAACCGCGGATGAATATTGCCCATGGGATAGGGGAAAATCGTCTCTACAAATTCGGCATAGGCTGCCTCTGCGCCCGCAGGCGCGTGGGGTGCGGGCGCGCTGAAACGCGCCGCGATGGTGGGGGGCACCTCTTGCCACACGGGGCGTTCTTCCACAGTCTGCAAATAGGAAATGGCATCGTCCACCATGCGATGCGCCAGCGCGCGCATCGCGTCCCAATCCTGAGGATCCAGGGTTTCCGCGGGCGTCGTAGCAAAGGAATCCGAGGCAGGTTCTGCAATTCCAGGTACAGTGGACATGGGCACATCCTCCAAATATCGACACTCGGAGAGTATCGAAAACGTACATCTATGAAATTCGGTTGAACGGTACGCACACCGCTATATTTACCGCTATATTTACGGAGAACTCATTATTCAGCTACGGTCACA
>JBBDIO010000163.1:22955-24758 GCA_040880365.1 Litorilinea sp.
ACCGCTATATTTACCGCTATATTTACGGAGAACTCATTATTCAGCTACGGTCACACGCCAGATTACGTGATGCGTGCCTCGACCCGGAAATATTTGCTCAGCTCGTCTACCAGCCGTTCGGTGATCGAGCAGGGATCGTGGGGAAACGCGAGTTTGCGCCCGGCTTGCAACACAATCATAAAATGATCGCGGCCTTTGGGATCGCGCACGGCATCGTAGATCTGGCGCAGGCGATACTTGTCGCGTTCGATATCGCCACAGCTGCGAAACTGGATTTCCAGCGTGCGCGCGCCGTTGGGGCCATTGCTGCGCGCCCCGTTTGTAACATCTCCGTTTTTATCCCTACCATTGTCATTGTCATTGTCATGACCATGACTATTGCCATTACCATGGCCGTTAGAACCCGCGGCATCTTCGGCGTGGGGATGGGTGCCGTTGGCGGGCACGGGCACATCCGGTGCATCGGCTACGGGCGCAGAACCCGTTACGCCAGACTCCTCTATAGCAGACACTTCTACGCCAGACTCGGCAGGGGTAGACTCCTCTATGACAGGCTCCGCTACAACAGACTCCGCAGGGGCAGAACCTTCGGGTGCGGCATAGTCTTCCGGCGCGTCAGCGACTGTCTTGGGCTGGGTTGAGGTTTGGTCGGGGGCAGGGGCCGCGCGCCCAGCCGGCGCGCCGCCATAGGGCGTATAGCCGTCATCATCATCCAACCAGCCCGGTGGTTCGGCAGGCAGCGGCGCGTCGACCTCTGCGGCTTGTGTAGCGGCGGCTTGTGTCGGCGCAGTGCCATTTTTACCTGCCCGATTGCCTGCCGTGTTTGCACTTTCATCCACTCTGTCGCGCTGCTCCATCTTTTTATCACTATCCAATCCAGGTGTGAACCCTGTGGGCGCTTCTGCTACTGTTTCTTCAGAACTTTCTTCAGATGGCATCAGGTCTTCTGCCATCATATCGGTTTCCAGCGCATCGGCTTCCAGCGCATCAATATCAAACCCGTCCATATCCAGCCCGGGTGCATCTTCGGCACCCAAGCCCGCCATACGCCCGTTAAAAGTCGGCCCGTCTTCGATGAGCGGCTGCTGATATTTCTTAAATTCCTCATCCGCGGTGAGAATCTGGTCTACATGGGTCTGGAACGAATCGGCCAGCAGACTGGTCTGCCCTTCGCGGGTTTGCGCCACGCCCTTGACCACCACCACACTATCGGGCAGCAAAATCTCTCGCACTTCGGCATAGGTGCGCGGAAAGACCACTACCTCACACTGCCCGGCCAGGTCTTCCAGTTGCACAAACGCCATGGGATCGCCTTTTTTGGTGGTAATGGCGCGCACACCGGCAATCATCCCCGCCAGCATGACATGTTTGCCATCATAGCGCGCATCCAGCTCGTTGCAGGCGCAGGTCACGATCTTTTGCAGATCCACATTGAGCAGATTCATGGGGTGGCTCATGGCATAGACGCCCAGCAACTCCTTTTCCCACTGCAAACGCTCGCGTCCGCTTTCTTCGGACACCGCCGGCAAGCGAATCGGCGTTACTTCGGGCGAACCGGACGCGCCCATGAGATCGAACATGGAAAGCTGACCGCTATCGCGTGCGTTGTGCACGCCCGCCGAATGGGAGATCAACTGTTCCATCACAGCCAAAAGCTGGTTGCGCGTGCCAAACCGATCAAACGCGCCCACCTTGATCAGACATTCCAGCGAACGTTTATTCACGGCCCGCAGATCTACCCGGTCGCAGAAATCTTCCAGGCTGTGAAACGGTCCGCCCTCATCGCGCGCCGCCAGAATGACC
>JBBDIO010000164.1:0-3757 GCA_040880365.1 Litorilinea sp.
CCCATCCCATTCCGCTTCGTGCCCTACCCGTGAACCAAAGTGATATGTGACTAGAAACAATTGTAAAACAGGAGAGAAAACATGGCGCATACGCTGACTGTGGGGCGCATCCGCTGTCATATTTTGAGTGACGGCATTACATTGGCCGATGGCGGCGGCTTTTTTGGCCTGATTCCGCGGGTGATGTGGGAACGCGTGGTGCGCCCCAACACGCGCAACCAGATTCCCGGCGACGCCCGTTCGTTGCTCATCGAGGCGGATGCCGGGCTGGTGCTGGTGGATACCGGCTTTGGCGACAAATTTGATGACAAGTTTCGCGCGATTCTGGGGCTGGATGCGAGCACCGACCGCCTGGTCGCGGATCTGGGTGCGGCGGGGTTTGCGCCCGAAGATGTGGATTGGGTGATCCTCACCCATTTGCACGCCGACCATGCGGGGGGCGCGACGCGGCGCGCCGATCCCCACGATGCAAGCAGCCCCATTTTGCCCACCTTCCCCAACGCGCGCTATGTGGCGCAGCGGCTGGAACTGGCCGATGCCAGCTTCCCCAACGAGCGTACAGCCGCCACCTATGCCGCCGCCAATTGGGAGCCGCTACTGGATGCCGGTCTGTTGGATGTGGTGGACGGTCCCCAGCAGATTGGCGCGCACATCCGCACGGATCTGGCCCCAGGCCATACGGCTACGCTGCAAACGGTGTGGGTGGAAGATGGCGACGCGTCGCTGCTTTTTCTAGGCGATGCGTGCAGCTGGGCTGCGCATATGAACCGGCTGGCGTGGGTGCCTTCGTTCGATGTGATGCCCATGCTCAGCATCGAGACCAAACGCCGGCTGCGCACCGAAGCCATGCGCCGGGATGCGCAATTGGTGTTTCAACACGACGCGCATGTGATCAGCGGGCGGCTGGTGCAAGGTGAACGCGGCCCCGAAGTCGCGCCCGATCTGACGCGCGCCGTCTCGGAAACCGCCTAGCCGGCTGTTGGGCCATGTGCGGCACTTCATACGCGCATCAGCGAATGTGGGCGAGCAGCTCTGGCGCAAAGTGGGCCAACTGGGCGCGCAGGCGCAGCAGCGCCAGGTCCTGGGCTTTGGCTTCCAGCATGATATCAAAGGGCCGGTTGGCGATGCGCTGGGCCATTTGGACAAAGTGAATAAATTCAAAGGGGTTGATGAAGTCGCTGTGCTGGTTGGGCAGCGGCATTTGCAGCACAGGCGTGCCCTGGCGCATCAGCACGCGCAGCTCTGTGCGCGAGGTGCTGAAGTGGATTTTGGGCGTCTGGCCCGCAGGCCAGGTTGCCAGGGCTGCCGTCAGCGCGGCTTCCAGACTGTAGCCGCGCGGGTTATAGCAGGCATGGTGGAGCACATCCAGCACCAGCCGCACGCCCGTGCGCCGATGGATCCAGACCAGATCGTCCATGCCGAAAAGACGGTCGTCGTTTTCCAGTGCCAGCCGGCGACGCACGCGTGCGGGCAATTTTTCATGGGCCTGTGCGAACCGCGTCCGACTGGCCTCCCCATCTTCGTGCTTGCCGCCCACATGCACCACGATCACACTGTCGTCATCCAGCCCCATAGCATCGAGCAACGCGGCGGCGTTGCCTAGTTCCTGGGCCGCGCGCGCGACCTGGTCGCGGTGGGGACTGCTCAACTGGATATAGAAGCCGGGGTGCAGGGTGAGACGGATGTTATAGAGGCGCGCCAGATCGCCGATGGCGGCCAGTTCACGCGCACAGTCGTCGATCTGATTGTGAAATTGGGGCAGCGCGGGGTGGGTGCTATAGGGCGCGAGCTGCCCTGCCAGCCGATAGCAGTGGATCTGGCGCGTGTGGAGATATTCCAGAATATCGCGCACATAGGCCAGGCTGACGCTGAGATGGGGCTGGTTTTGCCAGCGGCGGCTGTCGTGGCTGCGCAGGCGTGCGCCGCGCACTTTGACCGGGAAGCCGAGCCGAATCACAGGTATCATAGAGACAGACTGACGCTAGGGGACGGGGGTGCCCGCGGGGGCAGGCGCGGCTATGCGGCGCAAGGGCCAGATGATCACATCCAGCCGCCGGGAAAATTGCAGGATCGGGGCGACCGGAGGCAATACCAGCCCCCCTGATTCCAGCCCCCCTGATTCCAGGCCAACCGACGCGGCCAGTGTGTTGACTTCGATCTCCGCTTCGGCAGGTTGAAGCGGCCAGGGCAAGTGATGGATTTCACCACAGTAGAGCCGTCCCTGGGGATCGGTGGTGTAGAGCGCATAGCGTTCTGCCAGCCAGTGGTCCAGCGTGCCCGGCATGGCAGGCTGGATGCCGCCCGTGGGCCGATATACCGCGCGAAATTCGCCCGGTTGGCTGCGCGCATCGGTGCGCAGGCTGTGGTAGTGGATGTTGCCGTTGATTTCGCGGGTAGACATGCGCGCATTGAAATAGGGCAGGTGAAAGACGGACCGCGCGATTTCCACCGCCACGGGATTGGCCGCATCCAGACTGAAAAAGAAGACCCCCGGTTTGGTCTGTTGTGTGCGCGCCAGGCTGGGCTGTGTATTTAGTTGGGGGGCGGGCAGATGCACATAGGTGCGCACGTTTAGCTCGGCAAAGGCCGACAACCAGGGCACACCCGGCACAAAGCGTGGACGCACGCCCCGCATGTGAAAGGGCACAATGCTCAGCCAGGCGGTATCGTCGTAGGTGTCGATTTCCAGGGCGGGGGGGATGTGGGGACGCAGCATCGCCAGGGGCACGGGCCAATGGGCAAAGAGCAGATCGTGCCAGCTTTGCACCATGCGCCACGGTTGCGTGGACATGGGCCACGGACGGTGGGCGGTTTGTTGCAGAATCAGATCGCGAAACATGGATTTCCCTGCGCATAAGCGCCGCGGCATTTGGCAAACACGAATGCTCTGATTAGGATAGAAGCCAGACTGATATGCGTTTTATAAATGTTTTGCCAAAATTTTCCAACAATTGGTCCATTATTTGTGTTGCATTTGTGACCAGCATGGTCTATCTGTGGACTTTGCAGCGCAATATTGTGGGCATTTGTGAATATGACTATTGCGCCGATATCGGCGAATTCCAGATAGCATTACCGCTTTGGGGCACCGTTCATCATACCGGCTATCCCCTCTACATGCTACTTGGCTCGCCATTTGTGAATTTATTGGCGCTGTTTGGCGTTGCGCCCACGACGGGCGCGTCGCTCTATTCGTTTATCTGGCAACTTGGCGCGGTTTTGTTGCTCGTCTGGCTTGTGCGCCGTTTGTCGAGAAGTAATGTGGTTGCAGTGGGAATTGGCGCGGCCTTTGCCTTTATCGAACCCATCTGGATGCATGCCGTCATCGCCGAAGTGTACAGCCTAAGCATGTTTTTTGGCGTGGTCATACTCTATCTTGCATTCAGATTGAAACGAAATTGGTCAGATTCGCTGGGCTGGGCGTTGGCGCTGGTGTGTGGTCTGGCGATCTTTCATCACCGACTCTTGATTTTTCTGATCCTGGGGACCGCGATCTATCTGTTGCCGACGGCCTGGCGCACGCCTCGGTTTTGGCGTTGGTCGGGCATTGCCATATTGTGTGCGGCTGCGGGCTTTTTGCCCTATCTGGATATCCCTCTGCGCATGTGGATGGGGTCCGCGTGGACCTATAGCCAGGAGAATACGTGGGCGGCATTTTGGCATGTGTTTAATGCCGCAGAGGAATCTCAGCGACAACTGCGCGTGGTAGATTCATTGGCCGCGCTGCGCGAAGCCGTGCTGGAAGTGGGCCAAACCG
>JBBDIO010000164.1:3767-24632 GCA_040880365.1 Litorilinea sp.
GCCAAACCGTGGTGCACGATCTGACATGGCCCGGCGCGCTGGTGATTGGCCTGTCTACCCTGCAAATCTTCTGGCGGCGCACCTCCATACTGGTGTGGTTTCTGGCGGGGATCGTTGTCAGTAATGCGCTGTTTCCTATGCTTTTCCCGCGTTTGCATCTGACCCAACCAAGCCTGATGTTTGCCTATCTTGGGGGTATGTTGCTGGTGGCGGTGTGGTTCGGGCGGCTGCGACCGGTGTGGCGGCATGGGGCAGGGATTCTCTGTATCGCGTGGGCGGGGTGGCTTGCCGTGCTCCACGCGCCTTTTATTATGACATTGACCGATGATAAGACCGGCGTGGCCTATGCCGCGGCTGCCGAGCGTGTGGATGCGCCACCCGGTTCGGTCCTGATGGCGCCGTGGGGATCCGCCTATTTTGTTTTGGCCTACGCACATTTGGTAGAAGGTCGTATGGCGGATTATCGGGTCGTGGATCATCGCGCCGATTTTCGTACGCTCACACAAAATGGTACACAACCTGTCTATACCCATGCCAGCACGCTCTATCTCTTTGGGGCCGACTGGTGGGCGCAACACATTGATGTGCCCTTGCAAGTGGTTTCGGCAGGCCCGAATATGGTCAAGCTCGCCGTACAGCCGTTCGAGGAAGCGTCGACAGCGGGGCATATCCTGGGCGATGGCATTGAGCTGGTCGAGTGGCGCGCACAGCCATTCAATGAACAGGAATTGCATGTTACTCTCTATTGGGCCGCCACCGACTACCCCCAGGGCAGTTATAGTACCTTTGTCCATGTAACCGATCAGGATGCGATTGGTGGTCCCGAAGATTTGTTGGCCCAAAGTGATTATCATGTGCCGGTCTATGGGCGTTATCCCACAACCGAATGGCAACCCGGCCAGCTGGTGCGCGAGGATCATGTTCTGGCGATGCCGCCCGACCGCCTGCCGCGTACGATTGTTGCCGGCATGTATTGGCAGGATGGCGAAGGCGATTTTCATCAGCTGGGCGCGCACACTTTTCGGGTACCACTGGACGAGTGGCAAGCCGGCCGCAATCCTTGATCTCGAGTAATTTGGTTTGACGGTTTTATACTCCATGTTTTATTGCCCCATGTGTGTTCTTCCCATCCTCACACTTTTTTATCTCTGATTGTCCCTCTTTCCAGAATCTTTATGCTTTATTTTTTGTTGCAACTTTGATTTGGTTGCAACCTTTTGCCGCGTGCCTCGTATTGTTGAGCACAGAGAGTTGAGGCCCGCAAATGCGCCCGGAAAAACAGGGGAAAACGCGAACGCGGCCCAACAAATTGTAGAAGTCAATAATCAGTGCGCGATAAACCATGTCACCGGCTTGTTTAGATGAAGTCGGACATTGAAAAGGTTGAGGATTCAGGAGGAAACATGTCTGTAGAAGAACAAACCAGCAATCTTGGCAGTAGTGGAAGCAGTAGTGGCAGTAAAAGTGACGTAGGGGTCGGACAGTCCGGCGCATCAGATGTGACATCGGGTGTGACAGGGCAGGCCCAGCCCTATCTTTCCAGCGAGACCGGCATGGGGGAACCTCACACCCCCAGCGCGGCGACTGCGACGTCTGCACCGTCGATGGCAGCCGGCGCAGGTGAAGCTTCGAGCGAGAGTACACGGCGTATGCTCTACCGCCACCCTGGTGATACTGTATTGGGCGGTGTTTGTGGTGGGCTGGCCGATTATTTCGGCTGGGATGCTGCGCTGGTGCGGATTCTGTGGGTCGTGCTGACCCTGGCGACCAGCGGCGGCGGTCTGCTGGCCTATGTGGCGCTGTGGATTTTGCTGCCTGTAGGCACCATCGGCGCCGGCCAGGAACGCCCGGCCACGCTGGAACTCAACGAGCGCAATCTGGGCCGCGCGGCGTGGCTGCTCATCGGTTTGGGCGCGATCTGGCTGTTGGGCAATGTGGGCATTCTGCCCTGGATCTGGGGCGGTTTCTGGCGGGTGGTTTCGGTGGTCTTCTGGCCGTTGCTGCTCATCGGCGTCGGCTATGTATTGCTGCGCTATATGGGTAAGACCAACAACTGGCGGTCGGGCTTTGGGAATCGGAGCGAACAGGTGAAGTCTTCTGTAAAATCTTCGGTGGGCGAGCGTATGCCAACCCGCGAGAGTGTGAAAAGTTCTTTCCACCAGATGCGCCACAAGTTACCGCTGAAGCGCAGTCGCACCGACCGCATCTGGATGGGCGTCTGTGGCGGCATCGGGCAGCGTCTGGGGCTGGATAGCAATCTGGTCCGTCTGATCTGGGCGGCCTTCAGCGTCGGCAGTATCGGTATGGGGGTTCTGCTCTATATCATCGCCGGTCTGCTGCTGGTAGAAGATGCGCCTGCCGGCCAGTTGAGCTATGCAGACGATACGGCCCACGACGTGCAGATTGTCGATGCTACGTCTGCGTCCAGCCGTTCCGCCTAACCCGCTTCGTCTAATCGGTCAACTGTATTTCAGAAGTAATATCAAAGTGAATAAAAAAGTCCGGGCACAATTCGCCCGGACTTTTTTATTCGCTTTTACCCTCTGATTCAGGGCAGCGCGGTGGGATTGGGTTTCTGTTTGGCGGCTTCAAATTCCAGCCGCAGTTCCAGCTCGCGGGCATCCGCGGCTTTTTCGCCCTCTTCCAGTGCCCAATCCAGGCGTGACCGATAGGTCTTGTCGAATTTGGTAGCCTGGGCAGGTGAAAAGAGGTAGTCGTAGGCCAATCCGGCGGCGGCACCGACGGCGGCACCCACAAGAAGATAGATTGTTTTCGACATATTGTTGCTCCCAAATATGGCTGATTTTGTTGCAATTATGCGCGTGTCGGGGCGGGAAGTCAAGCGAATCGGGCAGGTGCGTGCGCGTGCAGATCATATGTGGTTGAGCCGTCCCGGCCTTCTAATCGTGGCGCGGTTGGCAGGCCGGGCAGTAGTGGGTGCTGCGCTGGGCAAGCGTGATGCGCGCTACGGGTGTCTGGCAGACGAAACAGGGCTGTCCTGTGCGCCGAAAAACCCGATGTTCTTCCTGAAAGCCGCCGGGGCTGCCCGATGGACGCACGTAGTTTTGCAGCGCACTGCCGCCCAGACTGCTGCCCTGGCGGGCGATGCCTTCGCTGAGGACGGCGCAGACCGCGGCGTGCAGTTTTTCCAATTCACTCGGCGTCAGCGTGCCGCCCGGTTGGGTGGGGTGAATGCCGGCGCGAAAGAGCGCTTCGTCGGCGTAGATATTGCCTACGCCTGCCACAATCGCCTGATCTAGCAGCAGGGCTTTGATGCTGGCGTGTCGGGTGGCAAGTTTCTTGCCCAACCCACCCGGCGAAAAGTCGGCGGAGAGTGGCTCGGGGCCGAGCCGGGCAAGGACGCTTTCCGGGGTCTGTGTGAGCCAGATGCGCCCGAACTTGCGTGTATCTACAAAGACCAGGCGATCCGGGCCGCCCGGCACGGGTTCCAGATCAAATACAACATGGGTATGTTTGTCGGGTAGAAAATCACCGGGCACCAGCAGCAACTTGCCGGTCATGCGCAGATGCACAATCAGCGTCCAGGCTTTTTCTGTGCCTGTAACTGTGTCGGTGCGAGAAGGCGTGTCGGTGCCAGTAGGTGGTTCAGCCGCGGCGACGGTATCTGTGGTGTGGGCTTGGGTCAGCCCCAGCAACATATATTTGCCGCGGCGGTCGAAGCTCTGAAAGGTCTGGCCCACGATGCTGCGTGTAAAATCGGCCACACTCGGCGTCGCAATCGTGCGCGGCCAATTGACCTGGGCGCGGCAGATGCGCCGTCCGTGCAGCTGGGGCGCAAGCTCGCGCACATAGGTTTCGACTTCGGGCAGTTCAGGCACCGGCAGTCACTGCTTAGCTGTCGCGCCCGGTAGCATCGCGGCTGCGCCACCACAGAAGGCCAAAGCTGGCGGCAATTGCCATGAAACTCCACTGGAGCCAGGTCAACAGGTCTGGGGTGCTGGCAGCATCTGCGCCTGCATCTGCGGCTGGGTCTTCAGCTATGTCTGCGGCCACATTTTCGTCTGCATCTGGACCCGATACAGAATCATCCGCAGCAACATCCACAGGCGCATCCGCAGATTCTTCGACTGGATCGCTAGTGGGCGGGTCAGGAAGGATCGCGACGCGTTCGCCCTGTGTCGGTTCGGGGCTTTCTGGTTCGGCTATATCCGAGTCAGTGACATCAGCTTCAGCACCGTCCGATTCATCCTTTGCCGCCTGGGTGATTGCCGCCTGGTCGATTTCGGCCTGGGCGGTTGTTGCCGGGTTTGCACTTTCCACATCGGCAGTGATGCGGGCCTCGGTTGCCGGTTCTTCTTCCTCTTCCGCTGTTTCCACCATTGCGGCGCGCGCGGCGGGAGCCGCTTCCGCAGACGTTTCTTCTTCTACAGGCAAGTCTTCGGTGATCGCAGGCGATGCCATGAGCGCCGCCGGATTGGTGGGAGGGATGGCGCCGGGTGGATCGTCGGACCCGCCCCCGCCCATGCCGGTGCCATCTCCGCCGCTCATGGTTGGGGCTTGTCCGTGGAGTAGCTGGGGCGCGTCGGCGTCACCAAAGCCGCCTTCGCCAATGTCGTCTTCTGGGGCTTCTTCTGCGACATCCCCTTCGGCAATGGCTTCTTCTGCGGCAAGCGGGGCCATGTCGGCTTCCAGTGTGCCGGCCTCGGCATTTGGCGCGACGTTTTCCAGCGTGTCGGGTGTGCCTAGTGGGGGCATGGCCCGTGCCAGCGCGATTTCTTCGCCCGCGGCTTCTTCCGGCATTTCGTCTTCCAGCATTTCTTCCGAAGCCGCCTGGCTTTGCACACTGGCTTCGGGCATTGCGTCGGCACTGTCTTCCTCATTTTCTTCGACTGCCAGCGTATCCATAGCCATGTCGGCGGCAGCTGTCTCGTCACCGGCGGTGCTGTCCGACTCCATTTCCGCCGCTACGCTGTCGGATGAGGCGGGCGCAGACGCCGATTCCTGTTGCATGACGACCAGGGCCGGTGAGGCGGGGGAAGACGGTTGTATGAGCAGCGATTCGGCCCCGGCAACAAAGATTGCCAGCACCAGACTCGCAGTAGCCAGATTGCGCAACATGGGATTGCCGCCCTGCCAAAACGCGCGCCAGCGCGCCTGCCAGCCCGGGGGCTGTGCGGTGGCATCGGGCGTAGCTGTGGCTGGGGGAATGCCGATGGCTGTGGCTGTGCCTGTTGGCGTGCTCATCGCCGCGGAAACAGTTCCCCCTGGAGCCTGGTTGCGGCGGCGGGCTGTGGCCTGACGCCGGGCAGCCGTAATATCGCCGACCATGCTCTCATCCAGCAGAAACGAACGTTTGGGCGCAAGGTAGGGCAGGTTGCTGAGGAGTTGCACGGTTTGGCGCAGGGATTCCAGACGCCACGCGATTTTTGCATCGGCGGCAACGGCGGCTTCGACCAATTCGCGCTCGTGACGGGCTAGATCGTCATCGAGGTAGGCCGAAAGCAACTCATCGGTTATCTGGCTATACTGAAATGATTTCATGCGATACTTTTCACGGCTTCGGAACATGACACATGCGCGGCAATTGGCGCTATGTGTTCTTAGGACGCAATGGTGAGGGCAATAGTTCCGGCTGTTGGAGTAGAAACTCGCGGAGCTTGGCGCGTGCGCGGTTGATGCGCGATTTCACCGTACCCATCGGCTGGTTGGTGATCTCGGCAATCTCATCGTAGGCATAGCCATGCACATCGCACAACACCAACACAAGCCGCTGCTCTTCGGGCAGGGCTTGAATCCCCAGCTCGATGTGTGCGCTCAATTCGCGGCGTTCTACATACTCCTGGGGGCTTTCGGCTTTGTCGACCAGATGCGTGGCGGGGCCGTCTTCGGTGGCTTCTTCTTCCAGGCTCTCGGAGATATACCGCTTCTGGACACGCAGCACGTCGTAGCAGGTGTTGACGACAATGCGCATGAGCCAGCTTTTGAACTGTCCCCCGCGAAAGGTTTCCAGGGCGCGATAGGCTTTGATGAAGCTATCCTGCACTGCGTCTTCTGCCACATCCTCGCGTTGCAACATCCGGTAGGCCACGCTATAGGCCATCCGCTGGTATTTAATCACCAATTCGTTGAACGCATCCAGATCGCCTTCCAGCGCATGCGTGATCGCATGTTGCTCTTCGGGCGGCAAATGCACAAGCGACAGCTCAGTCAAAGTCCGGTTCGTTTCACCTGTTGTCAAACACCCCAAATTTGACATCATTTTACCAGTACTCAACGGATGTCCCAATGCGTGCATCGCCTTTGCACATCCGTTACAGGGTATGGGCCGCGTACAAGCTGTGATACAAGCTGTGGCAGCGCATTTGTTGCGCCATATTTGACGGTAGGGGCGGCAATCGGTATACTGACCCGACAATTCGATAGGAATGCTTTATCTTTTTGTGACAGATTGCCACAGATTGCCGAAGTGGCGGAACCGGCAGACGCGCACGACTCAAACTCGTGTGGGGAAACCCGTGTGGGTTCGACTCCCACCTTCGGCACCTTGATTTTATTCGTTGATTTTACTGGTTTCAAACTCCTGTAGCAGACGCGTTTCCATTCAAGATTCCTGAACCATGTTGGCCGGGAACTGAAAGGTGCGCGCAGCAGGAATCGTTAGCAGCGCTTGCACCTGATTGGATTTGCATTTGATTTGATGGTTGAGTTGGAGACCGACATTAGATGCATCAGGGCCTGATTCGCAGCACCGGACAGCAGCAGGCGACATAGGCGCAGCACAAATGGCGCAGCACAAATGGATGTGGCGACGGAGTAGTTTCCGGGTAGTTTTCGGCTTTGCAATTCGCTGTGTATGAAAATATGCATAGCGAAGGAATATAGACGGGAACGTACCCGCCGGGTCGCACGTTTGACTGCTGGATGTCGGCATGTTGCCGATTGCAGCGCGGGTCTGTGGTGGCAAACCGAGATAGCATGAACATTGATAGCTCAATAACAATTCATAATCAGGGATTCGCGCGGGGCGTGTGCGGCCGTAGAGTGCACGTCTGTGCCGAGCAGCAAGTGTGGCGAGTGACACGCACTGTTTGTCCTTGAACGCGCAAGGTTATCAAGACCCCCTGGCGATATTGCCGGTTGCGCAGGTTGAATGATTGCGGCTTGGATGTTTGGGCGACAGAGTGATGTCGCAGGGGTTGGGGAACGGGATAGAGATGCGGCAGCGTGCCGTGGATATATCCGGTAAAATTCTACCGCTGCCCGGAAAATTGTCCGGAAGAAGTCGTCTGTCGTCGATGTTTGTTCTCGAAAGGTATCGGGCTTTTTACGCCCATCCAGCGATCCTATGGTCAAAATTGGTCAATTGCGTATGTTAATCAAGATGGTGCAATACCCCACAGGTCATCCTTCTGGCGCAGTATCCACTGTTTCCCTTTCTACAATATCCACAAAATCAGCGTTTACCGGCGCACCGGGCCATGCAGACTCTGCTGTGGTTGGGTTGGGGCGCATTCGGCGCGTCGCGCAACTGGCGCTGCTGAGTGTGCTGCTGCTGATTCTGGCGGCGTGTGGGCCGGAAAGCGGATCTGCTACCGAAGCGGTGGATCAGGAGGCCGAGGCGTTGCGCATTGCATCGGCCTATGCCGAATCGGGCGATGCGAGCCGCGCGCGCATCGATCTGCAGGCGATTGAAGTGGCGAATCCGCCTCAATGGCTGTTGCTTTTGGCAGAAGAATTTATCGCTAGCGGCGAAGACCCGGGCGAGACGCAGGCGTTGGTGCAACTGTCGGTGGGGTTGGGTCTGCAATCGGGCGCGGTGCTCGAATATGCGCGGCAACACAACCTGTTCACCGCCGCGCCACAACCCACTTTCGAAGTGGTGCAACCCAGCGGCAGCAATGTGATTGCCCTGGAGCCTGCCCCGCGTGAGGCAGAGCCGGAAGCGGCAGTTGCGGCAGAGGATATTCCAGAAGATAGCGCGGAAGAAGTGGTCCCTGCCCCGGATGCCCCTCAAGCCCCTGAAGCCGAGGAGATGCCGGAAGAAGCGGACGCAGCAATTGAAGATTCTGACGCAGTTACCGAAGTTGTTACCGAGGCCGTGACCGAGGCCGTGACCGAGGCCGTGACCGAGGCCGTGACCGCGACAGAAGAGACTGCACCCGTTGTCGTGTTAGAGCCTACGCCGCCGCCGCCGCCGGACCCCATGATCCAGACCACAAATGCGTTGAATGTGCGCGGTGGACCCGGCACCGATTATCCGGTCGTGGGCGCACTGCAAACGGGCGCACAGGCCAATATCATCGCCAAAAATCCCCAGTCCGACTGGTGGCAGGTGAGCATTGCCAACGGGCAGCAGGGCTGGGTCTATGGCCCGCTGGTGACGACATCGGGCGACACTTCGACAATTGCCGTGGCTGCCAATATTCCCGCGCCACCGCCGACTCCGGTGCCTGCGCCGGTGGTAGAAGCGCCGCCCGCAGAAGAAGCGCCGCCTGCGCCGGAAGCACAGCCCGAACAACCGCAGGATGATACGCCGCCCGCGTCGGAAGGCCCTCATTTCCGCATGGTGGAAAGACGGTTATGGGATGTATATGAAAATGGGGGACGCCTGGACGGGCCTTCGGTTATTTGTGGCGAAAAGCATGAATTGTTTGTCAACGTCATCGACGCCAATGGCAGTCGAATCAATGGGGTGCGAATAGACGGTCTGGGCAATGAGAGCCATGTAACGGGCGACCAGGGCAAAGGCGACGGTGTGGTGGAATTCATTTTGTGGAGCGGGCAGGAAGTGCGGGTCGGGCGCGACAATGACGGTCGCGAGGCCCAAAGCGACTTGGCTGCCGGTTTGACCACGAATCCGGGCGGGATTTCGCACGAAGATTTGATCCAGGGGCAATTCTGCACCGACGAGGAAAGTTGCCGTCAGTTTGCCACACCTGCGAATCAGGCACCGGGCTGTCTGGGCCATTTTAGCTGGACTGTGACTTTTCAGCGCAACTACTAGCCTGCCAGCTAGTCTACTGGGGGCGGATCTTAAATTTCCGCAGGCGTGGCACTGTGCATTATGTCACGCCTGCGACTGGCATTTTCCCACGCCAACCGCGTATACACTCGAGAATCCAGGGGGCGGTTGACAAATTGTTGTCGCCAGTAGATAGCCTCCAAATGGGGACGTGCCCGGTAGATGCCGGGACGCTCTGTTTGTATGGCCGTTTGCAGAACTCTCGGTTTGTGTGATAACAATGTTGTATTATCGTTTAGAAGTTATATGAAGGGTAGTGCAATCGCCTATTCTCAAATGGGCAATTGCGCGCTATACTAACATTACATGTTGCTAAATATACTGCACAACTCACCACAGCATAATCGGGCTTGTCATCGAGCCGGATTACACCTTGCCGGATCGAGCCGTTTTTCCGGGCAATACGGTGACTTGCAAGCAATCACTATAACCTTCGGCAAGGAGGATTCGTGAAGGCAGAATTCATCAAATTTGCCCCGGCCTTTACAGGGCTTACCGACGAAGATCGAGAAGTTCTGGCAGCCGGATTTGAAGAAGGAAAGTTACCCGCCAGCACGTCGCTGATCAAAGCCGGAGATGCGGCAGAAGCCATGTTTCTGGTGGGGCAGGGGTTTGTGAGCCTGACTTCATCCACAGGACAGTCGCTGGCGACGCTGGGTCCGGGCAGCCTGATTGGTGATACCGGGCTTTTTCGCGCCGATAAGTATGATGTCACCGCGCAATCGCTTTCGGAACTTGAATATTGGCAACTGAGCGACGCCAAACTGCGCACCCTGATCATTCAGCACCCGCAGATTGGTCTGAAGCTGAGCCAGAATTTCGGCACGTTGCTGGCACAGATGAGCGATTATCTGGTGCAACGTCTGAGCCGTACCACCGAGTTGGGTAGTCTGCCCCAGCATACATTGCAGGCAATGGCAACCAAACTCAAGCCCGAAAAAGCGTCTCCGGGGCAAGAATTATTCCGCGCCGGCGATGCGCCGGTGGGTGTCTATCTACTGGAAATGGGCGAGATCGAGCTTACGCCCGAAGATGGTGATGAGGACCGCCGTGTCTTGAAGCCCGGCGCGGTCTTCGATGCGTTGCCGCTGTTGGCGGGCAAATCCTATTCCTATGACGCCATTGCCACCGAAGCCAGCTTGCTGTGGTTGTTGCCGGTCGAGCACTTCCAGCAGGTCAGCGCACAATTTCCGGCGTTGCGCCGGGGTTTGGCGCGGACGGCACGGTCGAGTCTTAGCCGCAGCGACCAGGCCCATGCTATCAATCTGTTGGCTCAGGTGCCGATTTTTGAAGAGATCCCCTCCCATGCCTTGCAGGATGTGGCCGCGCGTTTGGTGTTGCGCCATGT
The DNA here is from genome assembly GCA_040880365.1 of Litorilinea sp. Lineage (GTDB taxonomy): Bacteria > Chloroflexota > Anaerolineae > Caldilineales > Caldilineaceae > JBBDIO01. The sequence continues at coordinate 14,099 of JBBDIO010000164.1, forward strand.
GCCGGCGGGCGAGCGCGTCTATATGATGGGCGATCTGGGTGATGGTCTTTATCTGATTGAAAATGGCGAAGTCGAATTAACTTCGGAAAACAGTTCGGGCGTGCTGGAAGAATTGGCGCGCGTCGGCCCCAATGGCTATTTTGGCGAGCGCGGACTGGCGACGGGGCAAATTCGCAACGAAGATGCCACCTCTGTGCGCAATACCAACGTATGGGTGTTGCCCAAAATTGAAGTAGAACGTCTGGCCGATCAATATCCTTCGGTGCGCAGCGCAATCTCTCAACAGATTGTACCGGTTGCGCCCGCGCTGGTGGAAGAGGATACAGACGAAGACCGTTTCCGCCAGTTTGCCCTCTTTGCCGATTTGGGAAGCACCGAACTGGCCGCGGTTATTGCCTGTCTGCAACCTACCCGCTATCGCGAAGGTGAACAGATCTACCGCTCGACCAGCCCGGCAGATATGCTCTTTCTGTTGGAAGAGGGTCAGGTGCGCATCCAGACGTTGTCGGGCAGCAGTTGGGTGTTGGGCGCGGGGGATACATTTGGCGAACGCGCCTTGCTCACCAATCAGCCCCACAACGCCACCGCCATCGCCGAATCGGATGCGAATGTCTGGACATTGAGCAAAGACGATTTTGATACGCTCATGAACCAGTATCCGAGCCTGGCGATTGGCCTGAGCCGTTTATTGAGCCAACGCCTGGCCGAAATGAACAGCGGCGAGGATTATCGAAGCAGCAACCGCGCGCCGCAAGGGCAGGAGCAGTATGGCCGCGAGCGCTATGCGCCGCCGAGCCAGCCCGAGGCCGAACTCTATGATGATCCCTGTGATCAGGAGCAATATGCTCAACCGGGTCAGCAATATGGGCAGCCGGGCGCGCCGGGTCAGAGTCGTTATGACGATTATGACGAAGACGAAGAGGCCGCATATGTGCCTGCGGCGCAGGTGGCAGGCGCGGCCAACATGCCCCGCCGCCGCTATCAGGGCGCGACGGTAGAAACCCACGGCAGATCTGCCGGTGGTGGACAAGGTGGCGGACAAGGTCAACGCCCTGCCAACCGCGGCAATAGCAGCGGGGGCGGGATTGGCGCATGGTTCAGCAATATGACCACCTTTGGCAAGGTGCGGCTGGCGATTTTGGTGTTGCTGGTGATCTGGCTGTTGGGCATCGTCGCCCCCTATCTCATCTTCACACTGATTCGCGGGACAGCCGGCACCACCGATACGCCGACCGAACTGGTGTCCAATTCCAATATTATGCGGGCAATCAATGCCGTCTATGCGATGGGCAGCTATGAACTGGCCCAAAGCGATACCCAGTTGGCGCAGACGCTGGCAATGGCCGACCAGCAGGTAGGCCCTACGCCCACCTATACCCCGCGGCCGACCCATACACCGATCCCGACCAATACACCCTTGCCGACGCCGACGTTTACGCCGGTGCCTACGGCCACACCCACCGAACCGCCGCCTGCGCCGGTAGTACAGCGCGCCGCGCCCGCGCCGGTTGCACCCCAGCCTGAACCTGAACCCGAACCCGAACCCCAGGTACAGGCTGCTTCGGTCGCCGCACGCGCCTGGGATCCGCGCCTGGATCTGCTCAATGTGCGTGTAGAAGATGCGTCTGTCGAGCCGGGACAGCCCTATTTCCGTCTGGTGGAAGCGATCTGGCAGGATGAGAAAGAGGCAGGCGGACGTCACCATATCTTTGTCGAAGTGATGGACGAAAACGGCAATCGTATGGTAGGCCATCCGGTCACAGTCTATTGGGGTGATGGTTCGTATACCGGCAATACTGAAGACAAGAACCCGCCCGATTACGCCTTTAACTACCAGATGTATGCGGCAGGCAATGCGTATAACGTTAAGGTAGAAGGCTTGCCCAGCGACGTATTGCTGGGTATCGGCATGGGTGATATTGAAAACCCGCGCTGGGGGATTCATACCAGCGTGCTGCTCACCTATCAGAAAGCGATCCGCTAGCCCCGTTTGGCGGCAGATGGCTTGAATGACACAAGCATGTAACAAAAAAGGATGGAGCCGTAGCGGCTTCATCCTTTTTGATTGGGCTATTTCGTTTATAGACGGATACTGGCGAAGATTACGGTTGCAAAGTTGTGTAATCACGCGCGATGCCACTTTCGATGGTGACATCGCGCGTGCCAAAGATGATCTGGCGGCTGCCGGCAATGCGCAGATGGTCGTTGCCCTCGGCGTCGGGACGCCAGATGCGGCGACCCCATTGCAACCCGCGGCGGTGGCTTTTTTCGACTGCCACGCTGAACCGCGCGCCGTTTAACCAATGGCGCAAAAAGGTGGATAGGCTCGGTTCGGGCAGCCAGTTGACGCCACACGCGCCGTTGACCGTCTGTGCGCCCAGGCGCAACCAGGTGGGGGCAAGGCTGACCCCATAGCAGTTGACCCCATAGACCATGCGCAGCCTGAAGGCATGGGGATTGTGGCGATAGATGGTTTCCAATTGTCCAAAGGTGGCGGCATCCACATGGGTCTGGTCAAGATAGCCGACCAGAGACCCCGGTCGTCCATGCACCAGTAACAGCATATCTGTGAGATAGTCGGAACCCAGGTCTACGAGCGCGTCCACCAGGTGTGCGCCTGTGGCGTCGGCATCTTCCAGCACAATCACCCGATCATAGCGCGTATAGGCCCCATGCCACCACAAGAGCAGTTTGGCATATTCCTCTGTCACAAAATCAATTGTGTTCTGGGTCCATTGGGGCAGGGGCAATCCGTGGATGTGGCCCACATTTTCCAAAAACACCACCAGCGCGCGCCTGTTTACCGGGTGGGAAAGAGCGGGTGTTGGTGTGGGCGAGGGTGATGTCTGGTTGACAGATGGGGCGACTTTGCCGGCATCTTGTGTGCGCATAGGGGGCGCTGGGGTTGTGGTCATGGAAGCTGGGAGAAACTCGAAAACATTCGCGTTAATTATTCGAACGCATCAGGCGCACATTGAGGTTGGTGGTGAGTTCGTCCATACCCAGGGCCAGGGTTTGCCATTCGCTGGAGTGAAAGATGGTGCGCGCGGTTTCCAGGTCTTCCAATTCTCCGGCGCTGGTGATCTGGGGTGAATTGCCCCACACCGTATAGAGGACATCGGACACGCGGAAGCCCAGCCGCGCCAGGCCGGGCGCAAGTTTGTTGACCAGATATTCCTGGGCTTCTTTTTCGCGTCCCTCTTGCATGTCATAACTGATCGTTACTTTGACCATTGTGGTTTTACTTTCCTTTTCTCTGCAAATCGCTGCAATTCTCCACATTACGATTGGCCGCCAATGTTTGCGATAAGCTTGCGATGGGCGGGCATGGTGTAGAGACGCTGCCGAGGCCAAACAGGCGGGCGTGCAACTGTTTTGGCTCTGTGTGTATTGTACAAGGGCTTGGACAAAGAGGACAGTCTGCGATACTACGATTGGGGCGGGGAAGGAAGCTCAGGTCGGTTAGACAGGCTTGATCAGGCAGGCTGACTAGACTGTGTTTAGACTGTGTTGGCTAATCGGCGGCCTGGGCAGTCAGGGTCAGAGTCTGGGGCAGCGCAGCGCGGGCGTCACGTTCAAAATCTTCGACCTGGATCGCGCGGAACAACCAGACTGCGACCAGGAGACCCACAATTTCCAGGCTGAAGACAGCAAGATAGCCCACCAGCGGGTTGCCGGTCGCCCACAAAACCAGATCGCGCAGACCGCCGCTGACGATGTTGCCAATGGCCTGTCCGGCAAAGTTTGCCGCGCCCCACGCGCCCATATAGAGGCCCGCGGCCTGGGGAATGGTCATATCCAGCATGAAGCTCAGATTGCTGATGGTCATTAACCCGCCGCCCAGCCCCAACAAGACGACTGCGCCCACAAACAAGGTGGCATTCTGGGCCAGGCCGGTGAGGATGATGGTGAAAAAGGCGACCGCCGTGACGCCTGCGCCTACATTGGCGGCCCAGCGTTTGCCAAAGCGGCGCACCAGCCAGAATCCGCCCATGAGGGTGATAAAAAAGCCCAGCCCCCAGAACGATTTGAGGCGCGAGGTCATGCTGACGGCCATATCCATCGCTTCGGCGCCAAACGGTTCCAGCAAAACGTCCTGGGCATGGATGCTGATGAGCACGATGAGCAGATAGACGAAATAGCGTTTGGCAGATGGATTGGCGTTGAGGATTTGAAACGCGACCCGCGGCGAATTGGCGCGGCGATCTATTTCGACCGTCTCCAGAGTTGTCGCCAGGGCGCGCGGCTCCAGACGCGATGCGCCGAAAAGCACCAGCACCGCCGCGATGAGCCAGATTGCGCCGAACGCGGTGTAGAGGGCCTCTTCGCTGAACGGGTCCAGCATGGCGGCAATTGCCAGACTGGTGCCGATGGTGCCCAGAATCATGGCGCTCCACATCATGCTGATGGCACGGCTGCGCCAGGCAGGACGGTCTGCGCTCAATTCGGTGACCAGCGAAAGATAGCTCACCGAGGCAATATTGACGCCGAGGCCCCAAACTAGGAACGCACCGACGGCCGCCAATGCCCCAATCATGGGCTGGGCGGCGAAAAGATAGACGGCGTGGCCCGTGAAATAGCCGCCAAATGCAGCCATCAAACCGCCGGCCACAATCCACGGTGAACGGCGTCTGCCGCCCAGCGGATGCGCATCGGCCCATGACCCTACGATTACCTGGAGCGGCGAAAGGAGGTAGGGAAAGGCAACCAGAATGCCGACCCACAGCGCGGGCAGACCCATGTCGGCGATCATGATGCGGTTCAGCGTCCCGGTGACGGGGACTACCGTAATCGAGACGCCTACATGCACCATAGTCAGTTGCACAATTTTTCGCCAGTTCATGGCGAAAAATATAGCATAGATTTACTTAGGTTCCAATATTTTTAGATAGATTTTGTGGGGATTTCCGAAGGCGCATGGAGATGCGATGATGCACTGCCGGTTCGCCTAGAGCCAGTCGAGCAGGTCGGGTGTGGTTTCCAGCACCAGATCTACATCGCGCAGGTCGTTTTCGCGCCCCAGCCCGCACAGCACGCCCGCGGTCGCCATCTGTGCCGACCGCGCGGTGCGCAGGTTGAGGTCGGTATCGCTCACGACCAACACCTGGTTGCGCTCCAGTTCCAGGGTGGAGATCACCAGTTCCAGCGGTTCGTTGGCCGGCAGGAGGTTGCGCACGCGTTCCCGATCTACGATCAGGGCGAAATGAGCCGGATCAATATCGGCGCGGCGCAGAAAGGTGCGGATTTCGTCGCGGTTGCGTGTGGAGATCAGCACCAGCCGATAGCGGACTGCCAGCGTTTCTATCATGTCGGGCACGCGGGGGATCGTCTCTAGTGAGCGGGCAGGCGGGAAGCCGCGCGCGAGATCCAGAAAAGGCTGGAAGCGCAGCAGTTGCAATTCCAGCCTGACATAGCGGGATATGCTGACGGTGGAACTGACCATGCCCTCGGCGATCATCATCATCCGGCGTGCGATGTCGCGGCGGGTGGCGGGAGCCAGGATGCCATCGAGCCAGGCCAGATGCGTTTCGACCCAATCCTGGGCATAGCGATCCGGTTTAGCCAGCGTACCGTCCAGGTCGAAGAGGATGGCTTCGATTTTGCGCCCGGCGATCAACCCGGGGATGCGAACGCCGGACTGGGGCGAGATGATGGGATCGAAGGGTTCCAGATCCAGCAGTTTGCGGTAGAGATAGGAGAGTATGCTGCGCACTGAGGCAATGGTAGGCGCGGCCAGCAAAAGCCCCAGAAAGCCAAAGACCATTGTGCCGGTGATGAGGCCCACAAATGTGACTGCGGGATGCAGCTGAATGCGGCGCCCGACCAGACGCGGGATTAGATAGATGCTTTCAATCTGCCCGATGACAAAATAGATGCCGGCGACAATCAGGGTAAAGCCCAGGTTGCTGACCGGTAGCCAGGTGGAGCCTTGAAACAAGGCCACGGCGCTGCCGATGGTGCCGCTGATGGCGGGACCGAGCGAGGGTAGAAATTCCATGACACCGGCCAGGAGCGCCAGCCCCCCGGCATTGGGCATCCCCACAATCGAGAGTGCGATCCAGGTCATGGTGCCCACGGTGATGCCCAGGATCAACTGGCCGCGCAAAAACGCGTGCCAGATGAGGCCAATCTCCTGGGCCAGCAGGCGGGCATCTTCCTGATAGTCCAGGGGAATCTGTTCCAGCATGAGCCGCTGGAGCTTGTAGAGATCTTTGAGTACCCAGAAGGTGAGGACCAGCACATAGACGAACGAAAGCAGCCCGGTGGTCAGGCCGCGGGCGATGTTCAACGGGTTGCCGATGGAAACCAGAATTCCGCTGACCGCTTCGCCGGCCTGGATCAAGAGATCGTCCAGCGAGAGTTCGTAGGCGCCCAACAACGGTATGGGGCCGGAAGGGAGCGATTCGAGCAGTTGATCCAGTGTATCTGTCAGCGCGGCCAGGAGATCGTCGCTGCGAGGCGCCAGAATCAGAGGGCCGGTGGCGATGGCGGCAATCAGCATGACGAAAACGACCACAATTGCCGCGCCGCGCGGCCAGCCGGTGCTGCGTTGGATCCAGTCGACGGGATAGCCAAGAACAAATGCCAGCAGGAACGCAACCACGGTGGGTGCGATCATTTGGCGGAAGGTCACCAATACGACAATTGTCAGGAGCGTAAGGCTCGCCGTAACGATTATCTTGGTGACGTTATTCCAACGCCGTGAGCTCATGGGGAGAGTTAGAACACCTTCAATTGGTTGAGCGGCCAATAGCGCAGCCATACGCGGCCCAATATGGTATCTCGGCGAATGGGGCCGAACGCCCGGCTGTCGTTGCTGTTTTCCCGATTATCACCCATGACAAAATAGGTGAGTGGTCCCAGGGTGATGAGGGGACTGCTTTGGAAGCCCAGATCGTGGGGAAACGGTTCGGGAATGGGCGCGCCGTTGACAAAGACTTCGCCATGCCGAATTTCTACTGTTTCGCCGGGCAATCCAATAACGCGCTTGACCAATAGCTCTTCCATGGTGGGCAGATCCAGCACGACAATATCGTGGCGCTGGGGGGCGCGCAGTTGATAGCTGAGTTTGTCGATGATCAAACGCTCGTGCTCGTGGAGATTCGGCTCCATGCTTTGCCCATAGACTACCGTCGCCTGGGCCAGAAAAAGATGCACAAGTAAGGCCAGAATCATGGCGGGGACAATGACTTGCAGACTTTCGGTAAGCAGCAACCGCCAGAGTGGGCCGGGGTAGGCTGCGCTTTCAATATCTGCTGGTTCAATATCTGCCGGTCTGATATCAATATCGTCATGCCATGCATCGTCATGCGGGGCATCGCCATAGGGTCTGCCGTCAGATTGACTGCGCCCATAGGATGAACTGTGGCCCACATGCGTGTCTGTATCTGTATGAGAGCTGTCGCGCACAGGATTGTGGGCGCGCTCACTGTTGAACGGCTCTGCAGGGAATTGTTCTTCCCGCGTGTTTTCGGGGCGCGCCTGGGAGTTTTGCCCGTGAGGGTTTTGCGCCAGTGGCTTCCCGGTTATGTAGTTTGACGCGCGCGGGCGAAAAGGTCGTTGATTGGGTTGCATGTGTTCCGAAGATCGTTCACTCAAGACGACAATCTGCCATCAGGCCGCCATCTACTGTCTGTCTTCTATCGCGTATAAGCAGCGGTCCCCGTGCTGTCATAATGCGCTGTCGTATAATGTGCTGTCACAATAAAGTATAGCGATGGGATGCGGATTGGCAAAACCAGAAACAGGGCCAAGTCGCATTCGGTTTGCAAATGGTTTGCCAAGCCTATTTTCGCTCGCTATACTAGGCCCATGCGATGTCTTCCCCAGCGGTTTTGGTTTGGCAAGCAGAGGCGTTTTTCCCGTGCCATACATGTGTGGCTCATGGTCTTGTTGCTTTGGGCCAATGTGTTGACGCCCCTGTCTGTCGGGGCCACGCCCGCTACCCGCCCGGCCAGTCCCCAACAGACCAGTGAACAAGATGCCGAGTGGAATCGGCGTTTGGAGGAGCAGGTGGAATTGCTCCTGGCCGATTTGTCGGTGGCCGATCGGGTGGGCCAACTGTTTGTAGTAGTTTTTCCGGGCAATGATACGGGCTATGAAAGCGATATTGCCGAGCTGATTCACGGCTATCGCATTGGGGGCGTCTTTCTGACGCCGCGCGCTGGCAATTTTACAAATCAAAGCGGGGTAGAAACACCGCGCTCGGTGGCCGCGCTTGCCAACCGCCTCCAGGCGCTGGCCTATGGCGTGCTCCTGCCTGCCGAGATCTCAATTCCCCCCGCGGGTGAGGGCGCAGAGGCTTCTGCGGAAAGTCCTGTCGCAAATCCCACTGCCAGCCCTGCTGCGAGTCCCACTGCGAGTCCCACCGCTAATTCCACTGCGAATTCCATCGCGAATCCAGCCCGGTTGCCGCCCGATTTGCCCCTGCTCGAAGCGGTGACGGGTGTCCCTGCGGTCAATCTGCCGCTTTTTGTGGGCATCGAGCAGGCCGGTGATCACTTGCCGCAAACCGCGTTGCGGCGCGGCTTTACCCCCTTGCCCAGCCAAATGGCTCTGGGCGCGGCCTGGAATCCTGAATTGACCCGCCGCGTGGGCGCAATCGTGGGCCAGGAGTTGAGCCTGGTGGGGATCAATCTGCTGTTTGGTCCCAATCTGGATGTGGTGGAACCGCCCCGTCTGGACGAAGTGGGACAGCTGGGGCTACATTCGTTTGGCGGCGACCCTTTTTGGGCCGCGCACCAGGCGCGCGCCTATATTACAGGCGTGCATGAGGGTGGCGAGGGACGCGTCGCCACGGTTGCAGGCCATTTTCCTGGGGCGGGGGATATCGACCGCTTGCCCGAGCAGGAAATTGCCACGGTGCAACAATCGTTGGCACAGCTGCGCAGCCAGGCATTGCCGCCGTTTTGGGCAGTCACCCGGCGCACATCATCTATTCTGGCGCCGGGGGGCGATCTGGGCGCGACCGATGCCCTGGCGACCAGCCCCACGCGCTACAGCGCATTTCAGGGTGGCGGATCGGGCCGCGCCACCCCACTCAATCTCACTCCCGAATTGTCGGTGGTTTTGGAGCAGGAAGCGTTTGCGGCGTGGGGCGAACGGGGCGGAATTCTGGTGAGTCCGCCCTTGGGCTTGCCTTCCATTCGCCGCTATTACAGCCCCACGCAGGCCGAATTTCCCTATCGGCGCGTGGCGTTGGATGCGTTTAGTGCCGGGCACGATCTTCTGGTTTTAGATCGATTCAGTGTGGATGGCGCGTGGGAAACCCAGATGCGCAATATCCAGGCGACGATTGGCTTTTTCCAGGAGCGCTATGTGAATGAGCCGGCATTTGCCCAGCAGGTAGACGAGTCGGTGCGCCGAATCCTGCGGCTCAAGCTGCGACTCTATGGCTTTGAACCTCCCGTGTCGGACCCGGATGCAGATGCAGAATCTGGAGCAGAACCGGATGCAGAGTCGGATGGAGAGGCCGTAGAAACCCCGACCGCGACCGGCAGCGTATCGGCAACTGTATCCCCCGCTGCGACCCTCACTGTGACTCCTGCTGTGGCTGGCAGTGTATTTGACAGTGAGGACCCGGGCAATCTGGACCCGGCAGGGCCGGATGCCGGGTCGAACGGCGAGACCGTGTTCCCCAATCGGTTTGGTATGAATCGTGAAAATCTCCCTGTCGCCGAGCCGGAAAACAACGCTGGTGACAGTGCGGGCACGCCGATTAGCACGATTAGCACGATTAGCAGAGGTCTGGTTCCCCTGGCAGATGTCTTGATTACCGAAGCACACCTGGCGCGTTTGAATGCAGACCATCGAGCCGCGACCCAGGCTGTGGTGAGCCAGGTCGCGCGCGAGTCGCTGACCACGCTCTATCCCGATAGCGGGGGCGCATCGGAAATTCTTTCGCTTTTGCCCCAGTCCGATGAACAGATCGTGATCTTTACCGAAAGCCGTCTGTTGCACGAATGCGCGTCGTGTCTGGCTGAACCGGCGGTGGGGCCAGATGAATTTGCCGAAATTATGCTGGGTCTCTATGGACCGGGCGCCACGGGGCAATTGGCAGAAGACCAGATTACCAGTCTCACATTTGCCGATCTCGCCCAGGTGCTGGAAAGTGTCGCCTCTGTGCCCGTGGCCGCCGATTCTGACTCTGAAGGTGAGTTGCCGCTGGGCGATGGCGGCGAAGGGGAGACGGAGGACGCGGCGACGCCGCTGGACAAAAATGAGAAGATCAACATGCAGATCGATGAGGCCGAATGGATCATCTTTGCCATGTTGGATGTAGAACCGACAAACTTTCCCCATAGCGCAGTGGTCAAGCAGTTTTTGCGCGAACGCGGCGATGCACTGACGAGCAAGCATCTGGTGGTCTTTGCGCTGCACGCACCCTATTTTCTCGATGCCACCGAGCTGAGCAAGCTGCACGCCTATTATGGCGTCTATAGCAAGACGCAACCGTTTTTGGAAAACGCGGTGCGCGGATTTTTCCGCAGCTATACGCCCGGCGGCGCGCCCCCGGTGAGTGTGGCGGGCACAC
>JBBDIO010000165.1:0-24402 GCA_040880365.1 Litorilinea sp.
ACTGTGCGCTGGGCGCGCAGGAAATGCGCCCCTATCTGGAGCGGCTTTCCACGGTCGCCAATACTCTCATCAGCTGCTATCCCAATGCCGGTCTGCCCAACGAGTTTGGCGAATATGACCAGACGCCCGACGAAATCGCGGCCTTTTTGCAGGACTTTGCCGGCAGCGGTTTTGTGAATATTGTGGGCGGCTGTTGCGGCACCATGCCCGAACATATTCGCGCCATTGCAGATGCCGTGGCCCAGATCGCGCCGCGCACGATTCCCGAAATTGAACCGCGCGCCACCTATAGCGGGCTGGAACCGCTGACTGTGACGCCGGGCGCGAGCTTCATCAATATTGGCGAGCGCACCAATGTGACCGGCTCGGCCAAATTCCGCCGGCTGATTCTGGAAGATGATTACGACGAAGGGGTGCGCATTGCCGCCGAACAGGTGGAGAACGGCGCGCAGATGATCGATGTGAACTTTGATGACGGCATGTTGGATGGCGAAGCCGCCATGACCCGCTTCCTCAACCTCATCGGGTCGGAGCCGGACATTGCCCGCGTGCCGGTTGTCATCGATTCGTCGCGCTGGTCCATCATCGAAGCCGGTCTCAAGTGTGTGCAGGGCAAGGCAGTCGTCAACTCCATCAGCATGAAAGAGGGCGAAGACGCATTCCGCGAACAGGCGCGCAAAGTGCTGCGCTATGGTGCGGCGGTCATCGTCATGGCCTTTGATGAACAGGGCCAGGCCGATACGGCGGAGCGCAAGGTCGAGATCTGCACCCGCGCCTACAACATCCTGACTCAGGAAGTGGGCTTTGTACCCGAAGATATCATCTTCGACCCCAACATTCTGACCGTTGCCACGGGCATGGATGAGCACAATGACTATGCCATCCACTTTATCGATGCGATCCCCATCATCAAAAAGAACCTGCCCGGCTGCAAGGTGAGCGGCGGCGTGAGCAATATCTCGTTCTCGTTCCGGGGCAACAACCCGGTGCGCGAGGCATTCCACTCGGCTTTCCTCTATCACGCCATCCAGGCCGGGCTGGACATGGCGATTGTCAATGCCGGGCAGTTGCCAGTCTATGAAGATATTCCCAAAGACCTGTTGGAGCATGTGGAAGATGTGCTTTTCAACCGGCGCGAAGATGCGACTGAGCGCATGGTGAATTTTGCCGAAACCGTGAAGGGAACCGGCAAGAAGAAAACCGAAGACCTGGCCTGGCGATCCAAGCCGGTGACCGAACGGATTTCCTATGCCCTGGTGCGCGGGATTACCGATTTCATCGAAGATGACACCGAAGAGGCCCGCCAGCAATTTCCCGAACCGATTGAGGTCATCGAAGGTCCGCTGATGGATGGCATGAACATCGTGGGTGATCTCTTTGGCGAAGGCAAGATGTTTTTGCCCCAGGTGGTGAAGAGCGCACGCGTGATGAAGCGCGCCGTGGCCTATCTGCTGCCCTATATCGAAGCCGCCAAAGCCAAGAGCGGCGATACGAGCCGTAGCGCAGGCAAGATTGTCATGGCGACGGTGAAGGGCGATGTCCACGATATTGGCAAAAATATTGTGGGCGTGGTTTTGGCCTGCAACAACTATGAAATCATCGATCTGGGTGTCATGACGCCTGCCGAAAAGATTTTGCAGACTGCCATCGAGCAGGATGCGGACATTATCGGCCTGAGCGGGTTGATTACGCCTTCACTGGATGAGATGGTGCATGTGGCAAAGGAGATGACCCGCCTGGGCATGACCAAACCGCTGATGATCGGCGGCGCGACCACATCACGCATCCACGCCGCGGTGAAGATCGATCCAGTCTATGATGGCCCGGTGATCCATGTGCAGGATGCCTCGCGCAGCGTGGGCGTGGTCGAAAAACTTATGAGCAGCCATGCCCGTACCGCCTATGCGTCGGATATGAAAGACGAATATGCGCGTTTGCGTACCCATCACCAGAACAACACGTCGAACCGGCGCATTCTGGATCTGGCCGAAGCCCGCGAGCGACGTTTCCAAAGCGAGTGGGATGCGGTGGATATTGTGCGCCCCAGTCAATTGGGAGTGCAGGCGATTCATCAGATCAACCTGGGCACACTGGCCGAAAAGATCGACTGGACGCCCTTCTTCCACGCCTGGGAGATGAGGGGAGCCTATCCCGCGATTCTCAACGACCCCAACAAGGGGACGGAGGCGCGCAAGCTCTTTGCCGATGCCCAAAATATGTTGGAAGATATTATCCGCACAGGCAAGCTGGAGGCGCGCGCGGTCTTTGGCCTGTTCGCCGCACAAAGCGACGGCGACGATGTGAACATCTATGCCGATGCCGAACGCCAGAATGCGTTGACCCGTTTTCACATGTTGCGCCAGCAAAGCGACCGCGGCGAGAAGCGACCCCACTATAGCCTGGCCGATTTTGTTGCGCCTGCCCAAAGTGGAATCACCGATTATATGGGCGGCTTTGCCCTCACCACGGGTATCGGCGTGGACGAGCTGACGGCACACTACGAGCGCAGCTATGACGACTACAACGCGATCATGGTCAAGGTGCTGGCCGACCGCCTGGCCGAAGCCCTGGCCGAATATCTGCACGAGGAAGTACGCAAACACTATTGGGGCTATGCGTCCGATGAAGAACTGAGCAACGAGGAACTGATCCGCGAGAAATATCGGGGCATCCGTCCTGCGCCCGGCTATCCGGCCTGCCCGGATCATACCGAGAAGGGTCTGCTCTTTGATCTGCTCCAGGTGGAAAAGAACATCGATCTGCAACTGACCGAACACTTTGCCATGACGCCTACCGCGGCGGTGAGCGGTTTCTACTTTGCGCATCCCCAATCGACCTATTTCTCGGTGGGCAAGATTGGCCGCGACCAGGTAGAAGACTATGCGGTGCGCAAGGGGCTTGCCTTTGAAGAAGCCGAACGCTGGCTCCAGCCGAATCTGGGCTATTAGTCTATTCGTCGTACTGATGGGCGGCCCAATCCCCCGTGGGTTGGGCCGCCCATAGAAAATTTCTGCCATACCCCATGACCCTCGCTAACCTCCTGGCCGATTTACGCGCCGACGACCGCTTTATGAATAGCGTGGCGGCGTGGCGCACCCAGCCGCCATGCCCACCCCGCTATGGCCCGCTGCCCGAACAGCTACACCCGACCCTGACCGCGGCGTTGGCGGCGCGGGGCATTGCCCAGCTCTACACACACCAGGCAGCGTGTGTGGCGGGGGCGCTGGCCGGGCGCAATATGGCCGTTGTCACCCCTACGGCCAGCGGCAAAACACTCTGCTACAACCTGCCTGTGCTCCATGCCCTGCTGGGCGAAGACGCGGCGCGCGCGCTCTATCTCTTTCCCACCAAAGCCCTGGCCCACGATCAACTGAACGAGCTGCACACCTGGCAAGCTGTCTTAGCCGGCGCGCCGACGGGTGTAGGGCATGGTGCGGTCTCTCCGCTTACGGTGGCTGCCTATGACGGCGATACGCCCAGCAGCCGGCGCGGTGCCATCCGCCAGAGCAGTCGTCTGCTGCTCACCAATCCCGACATGCTCCACATGGGGATTTTGCCCAATCATATCCAGTGGGAGACCTTTCTGAGTGGGCTGCGCTATGTGGTGATTGATGAAATGCACGTCTATCGGGGCGTGTTTGGCAGTCACGTCGCCAACGTATTGCGCCGTTTGCGCCGGGTGTGTGCCTTCTATGGCAGCCGCCCCCAGTTCATCTGCGCCAGCGCGACGATTGCCAACCCCCAGGAACTGGCCGAACAACTGGTAGAAGCGCCCGTGGAAATTATCGACGAAACCGGCGCGCCCCAGGGCGAAAAGCACATCATCCTCTATAACCCGCCCATCTTCGACGAAGAACGCGGCTTGCGGCGCAGCAGCACACTGGAAGCCCAGGAGTTGGCCGCGCGCTGTGTGCTGGGTGGACAGCAGACGATTGTCTTTGGCCGCGCCCGCCTGACAACCGAACTGCTGTTGGGCTATCTGCGCGACCGGCTGCGGCGCGAGTGGGACAATCGCCAGTGGGACGGCACGGTGAATCAGGCGATTCGCGGCTATCGGGGCGGCTATCTGCCCCAGGAGCGGCGCGCAATTGAGGCGGGACTGCGCAGCGGCGCGGTGCGCGCGGTGGTTGCCACCAATGCCCTGGAGTTGGGCATTGATATCGGGCAATTGCAGGCTGCGGTGCTCTGTGGCTATCCCGGCACCATCGCGGCGACGTGGCAGCAGATGGGCCGCGCCGGACGCACCACCGAAGCCGCGCTCGCGATTCTGGTCGCCACGGGCGGCGCGCTGGATCAATATGTGATTCGCAATCCCCGCTTTATTTTTGAACGTTCGCCCGAACACGCGCTGATTAACCCCGACAACCTCATGCTGTTGGTGGATCAGATGCGCTGTGCCGCGTTTGAACTGCCTTTTGGCGCGGGCGAACGCTTTGGCAACAGCGACTATGCCAACGCCGTGCTGGCACTGCTCACCGAACAGGGCGAACTCCACGCGCAGGGCGGACGCTATTTCTGGGGCGGGTTGAGCCATCCAGCGCGCAACATCAGCCTGCGTACGGCGGGCAGCGATACGGTCGCGATTCAGGTAGAGGGCAGTGCGGCGGGTGAATTTGACGACCCTTCTGCCGACGCTGCTGCGCGCCCCAATGTAAGTCCCAATGTAATCGGTGAACTGGAACGCGCCGCCGCGGTGAATCTGCTGCACGATGGCGCAATCTACTGGCACGAGGGGCGCAGTTTTGTGGTAGAACATCTGGATTTGGAGACGAATCTGGCCCAGGTGCGCCCGCTGGAGACGGATTATTACACGCAGGTCATGTCCGATGCCGATATCGAAATTCTGGGTTGCCATGAACAGCGGACAGTGGACGGCGCAATGGCGGCTCACGGCGAACTGCGGGTCAGCAATCAGATTCTGGGCTATCGACGGGTGAAACGCTTTACCCACGAAACGCTGGGCGTTTTTCCCCTGGACTATCCGCCCGCGATTGTGGAGACGACCGGCTATTGGGTGCAGGTTACAGCCCAGGCCCAGGCCGCGCTGGAAGCCGACGGGCAGTGGTTCGACTCTCTCAACGATTATGGCCCCAACTGGGCCGAACAGCGCGCCAAGGTGCGCGCCCGCGACGGCTATCGGTGCAGCCAGTGTGGCACGCCTGAAGGTTCCAGTCGCCAAAACACTGGCCGCCAGCATGATGTCCATCATTTGCGCCCGTTTCGCACCTTTGGCTATGTGCCGGGGCGCAACACGGCCTATCTGGAAGCCAACCAGTTGAGCAATCTGGTATTGGTGTGTCGGGTCTGTCACCAGCGGTTGGAATCGGGCGTGCGCGTGCGCACGGGACTGGATGGCGTCGCCTATGCTCTCAACAATCTGGCGCCGCTCTATCTCATGTGCGATCCCCAGGATCTGGGCGTGCATGTGACGCGCGGCAACGCAGCCGCGCGCCGTTCAGATTTGTCGGGCAAAGATTCATCAGATACGGACCGCGCCTATGCCACCGACGAGGATGTGACGTGGGGCGCAGACGCGCCGAATGGGGCGGGGCAGAGTAGGGTGGCACAGAACGGGGTTATACCCACGGGGAACGGGCAGATGGACCCACCTGCACCGGCAGCAAGAATGCTCGACACCGCATCCGACACCGCATCTCACGCCATGCCGGTGCTGCCCGCGATTTATCTCTATGAACGCATTGCCGCGGGGCTGGGCTTTAGCGCGCGGCTCTATGAGCTGCACGCCGATTTGGTGCAGGCGGCGCAGGAGTTGATCCGCGCGTGTTCCTGCCCCAGTGGTTGCCCGGCGTGTGTGGGGCCGGTTCTGGATGATGCGCCGGTGGCATTGGAGACGAAGCAACTGGCGTTGGCATTGCTGGCCGCGCTGGGGCGGGGCTGAACGGGCTTACACGCTGGGCGTTACTCTGAAGGCTTATCTGTGGGCTTATCTGTGGGCTTATCCGGCAGCGAATCGGTCTGTGAATCATTTGATGGAGTGGAAGGCGCGGGCTGCACGCGGGCGCGCAGTTGTTGCCAGGCGCGTTCCACCGCCGCCACCTCATCCGCCGTGGGCGGGTTATCGCCATAGCGGGCCTGGATATAGCCTCGCGTCAACGTCTCTACCGCGCCTGCGTACCCGTCCTTCTCATCATTGACACCATTTACACCTGCGCCCGTGCTACTGCCCAGCGCGGGCACGGTTGCCAGATAGGCGCCATAGCCCGTGGGCGTGAGATGGGGCGCACGCGGTTGACCCAGCGCCTGCATGTGGGCCAGAAATTCCTGATAGATGGCGCGGATGGTGCGCCGCCGCGCTTCCTCATTCTCCAGCGAGAAAAAAGGATCCGCGACGGGTGTGCCGCCGCGCCCGGTGAGCCGCTGCCACAGCGAAGATAGCTGATCCTGCAACAGGTCGGTGGAAAAAACGCTCTCCCGCGTCTCTATATAGCTTTCCTGGCTAGACCGCCGCAGGATGCGCAGAGCCGCCACCACCGCAAGGGCCAGCCCCACCGCGATGACAAGGAGCGCCAGCCAGGGCAGCGAATCGGCGACCGCTTCGGGCAGCACGCTGGTTGGCTCGGTCATATAATTTTCCAGCATGTTGTCCATCGATTGGGTGTCGACGGTGTCTTCTTCCATCTCGCGCAGTTGCATGTTGTTGCGCAGCCAGTTGTAGAGCGGTTCGACTAGCAGGAAGGTGACATAGGCCACCGCCAGCAGCACATACCCCAGAATCGTGCCCAGCCAATCGAGCAGGAAACGCAGACGCCCAAAGACCGCGGCGAGGGTGTCGGGTGCGAGCACCAGAATCAACAGCAGCCCAATGCCCATGATACCGCCCACCACAGCCAGCATACTCCCCAGCCAATAACGGCTCATGCCCGGTACTTCGGCGTCTTTATCCTGCCCAATGCCGGCATATTCCAACGCCGAAAGCGCCAGTGCCGCCATGCCTACGCCAAAGAAGGTCCAGATGGCCGCGCCGGTGCCGGGCGGCAGTCCCCGGTCATCGAGCTGGACCACCAGCAGCATGAACGCAAAGGCCACAAAGCCGACGGTGAAGGTACTCCACACCTGTTCGTGGCGCGATAAGGGCGCAGCGTCGCGCACGCCCTGAATCCACAGTTGTGCGCCGATCACAAATGCCAGGAACGCGGGCGGCGGGCCAAATGTCCAGTTGGTTGCCTGTTGCCCCAGATAGACATAGCCCTGGGCATCCCACGGCGCGAAAAGCCCGGCTACATAGTGCAGCCAGAGAATGACCACCAGTGTGAGCAGACCCAGCCCAATCACCGCGCTGCGCGCCAGGCGCGAAACTTCGGTGCCGCTTAATACCTGGTGCGCGGCCACATAGCCGCCAATGCCCAATACGGCCATGCCGACCAGCGGCAGATAGGAGCCATAGGCCTGGGGCGAAATCCAGCGGCGCACCAGTTCCAGCCAGGGCCAGAGCCAGCAAAAGCGCAGAATCCACACGGCAAGGGGGAGTGTGATGTCCTCAATCAAATGCCAGCGTTTCAAGCTCACGCCATTCCTCCGTCCCGCCGATATGATAGTGTTGTACGCCGGGCAACGCCTTGGCGAGCCGGCCTTTGCCCAGGGTGATCAGGCCCACGCTGTAATGTTTGCGCGCCAGGGTGATCAATTGCTGTTCGAGCTGGGGATTGAGCGCGGCGCTGATCACAACAATGGTCGAGCCATAGGCCAGCTGTGCGCCCTGGATGCCCACCACCGATTCAATCGGCCAGCGGCCAAACTGGGTGACCACCCGCGACAGGGTATCGAGGATGCGCACCAGTTGATCTGGGCGCGCGCTGGGCGGCATATGCACGCGCGCGCCTTCGGGCTGGACAATGGTGTTGGCATATAAACCAACGGGCCGCCCGGCTTCCCACGCCCAGCGCGCCAGCGAAGCCGTAGCCGAAATGGCATATTCCTGCAATTCGGGGTCGCGGCCCTCATAGAGCCGGTTAAAGGTATTGATATTGAGGAAGATCGCAACCGGCTGGGAGGCCGATGGTTCGAAGACTTTGGTTTGCAGGGCACGGCGACGAGCAGTGGCTTTCCAGTGGATGTGCCGATAGCTGTCGCCGGGCGCATAGGCGCGCGTGCCCATCAGGCGCAGCGGATCGGTAATCAGCCGGTGGGGCGTGCGATAGTCGCCAAAAGGACGCAGCGCGGGCAAACCCAGCGCGGTGATGGGCACCACTCGCGGATAGACGACCAGCGAATGAATGGTGGGGAATTCATCGCGCTGGACGCCAAAGCCAAAAATATCGCCCGAAACGATTTCCGCCGGTCCCATTTGCCAGACGCCCCGGTGCAGCGCGCGCACGCGATAGGTGCGGGTCACGCGTTCGTACCAGCGCAGAGAAAGCAGGTTGATCAGCCGTTTGCGCCCCGGTTGGTGGCTGGGCGCAAGGGTGACGCCCTGCATTTCCAGCGCGGTCGGCACCCGATCTTCGGCGCGCAACCATGCCAGCGGCAGCGGTTTGGCATTTGTGATCCGAATCGAGAGTTGAGTCTCTTCGCCGCAAAAAATGCGGGCATGGCTCAATTGGCGGACATAGGTCACGTTGGTGAGACACCAGCGCGCCCAGAGCACCGAAACGGCGCCCACCAAAGCCAGGAGCAAGCTCATCAGAAAGAGCAGGTTGTGGCGGAGCAGCACAGATACGACTGCCAGCCCTATCGCCAATATCCACCAAAGACGTCCCATAGTGTGGCCCTGGCGCTAGCGCGCGCGTCCGTTGTTGCTGCTCCAGACTTCTTCCACCGGCACGGCTACGGAATCGAGCAGGCTTTGCAAAACGCCGTCAACCGTCTGCCCATGCAGACGCGCATCGGCGCTCAGCACCAGCCGATGCCCCAGCACCGGCTCGGCAAGGGCCTGCACATCGTCGGGTGTCACATAGCTGCGCCCCTGGATAGCGGCGCGAGCCTGGCAGGTGCGATAGAGGGCCAATGTGCCGCGGGGACTGATGCCCAGTTCCAGTTCGGGGTGGACGCGCGACGCGGCCGCGATATCCAGCAGATAGTCTTCGACCGCAGGATGCAGATAGACCTGGCGACAGACGGCACAGGCTGCTTTCAGCTCTTCGGTATTGACCACAGGTTCCAGGTCGTTGAGCGGCGAGGTGGCATAGAAGCGGCGCAAAATCTGCCGTTCTTCGTCGCGCGTGGGATAGCCCATGCGCAGCTTCATGAGGAAGCGATCAACCTGGGCTTCGGGGAGGGGAAATGTGCCTTCCAGCTCGATGGGGTTCTGGGTTGCCAGCACCAGAAACGGATAGGGGAGCTTGTAGGTGACTCCGTCTACCGTGGTCTGGCGTTCTTCCATGGCTTCGAGCAGCGCCGATTGGGTGCGTGGTCCGGCCCGGTTGATTTCATCGGCCAAAAGCAATTGCACCATGATCGGCCCGGCGCGAAATTCAAAATCATCTACCTTCTGGTTAAAGATGTTGACGCCGGTGATATCGGAGGGCAGCAGATCGGGTGTGAACTGGAGGCGGTTGAAGCTGCAATTGAGGGTGCGCGCCAGCGTTTTTGCCAGCGTGGTCTTGCCAATGCCGGGTACATCTTCCAGCAGGATATGGCCTTCGCAAAAGAGCGCAATCAACAGCGTTTCCACGGTCGTTTCTTTGCCCACGATCACCCGCGCCACCTGTTCGGTGATGCGGGCTGCGGTCTCTTGTACGATTCGAGTGTCGGCAGGTTGCGTGTCGGCAGGTTGTGTGTTGTTGGCGTTCATGAAGCTGGCTTTGTATACCTTATCTGGGTTGATGAATCTATGTCGATACTCTTGGGTCTATGGATGCGGCCCGAAGCGACCAGTCAATCTACCAGCGGGTCCAGCCAGGTGGCAACGGCCAGGGCGTGATCCCAATCGTGCATATATGGGGTGGCCGGCGGTTGGGTGGGCGCGTGCAAGGCCGTGTGGCTGATCGTGTGCTTGGCCGTGGGACTGTCTTCGATGCTCCACCAGGCCGAAAGCACAGCTTGCGCAAATCCCCAGGCGGCCATGCGCTGGCGATCCAGCCCCAGCAAGTCGCGAAACTGATCCAGACGGCGGGCCAGTTGCGCCGCGGGATTTTCCCAACGTTCGGGCATCGCCATGGGGTTGCGCAGCCACGCGCCCGGCTCATAGGCCGGTTCGCCCCATACGCCTTTGGGATCGATGGCGAACCACTGTCCCGGTTGCGGCTTTGCCAGGTGCGGCTTTGCCAAATGAGGCGGCTGTACATGACCGTCTGCTGCACCCCACAGGATATTTTCCCCCCACAGGATATTTTCATGGTGCAGATCGCCGTGGAGCAAGACGGGCGTCGCCATGCTTGCGAGAAGCTCGTCAAAGATGCGCCGGGCTTTATCTACCAGACGCGCGGGCAAAGGACCTGTGTTGCCACCAAACCAGGGACGGATTTTTTCCAGACCGGCGCCCCAATCGGCAATCGTCGGGAAGTGATCTGCTTTGGCTGGGTGTTGGCTTTCTACAGTGGGGCCGGTGGACGGCGGCGTCGGTGATGCCTCCCACAATGTTTGCATGACCTGGGCGGCAATGGCCGTCGCCACGCGATCATCCGTTTGGTGGATTAGGGGCGCGCCGGGCGAGATGCGTTCCAGCAATAGTGCGCCCTGCTCTGGGTCTGCCGCCAGCAGACGGACTGCCCCGCGCCCGGCATAGCAGCGCAAGGCCGCACTCTCGCTGTGAAATTCTGGCGAAACCGGCCCGGCTTTGAGCACGATTGCCTGCTTAATGGCTGCCTGGCTAGTGGCGCGTGTGCCCGGCGCAACATAGTTGTAGGAAAGATTGGGAAACGGCGCATCTAACACAAGCTGCCACTCGGTCTGCCAGATTGCCAATTGGGCTGGGAAGCGGGCCAACCATGCTGCGCCATCGGCGTGCGTTGCCTGAATTGTTTGCGCCAATGCCGGCGGGATTAAATCATTCATGGGCCTGCCCTATGGTACACTCAACTGCACGATATCTGAATTTTTGTATAGGCCGTATTGTTCGAAAGCATGGCTAGAAAGCTGCCGAATGGAGATTTTCGCACTCCGCACGCCATTGATCCAACCCCACACCGATTTGTTGACTACGCTGACGCAAGCACTGGATGCGCAAGTGCCGAATGTGCCACTGGTCGATGGCGATATTGTCTGTATCGCGTCGAAAGTGGTCGCATTGGCCCAGGGGCGCGTGGTAGAACTGGCACGCGTGACACCCTCTGCTGCGGCGCAGGCCGCGGCCAATCACCATATTTCTCCTGCATTGGCCCAGGTAATTCTGGATGAGGCCGACCGCGCGTTTCCCGTGCCGGGTCCGTTTTGGCTGACGGTGAAGGATAACATCTTCATTGCCAATGCCGGGGTGGATCTGTCGAACGCGCCCAAGGGAACCGCCATCCTGTGGCCCCACGCGACGTGGGAATGGGCTGCGGATTTCCGGCGGCAGCTCATGGCGCATTTTGGGGTTGCCCGGTTGGGGGTGGTGGTGGCCGATTCGCATCTGATTCCGTTGCGGCGGGGCGTCACAGGCATTGCGCTGGCCTTTGCTGGGTTCGAGGGGATCCAAAAAGAGGTCGGTGTGCCCGACCTCTTTGGACGCCCGTTGGCGGTCACCTATAAATCAACCGCCGATGATTTAGCGGCTGCGGCTGTGCTGGTCATGGGCGAAGGCGCGGAGCGTACTCCGTTTGCCGTGGCGCGCGCCGCGCCGGTGCAATTCACCGACCGCCCCATCGATCCTGCCGAAGTCACAATTGATCTGACCGAAGATCTGTTCGCCGTATTGGTGCGTGAACAACTGGGGCGTGAACAACTGGTGCATAAACAATCGGCGGCGCAGGACATGCAGGATTGTTAGCGCGTTATTCGGCCGCAGGGTCTGCGCTGTCGTCAGTCTCCGTGTGTTTCGCAATGATGGCCTGGACTGCTTCGGGCGATATGCCTATAAGATCAACAATCGTCGCCAAGTCGAAGCCGCGGGCAATCATCGCCAGAACGAGACGGGCGCGGGTCTCCTCCTGGCCTTCTTCAAAGCCCTCTTCCCGTCCCGCTTCGCGACCTTCTTCGCGGCCTTGCTGATAGTAACCCTGTTTCCACTGCTCTAATTTGGAGATTAACATGCCTCGTACCTCCTCGGTCGAACGATAGACCGTTTCCAACGTACTGAAGTCTGCGGGGGCAATCCGCCCATGCTCTGCCAGTTGCCTGGATTATAAAGTCGGTTTCCGCGTCTTGTCAGCGCAAGGATTGTAGAATCCCGCGAATGTGGCCTACACAATAGGCGATATAGTTGCGGCCTTCCTGGCCGTCGCCCGAAAGACGCATGACATGATCATAGTCAAGCGCGCCGGTATAGCCCACATCCTTGAGCGCCTGCGCGACTTGTGTCATGTGCAGATCGCCCTCATCGGGCAAGACCTCTTCATAGCCCTGTTGCGCGGGGATGACTCCGCGCACATTGCGGAAATGTACGTGGAAAATCTTGCCCTGTTCGCCAAAACGCCGGATGCCTTCAAAAATGTCTTCGCCCGACTCGTAGCGCGTGCCCACACAAAAGGTCATGCCGTTGTGGCTAGAGGGCACGGCATTGAAAAGGCGGTCGAAATCGGCAAAGCGCGTCAGGATCTGGGGAATGCCATAGAGGCTGGATACGGGCGGGTCGTTGCCGTGCATGGCAATGCGCACGTCGTTCTGTTGGGCGACGGGCACGACGGCCTCATAGATTTTGAGCGTCTGCTCCCAGATCTGGTCGTGGGTGGGGGCGTCGTCGCGGGGTGCTTGATTGGCCGCGGTGCGCAGGTCGAAGCGCAGATGCTGTGATCCGCCGCGGCCTTCGACCCACGACCGGTATTCGGTGGGGAAATCGGGCATGAGCGATGCCTGGAAACACTGGATGCCCATGATGGGGAAACCAAATTCGCCGCAAAGTTCGGCATTGACCTGCAAATTTTCAATTTCCGCTTCTTGCCCGGGCTGATTGCGGAAGGTGCGCACGTAGTCGTTGTTGAGCGTATTGGCGCGTTCAACCTCTAACCCGGCGGCGTCCAGCGTGTCGGCCACCTGTTGCAGACCGGCGCGGTTGGCCCGGCCACCGGCTTCCACATACCCAGGGCAAATATCCAGGGTGATATCCACCACATCGACGCCAATTTGTTTGAGAAATTTCAGATCGTCGTGCCGCTGAAGCCAATCGGGGCTGATCCGTGTTCCAATTTTCATCGTTGTTGGGATCTCCTGCTGCTATGCTGCTGATGGTTAGCTGTTGGTTGGTAATGCTTTGTGAAGATTTTGTAATAGTCTGTGAAGATTTGGTCTGTGAAGATTTGGTCTGTGAAGATGAGGTGGTTGTGAGCATGTAATGAGGGTTGTGACCGCCGACACCGTGTGCAATTTGCGCGCGGCGTCGGCTTTACAAAGTCTACTACCGAAAGCCTGCTCGCGAAAGTCTGTTGTTGAAGGTCTGTTACTGAAAGTTTATCACCCAATGGGCCACTGCGTCTATCAGAAATTAAGATGCTGAGTCGGCGTGGGACGCGCCGCGACGGCAAGCCTCCCAGAGACTTGCCGCCGCGGGTAGTATTCGGCCTATGCCGGTGGGCAGAAATAGCCGATGATCATGAGTAGCAGCATGACGCCCCCCAGGAAGACGCCGTGCTGGAGCAGATTGCACAAAAAGCGTGCGCCATCTGCGCCAAAGGGCGTCCGCGCAATCGGGTCCGGTTCCTGTGTGGCAGACTCCGCACCTTTTATAACGTCTATATCCTGCACTGCCATATCCTTCGCTGTCATTTATAGGTTCCTCACTTTCACATGTCACTGCTTTCAGATGGCGCGTCGGGTGTAGAGGTGGCGTGCGGTTATGTCTGTGCTGTGGGGGCCGTAGACGTGGCGGTGCGGTCGATGCTCACTTTGGGGCGCAGATAGTAGTGGACCGCGATCACCATCGGCACGAATACGATGAGGTTGTAGACGAAGTGTAGCTCTTCACGCGGGAAGAAGAGTTCCAACAGGCTGGTCTGTTTGATGCGTCCGAAAATGTAGTAGCCGGTCAGATACTGGACCATGAGCAAGATATGTTCGATGAAGTGCCAGGTCTGGGCAATCATGGCGACGCGCCAATAGGGGCGCGCCGGACCGCGGAAGCCCCCGCGCAGCACCACAATCCCGGCCCACTGGATAAAATCGTAGACAAAGTGGAGCGTCTCCGATGTGATTAGGATGGGGAAGAATACGCCAATCAAGCCACCGGCGGCGGTTGGCGCCCAGCCCAGCCCGTAGATCTGATAAATCTGCAACACATGCTCCATCCAGTGGGCCACCACAATCAGCATGAAAATCCAGAGCGCCCGCGCATGATGCAACCCGTTCAAGCGTGCATACCAACTGCTCAACATAGGTGTAGACTCCTTCTCACTTGCCATCGCGACAATTCTCGTTTCCCCGATTGCAACCGGGGCCACTGTGTGTGCCGTCAAAGCGGTTGGCCGCGTGCGACCCTTTATCTTTCTATACGGTTTTGGCGCGATTCCGTGGGGCGGGGATTGTGTATACATGGTTTTGGTCATGTGCGGTGCGTCCCATTCTGGACCATTGGGCTTGTGGGCCAGCCCCTGGATAGTGGCTCTGGGATCGGTTTGACTGCGCCCTGCGTGCCAAAAGCTGCGCATATGCAGCACCAGCCATATGCCTACTGCCAGCGAAAGCAACCCCAGCCCCACAATCACGGCCTTGACTGAGGTGGTAATCGTCTGGACGCGCACATCGACGGTGGCGTTGCCCACCATGCCCGTGCGGTCGGCGACCATCACATCCATTGTGTAGACGCCCGGCGTATCAATCTGAAAGCGCGCTTCGCGCGTATAGGGATAGAGTTCATAGGGCAGACTTGCCATCGCAGTGGTAGGCGGCATGTGGCCGTCTACCGCAGTGAATGTCACCATGATCAGCGTGTCGAAGGCGGGCATCCCGGCCGCGTCGAAAACGGCCGTATCCACATGCACTTCGCCGGTGCGCAACAGGCCGGGCGAAGTCCAGACATGGATTGTGTAGTCGCCCATTTCCATGCCCACGATTTGGTAATAGCCGGAGCCGCCATGCGCGCGCACAGTGCCCGATGCCAGAATCAGGGCAAAGAGAACCAGCAGCATGGGGAACCAGAACGGCCCGGCTGTCAATGGTGCGCGGGGGCCGGCCATGTATTTGGGCGCGGGACCCGCTTTGTTGTACTTCGTTTGTTCCATTTGTCTCGCTTCTCACAAACAGACCTGCCTGGGGTGGGCGACGCACTCAGCGCGGTGAGCAATGGTGTGCCCATACACTGCGCAACGCAGCGTGAACCAGGGTGCGGTGTTTGCGCGTTCTCCGGCCGGGAAGCGGCGAAGGACAGGGAAGCATGATGTGGAAGAAGTGAAGCGTGATGTGGAGGGATGTGCCGGTCAGACAACAGATACAGTGACAACAGATGCAGTAACGATTGATGTAGTAACTATTGATGTAGTGGCAACTGTGTCAGCGCGGTGTAGACGTATTACACAAGCCCGACGTATTACACAAGCAATGGGTGGCGGGCGACAGGGGTGTATGCGGCTGTGAGTGAAGACAGGCGGGTTGGCGCAGTGTCTGGCAAGGGCAACGAGGTTCAACTGTGGGGCAGGATGTGGGAAGCTGGATTCGGTCGCCCGCGTTTGGACGGCTTGAGCCAGGATTTGCGACAATGTGCTATAAATTTTCGCACTTCTGAATCCAGAATCAACCACAAAAGGCAAGTTATCAGGATTATGTATCTGGATTCGCTTATAAAAACTGCGAACATGGTGCAATAATACATCTTGTTTTCGGTATTGTCAACCCCCAATATCAGTTTTTGAGGAATATTATCTCCGAAATGAAATAAAAAATGTGTTATCCCAGCAGGGGAAAGCGGATGAGGCGCGTCCATTTACCACCATGCGCACGCCCGACGCGCGCCATGAGGTCGATGCTGTCGGCGCGCAGGTGTGGGCCAAAATCGGCCTCGGCGACCAGCTTTTGGGCGATGGCAAGTCCTTCGGGGGTGACATCTTGCACGAATGTCATGTGGGGATGATAGGGATCATCCTGATAGGCTGCCTGGCCCAGGGGCGTAATTTCGGCTACCAGTTGATCGTGCAAGACCTGGAGGGGCGGGGTCACGGGGATGGTGAGTGCACCGCCTTTTTCGCCCCACCAGACAGGCTGGGCATCTGCCAGGGGCACGGTGAAGGGGGCTGTGGGGTCGGTAATATTCTGGATGCACCGCTTCACCTCTTCCAGACTGTCGATGGTATAGAATGTGCCCTTGACCGTGACATGCGCCGGGATTTTGGCGCGGGTCATGCCTGCGGCGTGTTCAATCTGGTCACAGATGGCTTTAATTTCATCTTGTGCGGGCAAGACGATGGCATAGCAGGAATAGCCAAACCGATCATTTTCCCGCTCGTCGGCATTCGGAATTGCAGTCATGTGAGTTTCTCGACCCAGCCTTCTGAATTAACTTTGTCGCGCCTATCTGCAACTATTGTACCAGTATGGCACGGATTTGCGCGAACAGGCGGATCTCGTGCGAGATCCGCCTGTATGCATCAGGTTGTTAGGGCAGAAAAGCGTTATGCGTAGATGGTCTCTTCGGTCTGGTTGGCGCGCACATAGTCCCAGTCTATTGCCACACCCAGGCCCGGACCATCGGGCACGGCCACACAGCCATTGGCGTCTACCGAATCCAGCTCATCGAGCCATTTGCGTTCGGCATAGACGGGCGGCTTGGTGTTGGGCACATTGGGATGGATCAACCCCAGCTCGTAGTAATTGGCATGGCGCAAGACGGCCATGATATGCCGATGCGCCAAACCGCCGCCGTGCAGTTCCACATCCAGCCCAAAGGCTTCGGCCAGCGCGGCGATTTTCATCGCGCCGGTAATGCCGCCATCGGAATTGGCATTGGCGCGCACAAAATCGGTGGCGCCGGCGGTAATGGTATCGGCTTTGGCTTCCAGGCCGCGCACATGTTCGCCCATGAGCATGGGCGTGGAGATGAGTTCGCGCAGCTTGGCATGGGCAAAGCGCGAGAAGCCGCCGCCGCGGAAGGGGTCTTCGTACCAGGTATAGTGGGCTTCGTCGCAGGCTCGCCCCACCCGCAACACATCGTCGAAGGTGCCAAATGCGCCCGCAGGATCGAGCATGAGCGCCATTTCGGGGCCGACGGCGTCGCGAATTGCCAGAACTGCATCGACTTCGCGTTCGATGGGGCCATTGATCCAGCCGTGAATCTTGAAGGCGGGATAGCCATATTCTTCCTTGCACCGGCGCGCAAAGTTGCCGAAATCTTCGGCGGTGCTCAGTCCGCCATTTTCGTCGCCGTGATAGCTGCTGGCATAGGCGGGGAGCGCCTTGCGCCATGCGCCGCCCAGCAATTCGTGGATGGGCGCTTCGTAGAGCTTGCCTGCGAGATCCCACAGGGCAATATCTACCGAGCCGGGGGGCGTGCCGTCGGGGCTGCGCCGCGAACGTTTGAGATCGCGCCAGATGATTTCCCGATCCAGCGGATTGCGCCCCAGCAGATAGCTGGCACTGCGCGCGTCGATGCCGCCCAGGGCTTCGCCGGTGATGCCGGCATCGGTTTCGATGCGCAGCACGCTGCCGCCCGATGGCAGTTTGCTGCCCGGTTTGTAGATCACGTCGAAGCCAAGCGTTTCCTCCATCGCCATATCGATAATTTCGTGGGCAAAGTGGGTAACGATCAGGCGGGTGATGCGGATTTGATGCGTCATGCACGGACTTTCTAGCTGGGATGCTGATTGGGAAAAATAGGGTAGAGCACTAGGATAAAGCAATATATGGGAAAACAATAGAAGCGCGAACGGGTTTCCTATTCGCCCGCGGGCAGCATGACATCCACTTCGTCTGCTGCCCAGACCCAGGTATCGCCCAACCGCCGCCCGACGCCATAGCGGGCATGGCGATGTTCGGCGATTTTGCGCAGGTGATCGGGGTCGACGCCAATTTCTTCGGCGACTTCCTCGACGGTTTTGAGTCCTTGCAGATAATAGGCGCGGGCCGCCGTTTCAACCCGTTCGCTCAGGCAGTGTAGACGGCGTTCCAACAGAGTCCGTGAAACCTGCCCCGCGGGAGCGTGGTCGGGCAGCAATTCATCCAGCGCTTCACGAATTTCCTTGCTGATAAGGGTAGCATATACGTGGCGGTCCATAAAACCTCCTCTGATTCGGCGCATATGGTTTAGCGCGTATGATTTTGCGCGTGAACGCGCCCAAAATCCTCCTGTTCGTCTGTTTGCGGTCTGTTCGGGGTGATCTTGCCTGTTCCCTGCAACCTGTTTTCTACATCCTGTTTTCTACATCATGCGCCGGATCAGTTTGTCGATCTGGTCGTCGTTCAGGCCCAGCGGTCGATGCGCCAGCGGGGTGTCGTCTTCCAGCACCGGCTCTTTATCTTCCAGCGCGGGGGGATCGTCCTGGCGGAAAAAGACGCCCGTATAGATGGTATCGTCCCAGACCATAGCCTTTTCACACGCGGCTTTCCAGTCGTGGACGTCGTGTTCTTCGTCTTCCAGCCGTTTGACGCGCTGGCGGAAGAATGGATAGTCGTTGTCGTGGTTGAAGGTGACACACGGGCTAAAGACATCGATATGCGCAAAGCCCTTGTGCAAGATGGCCTGTTTGATCAGGTCGATGAGGTGTTTGCCGTCGCCGCTGAAGCCGCGCGCCACAAAGGTTGCGCCGGCCATAATCGACATGAGAATGGGATTGATGGGGGTTTCGACGCTGCCAAAGGGTGAACTTTTGGTGCGCGCGCCTTCGCGGCTGGTGGGCGAAAGTTGGCCCGTGGTCAGCCCGTAGATCTGGTTGTTCATCACAATGTAGGTGAGATCGATGTTGCGGCGCGCGGTGTGGGTGAAATGGTTGCCGCCGATGCCATAGCCGTCGCCATCGCCGCCGGTGACGAGGACTGTCATCTGGTGATTGCCCATTTTTGCGCCGGTGGCGACCGCCAGCGACCGCCCGTGGAGGGTGTGCATCCCATAGGCGTTGAAATAGCCGGGGAAGTTGGACGAACAGCCAATCCCGCTGACATTCAGAATGTTGTGGGGTTGCAGGCCCAATTCGGCAGAGGCGCGCTGGACACAGTTTAATACGCCAAAATCGCCACAGCCGGGACACCAGTCGGGGTTGACTTTGCCCTTGAAATCTTTGGCGTCCAGGGGAATCATGCCGTCGGGTGGCGCGGATTCGACGGGTGCTGCGGGTTTTGTCGGTACTGTCATGGTGGGTTCTTCTCCTGATTACAAATTTCTGCATTTCCAAAACCGTATAATTCCAAATTTCGCTGATCCCGAACTTGCTGATTCCTGAACCGCCGCCCGCGAATGTGTATAGTACGCCGTGGGAAAAGCCAGACGGAAAAGACAGACGGAAAAGGCAGGCGGAAATCAGACCACAAATTCCTGTTCGGGGATAAAAATGGGCGGCATATCCGGCACAGGACTGGTGACTGTGCCGGCGAGATGCGCCTGCACGCCGGCGACGATGTGGTGGGGCATGAAAGGCTCGCCATCATATTTGCGGATGTGGCCGTGGGCGGCGATGCCTGTTTCGCTGCGCAGATAGCGTGCGAATTGGCCCGAATAGTTGTTTTCCACGATCAGGATCTGGGCCGCGTCCGCCAGAATGCGGGTCACTTCGGCACTGTGGAAGGGGACAATCCATTTAATAGGCAGGTGATTGACGATGACGCCCTGGGCTTCCAGCTGGGCCGCGGCTTCCTGGATGACGCCGTGGGTGGAACCCCAGCCCACCAGCGTTACCTGGGCCTGGGGCGGACCGAGCAGCGCGGGCGCGGACACGTCGGCAATCACATGGCGGAATTTTTGGGCGCGCTTTTCCACCATCTTGCGCCGCTTGTGCGGATTGGTAAATTCATCGCTGATCAATATGCCGTCTTCGTCGTGTTCGTCGCTGGCGGCCACATACATATGGCCTGCCACACCGGGAATGGCACGCGGCGAGATGCCGGTATCGGTATAGGCATAGCGCAGATAGCCGTTTGGGTGGGGGGCATTGCCATTGGTTGCGCTATCGCCGTTGCCGGCGCTGTCGCCATTGAGGGCTGGGGGGGCGGTGATCAGTTCGCCGCGGTCGATGGTGGGTTGGGTATTCATGGCGTCGGGGTCTACGCTGAAGGTGCCTTCGGAGATCAGGAGATCGGTGAGCATGATACCGGGACACTGGGCTTTGTCGGTGAGGTTAAAGAGTTCGCCCACGCTGTGGAAGGCATCCAGCGCATCAAACGGGGCGACGATGAAGCGTTCGAAATCGCCCTGGCTCGCGCCCAACGCTTGCCAGAGATCGCCCTGTTCGGTTTTGGTGGGCACGCCGGTAGACGGTCCGGCGCGCTGCACGTTGATGAAGATCGCGGGCGTTTCCATCATGCCGGCCATGCCGATGGCTTCGGTCATGAGCGCAAAGCCGCCGCCCGATGTGGCGCACATGGCGCGGCAGCCCATATGCGCGGCGCCAATCGTCATGTTGGCGACGGCCAGTTCGTCTTCGCCCTGGCGCACCAAAATGCCCAGCTCGCGCGCGTTGGCGGCCATCCAGTGCAGTACACCCGTCGAGGGACTCATGGGGTAGGCGGCATAGAATTTGACCCCGGCGACGGCCCCGCCCATCGCGAGGGCATCATTGCCGGCCCAGACTGCCAGCGGTTTTGGCCCGGTGGGTATGGGGCTGGTGCGCAGTGTAAATTCGGCCTGGGCGCGTTCATAGCCGGCGCGGGCCGCGTCGACATTCTCGCGCACCACATCCGCGCCTTTGCGGCCAAATTCCTGCTGCAAAATTTCTTCGAGAGTGGAAAATTCCAGCCCCAGAATGGCGAGGATTGCGCCCAGCGCGACCGTGTTTTGCATTACCTTGTTGCGCGATTTATTGGTCAATTCGGCCACGGGCAGGGGGCAAAGGTGAACGCCCGCAGCTGTTTCGCCGGGGACGATATCGTCGCTGTTGAAGACCACCCAACTGCCTGCTGCCATATGGCGCAGATGGCGGTTCATGGTGTCCTGATTCAGACAGAGCAGCAGATCCAACTGGTCGCCATAGCTGTGCAGCGGCGCATTTGCCACGCGTAGCGAAAGCAAAATGTGTCCGCCGCGAATGATGGATTGGTGGGCGTTGTAGGCATTCAGATGCAGCCCTCGGCGCACAAACGTGCGCGCCAGAATATTGCCCGGGGTCGCGATGCCCTGACCGGCCGCGCCCCCGATCCCAATCACAAAATCAAAACTCGCCGATGCCATAACTGATTCCTCCATTTGAATGGGCCAACATTTGAACGAGCCAACTACCAGGAATGGGCCAACAGACAGGCGGATACGCCGTATTCGGGGATCTGCGGCGTCAATCTCGCCGGTGCGCAGAGACCGAGGAATAGAAGTCAATCCATACAGATCGGTGCACACCGGATAAAGCAGCAGGGATTCAGTTGTAGTTGAACTGTATTTGAACGGAAATGGGATAGACGACACGCGAATGATGGGCAGCAGGCTGATCCGAGCCAAAAATAACGCCGACAATCCGAAATATGGGGGAGAGGTATCTACCGCAAAAAACGCGGCAGTCAATCACAGACCGAAAGCTATGCCAGACAGGCAAAAACGTGAACCTGCGCAGCGCGGGAACGCAAAATAGTACACTGGGAGCGAATGTGTCGATCCTAGCACTTTCGCGCGAATCGGGCAAGCGGCAAAAAATCTCAAAAATCACTTGTATCTTGATCTTCTCCTGTCCGCGGGGTACTCTGTTGGCGGGAAGTATGCCCGATTGGGGCGCTTGCGAAATGCAACCGCGGGGAACGACATGCAATTTGATGATGTGCCAAGCGCACAGGCTGTTTATGTCTGAACCAATGCCTGAATTTGTACCTGGCTTGCGCCTGAGTGAGGCGTTTTTCAGAGAAGCTGTGCAGCCCATTCTGGCGACAGAATTCCCCGATCTGCGCTATGCCGCGGCCCTCATGGGCTATGGTTCGGATGTGCTGGGCTACGATACACGTATCTCCACTGACCACGAGTGGGGACCTCGGTTGCTGCTCTTTTTGGATGACAGGGCGATTGAGACGTACGCCGGGGCGATTGATGAAGCCTTGCGCCAACAATTGCCGCCCACCTTTGGCGGATATTCCACCCATTTTTCGGTTGCCGATCCCATCCAGTGGCGCGCGCCGTGGGAAAGTGGCCCTGTCAATCACAAGGTGTGGATTCAGACGGTGGGCAGCTTTATCCGGCGCACGCTGGATTTTGAGTGGGGCGCGGAAATCGGCCTGCTGGACTGGCTGGTTTTTCCCGAACAGCGTCTGCTAGAGATTACGCAGGGACGCGTCTTCCACGATGATCTGGGAGGCGGTCTGGCAGGCGGTCTGGCAGACGGGCTGGGCGAATTGGCGACGCTGCGCGCCCGCTTCGCCTATTATCCGCGCGACATCTGGCTCTATTTGCTGGCCGCGCAGTGGTCCGCCATTGCCCAGGAAGAGGCATTTATGGCGCGCGCCGGGGATGCGGGCGACGATCTGGGTTCGCGGGTGATTGGCGCGCGCCAGGTGCAGCGGCTGATGAAGCTGGCTTTTTTGATGGAACGCCGCTATGCGCCCTATAGCAAATGGTTTGGCGCGGCGTTTGCCCGATTGCCCTGCGCGGGCGAACTAGGGCCTGTCTTGCAGAATGTGTTGGCCGCGGAAAACTGGCAGACCCGTGAGCAACATCTGGGCGCGGCCTATACCCAACTGGCCGATTTTCACAACGCGCTCCAGATTACCGAACCGCTGGATACGGGGCTGACCAATTACTATGATCGCCCGTATCAAGTGCTCTTTGCCGACCGCTTTGCCGAGGTCATCGGGCAACAGATTGAGGATCCGGTGATCCGCGCGCTGCCGCGGGGTCTGGGCGCAATCGACCAGATCAGCCACAACGTGGATATTCTATGCGATGCGCGGCTGTGTGGCAGGCTGCGCGCGCTGTTTGCATGACTCGTAAGAATATGTGCGTCGACTCTGCCCTGCGCAGGGGAGATTGATTCGCGAGATTTTTAAGGGGATTCTATGGCCCGTTACCTATATGGGGATCGCATCGGTCGAGAGGGGCGTTTGCTGTTTGGCTGCTGTGCCACGCTTTTCGATGTGACGCGCGCGCAAGTTCTGCTGACCCGGCGCACGGATAATGGGCGCTGGTGTTTGCCCGGTGGCGCGATGGATGTGGGCGAGAGCGTGGAAGAAGCCTGCGTGCGCGAGGTTTGGGAAGAAACGGGCCTGCGCGTGGCGGTGGCACGTCTGATTGGCGTCTATAGCACGCCCCATCGGTTGCTGGAATATGCCGACGGCAATCGATTCCAGATGGTGACGCTTAGTTTTGAAGTGACCTTGTTGGGCGGCACGTTGGGGCTGAGCGATGAGACCACCGAATATGGCTATTTCAGCCGCGCCGAGATCGCGCAAATGGACCTCATTGACCCCCACGTAGAGCGGATCGAAGACGCCTGGCGCGACGCGGGCGCGCCTTTCATTCGCTAGTGACAACCCTGTAGACCCATGTCACGCCAGGAGACGTGACCTACGACAAATACAAGTTTTAACTCAACTAAGCACTAGAGCACATCATGAAGATGTCAATTTTTTTGACATCGTGATAAAAGCGGACAAAGGTATACAATTTGAGCGGCACGCTTGAAAATCACCTTGACGACATAGGGTGCGCTCTAGCGACCGAGCTGAGCCGCCGGTCGGCTCAAGCGACTTGTTATCTCGAGCTAAGCCTTCCCGTCCCCATACTTGAAGAAAGCAAAGAGAGCCAGGCCTCCAAAAACCAGCTCGATCGCCATCCCCTGGATTACTTCCGCGCCCGGATATCCATCGAGGGCAATCCCCAACAGACGTCCCAATCCCAACGACAAGAAGACCCCAGCCGCTAGCACGACGGAGGTGCGCGACCAGGCATGTCGGAATGCTCCTAGACCGACGACGAGCCCGGAGACCATGATGATCGCACCGGCCCCCCTCACCTCACTCAGCAATCCAGCGACATCGGACAACTCCAGGCCGCTGAAAGTGTAGAAACCAATAGGATCCACCAGACGCCAGCCGCCAAAGATCACAAGGATCAGCGCCAAGACGATCAGGATTACCTTGAACGTCCTCGATTCCTTCATTCAACCCCCCCATGGCCGCAGCCACATATACCCCTTCCGGTTGGCACTCCACATCCCACCGCCTCGCTCCCCGCGCGATGACCGCAACCATCCCGCGGCAGGCCGGAGACCTCTTCGAGATAACTATTCATTCTCCTGCGATTTGCCGACGAATCCTGCCACAAGGTAT
>JBBDIO010000166.1:0-17804 GCA_040880365.1 Litorilinea sp.
CATGACCGCCAGGGTGGGCGGCTTGATGCCCTGTTCGCGCACATGGTCCATGTAGTTCAAGCCGATGGCAACGACTTTGCTGGGGTTCGTGATGGGCGCATTGAGCTTGACACTATCCAGGGGCACAGAATGCTCGGTTGCGCCGCTGTTCACAATTTCCTGGGCCAAAGCCAGCGCCGATTCGCCCTGTTCCAAAAAGGCGCGCATATCGTTGGGCAAGCGCCCCTGCGATGCCGCGGCCAGGTTGATCACCCGGTCGCCTGCCACTGCGCCCAATTGCGGGGTCGCCCCTGCCGGCTGAAAGGTTACAAGTTTCATAATCGTTTCCCGTCTGATTTTGCTTTTGAATATTTGGTTTGCTTGGGTAATATGAATGGGGTGGTGGGTTCTATACTTGGGTAGGCACTCCCACAGGCAAAAGCCGCCACAGGCAAAAGCACAGCCAAAAATGGTCTGACCATCTCGCCTATCGATTCTACCAAGCCTGCGCGCGGTTGTCAATTGCCCCGCGCGCGCCCTGTCCAGGTTGCGTAACGACTCGCTAACCCACGCAGGACCATTCAAAATAAAACTGAACTTTTCGGCCTTGACATTCTGTTGTGCCCTACATTAGAATCAGTTCACAGGTCGCCTATACCCACTTTTTAGCTATTCATCTTTAGCAATCGCAATTTAATATCGCAATTCTTTCAATTGCCAGTGTGCAACTGCCAGCGCACAACTGCCATTGTGCAAAATTCTCGTGCAAAATTCTCGTGCAATGTTGCTATGCAATCGCGTCGCAGCAGGTAAGTGCTCGTCTCTCCACACAGCCCTTACACACAGAAGCATGTCGGGCCGCTATCCGGCTTCCTAGCCTGCCGTGATCCGGATAGCCGTGATCCCGATACGTGTTGCGCGTGTGATTGGCATCTGGTAACTATTATCTGGTGCGTGTTGCGTATAGAGTGACCATCGCCAAACCGAAACCCAGCAATTTCCCTTTAATCCCGATTTTATTGCATCTGCTCGAAGCCTATTGAGCAAGCTTTATATAAAGTTGTTGACGTTCCTGCTCGTTCCCCACTATCGATAAGAGCTACCCTATTCACCCACCCTATTCAAGGAGCCTGATCCATGAGGAAAATGAGTGTTACACTCTTGTGTATTGCATTTGTGGCGCTGATATTGAGCGCCTGTGGCGCGCCGTCTACGGGCACGCCGCCCGTTGCGGATACAGGAGCGGCCGACGCGCCGGCCGCCGAGGCCCCCGCCGAACAACCTGCCGCCACCGGCGACGCGGCCCGCGAAGAATCGCTGATTGTCGCGACCATGAGTCCCTTTGGTGCCCCCGAAATGTGGAGCCCCTATAACCTGGGCGGCACGCACCAGCAAGGTGTGGCTTTCTTCCACGAACCGCTGGTCTATGCCGATATGCTTAATGGCAACCAATACCCGTGGTTGGCCGAAAGCTGGGAATACAACGAAGATGCCACCGAGCTGGTCTATTATCTGCGCGATGGTGTGACCTGGAGCGACGGCACCCCCTTCACCGCGGGCGACGTGGCCTACACGCTCAACACCCTGCGCGACCTGGGCAGCGAAGTTCGCCTGGGCGGCGTCTACCAGACATTCGTGCAGGAAGCCGAAGCTGTGGACGATCTGACCGTGCGCATCAGCTTCAATGCACCGGCCCCCCGCTTCCACGACGAAGTCATCGTTGCCAAGGGTGATTCGGCGACCTTCATCGTCCCCCAGCATATCTGGGAAGGCGAAAACTGGGCCGAGTACACTGCCTATAACGACGGCGAAGGCCCCGTTACCACCGGACCGTGGCGTCTGGAATATGCCGACGACACCCGGCGCACCCTCCGCCGCGTCGAGAGCTGCGACGAATGGTGGGCCTGTGCCACCGGCTTCCACGAACTGCCCGATGTCCAGCGCTTCGTGCAGATCTACATCCCCGATCAGCAGGCGCAGGCAACCGCCATGATTCGTAACGAAATCGACCAGACGCATGACCTGCGCGTTGACCTGATCGAACAGATCCTCAGCCAGAACCCCGATACCACCACCTGGACCGGGCGCGAAGGCCCCTACGGGATGGTCTCCTGGTGGCCGACCGCGCTGTATATGAACAACAACGATCCCCATCTGGGCAACCCCAGCGTACGCTGGGCCATCAACCGCTACGTCGACCGCGAACTGTTGATCGATTTCGCCTTCGATGGCAATGGACAACCGTCGATCTGGCCCTTCCCGCCCTTCGCCGGTCTCCAGGACGCCATTGATAACCTGTCCGATCTGGAAGCAGAATATCAACCCGGCCTCTATGACCCGGCCGCGGGCGATGAACTGCTGACCGCAGCCGGCTATACCAAAGACAGCGAAGGCTTCTGGGCCGACGCCGACGGCGACCGCATCGGTTGCGCCATTTCCAGCCTGCCCCACTTCTCCGACATGGGCCCGGTGCTGGTGCAATTGCTGCGCCAACACGGCATCGAAGCCTCCTATTCGGAACCCCCGGACGTGGGCACGCTGCTGATCGGCGGCGACTATGAATGTGGACTTTACGGTCACAACGGCTCCATGTCGGGCACCCTCTATCGCACACTGCTACTCTATACCGCGGGCGATTCGGGTAACTATGCCCAGTTCAACAATTCGGAATATGACACGCTGGTACAAGAGCTGGCCGTGGCCGCCAATGAAACCGAAGTGCGCGCGCTGGAACATGCCGCCATGGAGATTTGGCTGGAAAATCTGCCCGAAGTCAATCTGGCACAGTTCTATAATCGCACCGGCAACAACATGACCTATTGGGGCAACTGGCCTTCTACCGAAAGCGACCCCTATATGAACGGCATTCAGATGCACACGGGCTTCCCCTATACAACTCTGAAGCTGGAAGCGAACGAATAGGAGCAGCCGCCACAAGCAGGTAGTCACAAATGTGCAGACACAAGTGGCTCGTACACAGTGAACACCAATAGCCTCTAACACGCGCAGATCCACGCGTGCGTAGCAAGGCCCGTTTCAACGCCGCACGTACCGGAGACGAATGGCGTCTCCGGTACGTGTGTGTTGTGCTCAGGTTTAGACAATTCGGAAAAAACCATGACTCTTGAATATTTTGTGAAGAGAGTGCTACAGTTCTTCGCCATCGCATTTTTGGCGGCGACGATCAATTTCTTCTTTCCCCGCATGTCCGGGCAGGATCCCATCCAGCAAAAGCTGATGCAACTCCAGGCCCAGGGTGTCAATGTTGCCAGTGAAGATGTCAAAGGCCTGGTGGAGACTTATAACAAAAAGTTTGGTCTGGATCAGCCGCTATGGCGTCAATATCTGACCTATCTGGGCGATATGGCGCGCCTCGATTTTGGCGTGTCCATTTCCGACTATCCTGCCACCGTGCTTTCCATGGTGCGGCGCGCAATTCCGTGGACGGTAGGCTTGTTGCTGACCGCCACGCTCATCAGTTTTGCCATCGGCACCTTCGTAGGGGCGCTCCTGGCATGGGACAAAGCTCCCTTCTTTTTGCGCGCCATTTTTCCCGCATTTTTCACATTCTCGGCAGTCCCCTTCTATCTCATGGGGATTGTGCTGCTCTATGTATTCGCCTTCAAAATTCCCCTCTTTCCGCTCTTTGGCGGTTTCGGCACGCAAGCGACCCCCCAACTCACTGTCCGCTTTGCTATGGATGTTTTGCACCACTCGTTTCTGCCGGCGCTCTCTATCGTTTTGGCCCAGGTCGGCTTCTGGGCAATGGGGATGCGTTCCATGATGGTGACGATTCAGGGCGAAGACTATATGTTGCAAGCCGAAGCCAAGGGTCTCATCAATCGGCGCATCTTTTATCGCTATGCCATGCGCAATGCCATCTTGCCCCAGATCACTGGCCTGGCGCTTTCGCTGGGAACCATCATTTCCGGCGCGATTTTGGTCGAAGTTGTCTTTTCCTACCCCGGCGTAGGCACAGTCTTGCTCAAAGCCGTGCGCGGCTTCGACTGGTTTGTGATCCAGGGCATTGTCTTTCTCATTATTATCAGCGTGGCCTTCACCATGCTGGTAATCGACTTGATCTATCCTCTGCTGGATCCGCGCATTAGTTACAGGAGTGAGTAGCGTGACGAACACGGTTGATACGATTGTCTCTGGCGACCGGGCATCTGGCGACCCTGCTTCTGGCGGACGCCAACCCCTACCCGATCCCGCGCCGGTGCCCAGCAGGCGCATGCGCAATTTCCTCCTCTATCTGCGGCGCAACCCCACGTTAATCGGCGGCATTGGCCTGCTCTTGGTCATTGCCCTCTTTGTGGTGGTAGGAGCCAGCGTGACCGATCCCACGGACGCCCAGCCGCTTGCCTATCGCCCCAGCCAACCACCCTCTGCCGAACATTGGCTGGGCACCGACCGCCTGGGCAAAGACATTCTGGCGGTCATGGTCGAAGGCACGCCCCAGACCATCCGCATCGGGCTGATCGCCGGCGCAATTGGCGTCGCCATCGGGACTTTTCTCGCCTTTTTCAGCGGCTATTATGGCGGCGCGCTGGACACCATCGTCCGCTCGGTTGTCGATATTCTGCGTACCATTCCCGCGCTCATCGTGTTGGTCATCATTGCAATTTCGGTGCCATTCCAAATGTCGGTAGAAATGATGGCGCTGATTGTGGCAGCACTGGCCTGGCTGGGTCCAACGCGCGTCTTGCGCTCGCAGGTGCTGGTCATGCGCCAACAAAGCTATGTCGAGCTGGCGCGCTTCACGGGTATGAGCGGTCCCGAAATCATCGTCAAGGAGATGATGCCCAATCTCATGCCCTTCATCGTCGCGGTTTTTGTCTCGGCAGTCTCCGGTGAGGTGCTGGCCTCCATCGGGCTAGAGGCGTTGGGCCTGGGTCCCTTCGAGGCGAACACACTGGGTATGACCATCTATTGGAATATTTGGTACGCGTCGCTGATCAACGGATGGTGGTGGTGGTGGACGCCGCCCATTATCGTCATCGTGATGCTTTTCGTCGGTCTCTTTCTCGTCTCCCAGGGGCTGGACGAGTGGGCGAATCCACGTTTAAGAAAGAGTGTATAATGGCACGTTTTACCCAGGCGAAAGATGCAAATGCGTCGGAGCCGGTACTCCAGATAAACGATCTGCACGTCCACTACGAAACCGCCGACGGCCCGGTCAAGGCCGTGAGCGGTGTGAGTTTGACGCTCCATGCCGGTGAACGGCTGGCATTGGTCGGCGAATCGGGCTGTGGCAAGACAACCACCGCGCTGGCGCTCATGCGTCTGCTGCGCCCGCCTGCACGCATTGTCCAGGGCGAAGTCTGGCTCGATGGCCGCGATCTGCTGACTCTGAATGAAGAAGAGATGCGCCTGACCCGGCTGGATGAAGTCTCGCTGGTGACCCAGGCTGCAATGAACGCGCTCAATCCCGTCATGCGCATCGAAGAACAGATTATCGATGGCATCGAAGATCACGGCTATCGCCGGAGCAAGACCGCAAACCAGGAACATGTGCGCTCGTTGCTGGCGAATGTGGGGCTAGATGCCCGCGTGGCGCGCATGTATCCCCATGAACTGAGCGGCGGGATGAAACAACGGGTAGGGATGGCAACCGCCACCGCGCTCCGCCCCAAACTCATCATCGCCGATGAACCTACCAGCGCGCTGGATGTGGTGGTGCAACGCCAGGTCATGACAACGCTGGGTCGTCTGCAACGCGAAACGGGCGCCGCCGTCATCCTGGTCGGGCACGATATGGGCCTGATCGCCCAGTTTGCCGACTGGGTTGGGGTGATGTATGCGGGCAAAATCGTGGAATTGGCCCCTATCCGCAAAATTGTAGAACAGCCTCAGCATCCCTATACCAAGCTGCTTTTGCAGAGCGTGCCCGGTCTGGGCGAAAAACGCGACCGGCTGGTTGGGATTCCCGGAATGCCGCCGCGTCTGCTCAATCTGCCGCCGGGGTGTCTCTTTGCCCCTCGCTGCCCCGCGGTCATGCCCCACTGCCACCAGATCGAACCCGCCCTGCTGCCCGTCGAACCGGAACAGCAGGTGGCGTGTCACCTCTTCACAGAATCCCAACCGCACACCCAACGGGCGGAGGTCGAATCTTGACTCCTATTTTGGAACTGCGCAACGTATCGAAAATATTCGGTGGCGGGCTTCTCAACCGCAACCGAACGACCGCAGTAGACGATGTCTCGTTTTCCATCCCGTCGGACGCACCGAGCATTACAGCAGTCGCCGGCGAAAGCGGGAGCGGCAAAACCACCCTGTCGCGTTTGCTACTCGGCGTTACAAAACCAAGCTCCGGCGAAGTTCTCTACAACGGCGCACCCCTTGCCAAGGTCAAAGGCGAAGGGCGCAAACAATTTCTGCGCGATGTCCAACCCATCTACCAGGACCCCTTCGGCGTCTACAACCCTTTCTATCGCGCCGACCATCTCTTGTTCGCCGCCGTGGAAAAATTCAAGCTGGCAAAAACCGAGCAAGAAGGGCGACGGCTGATCCAGGATGCCCTGGAAACGGTGGGTTTGCGCCCCGATGAAGTGCTGGGACGCTATCCGCATCAGTTGAGCGGCGGCCAGCGGCAGCGCGTCATGGTGGCCCGTGCACTGTTGCTGCAACCGCGTGTGATCCTGGCAGATGAACCCGTCTCCATGGTCGATGCGTCTTTGCGCGCCACCATCCTCGAAAGTCTGCGCGCTCTGAACCGCGACTTTCGCATCTCGATCCTCTACGTCACCCACGATCTCACTACAGCCTATCAGATCTGCGAAAACATCATTGTCATGTACCAGGGCACAGTGGTCGAAGCAGGCGCCGTGGAAGAGGTAATTCTTTCGCCCCAGCACCCCTATACCCAATTGCTGGTAGATTCTATCCCACGTATGCAGGCCGTGCGCAACTGGGAACAGGAAGAACAGGAAGCCACCCTCGCCAGCGTCGACGAAAGCAGCCAGCAATCTGCCGGTTGTCGCTTCGCCGATCGCTGCCCGGCCGTAATGAGCAAATGCTGGACCGAAAATCCGGATCTCTACAGCCTCAGCCCCCATCGGGTGGCCCGCTGTTTTCTCCACGAAGAGCACCCGAATTTCAAACAGGCGGATGTTGCGCAAACATTCGTGCGCCAACCCTAACACAAAACCGCCAGACTGTTGACAGAAATATCAACGGTCTGGCGGTTGCTTGCAGCATATTCATTTTGAGCCTCTGCCCCCGGCCTATCGACTCCGGCCTATCGACTCCAGCCTTTCAGCTCTCACCTATTCGGAAGGGGTGGCTTTTTGGGGTGGTTTCATAAAGAGCACCCACACGCTAAGACACAGCGGCAGCACGGATAGCAGCATGAGCGCCTGGTGATAGCTGCCAAACATATCGCGCGCCACGCCCATAGGCATAGGGCCGAGTGCCGATGCCGCCACAGAAATCGTCGCAGCCAGGCCCGTAATGCTACCCAGATGTCTACGCCCGAAATACTTGGCCCACGCCACCGAGCTAATCGTGCGTTGCAAGCCCGACATACTCCCCAGCACAATGCCATAGAAGATCGCCATGCCTACGCCGTTCAACGTAAGCGCCAGCCACAAGGCCGCAGCCTGCAACAACAACGCCCCACTCAATAAATAGCGCACCGACAGCCGATCTACCAGAATGCCACTGCCCAGATTGACGACTGCGGTGGTCATGGCAACCGGTACATAGACCGCGGCCGATAGTTCATTGTCGGCAAAAATGCTCACCATATGAAACATCAGGCCCGTACCCAGCATGGACATCGCGCTGAGACCCCCAGTGACAATCCAGAATGCCGATGTGCTGCGCGCCTCTTGCAACGTCCAGTTTTCCTCGGCAACAGGCAGGTTG
Source organism: Litorilinea sp. (assembly GCA_040880365.1). Taxonomy (GTDB): domain Bacteria; phylum Chloroflexota; class Anaerolineae; order Caldilineales; family Caldilineaceae; genus JBBDIO01. Next base: position 7,849 of record JBBDIO010000166.1, read on the forward strand.
TCCACACTGGGCACAGGTTTCGCCGCGCTATCGGGGCGCAAACCATAGCGCTCGGGGCGGTCCCGATAGAGCAGATAGCCGATGGGCGCCATGACACAAATCAGCACAATGCCCAGAATGATATAGGTACCCCGCCAGCCAAACTGGGGAATCATCCAATTGAGCAGACTGGGAAATGTACCCATACCCAGCAACGACATCACCACGCCCGAAAGCCCCATCATCATGCCGCGGCGGCGCACCCACCATTGATTGATAATATAGGTGCTGACCATGCCCAGGCTGCCCTGGCCCATCATACGCACACCCATAAAGCCAAACAAGAGCATGATGGCATTTTGCACCATGCCCATATAGATGCAGGCAATACCAAAAACGACCGCAATCACCGCCACCATCACTCGCACGGGACGCTGGTCGATCTGCCGCCCCACAAAGGGTAAGGCAAAGCTCGCGGTGAGCGTGCCCACGGTATAAAAGGTGCTCACCAGGCCGCGGCTCACATCCAGATCGGCGATAAAGTATTCCAGAAAAATCGAGATCGCAAAGGTTTGCCCTGGGCTGGTCATGATCATGCCCAGGGTCGAAGCCGCCAGGATTACCCAGCCATAAAAGAAGGGTACCCGCTGGATCATGCGACTAAACACCACTTCCGATTCACGCTGGGCTTCGCGATAGGCTTTGGACTTTAACAACACTCAACTCATTTCTAGCGCTTCTGCTGTGCGGTCTGCAATCAAGTTCCACATGCTACCCACACCACTACCGATGCCAAACTTATATCATACTGTATGCAGGCCAAGACAACCAAGCCGTTTCGGGTTTTGACAGCCCTATCCGAATCGCTTACGATCTGGTTTAGCCGTGAATTCAAGTGTAAATCTCACGGTGAATTGAGTGGATTATCTCCCGGCAAGCCGGGGCGCGATTGCTCTCAACGAGCATTGAATCATCGGCATTCTCGGCGTGTATGAAGGAAAGTGGCATGGCTGTTCTGAAAATTGTTAACGCTGGAGAAGCCGGCGACGAAGTTCTCTATCGACCCGCGGCGCGCGTGCGCGATTTCGGCCCCGCACTGCATCAACTGCTGGATGATATGCTGGAAACCCTGCGCGAGGCGCCCGGAGTAGGGTTGGCCGCGCCCCAGGTCGGCATTGGGCAACGCGTGCTGGTCATTGAATATCCCGACGACGAAGAAGACCCCGAAAACACAATGCGGGTCTATGAAGTCATCAACCCTGAAATTTTGCGGCAAAAGGGCGAAGAAACGGCCCAGGAGGGCTGTCTCAGCCTGCCCAGTCTGGCGGCAGATGTGCCGCGTGCCACCTATGCGTTGGTGCGCGCCCAGGATCGCAACGGCAACGAAGTGCGCTATAAAGCCTACGACTGGCTGGCGCGCATCTTCCAGCACGAAATTGACCATGTGCACGGCGTCTTGATGACCGACCGCGCCGAGCAAGTCTTTCGGCTCGAACGCGACGAGGATGGCGAACTGGAACTGGTGCCCATCGACATCCCCACGCGTGGCACAAATACCCGCCAGATTGCCTCGTAATACCCCGAAACGCTGGAAACCTGGAAACAAAAATGTCGGCGAAGCAGATGCTTGGCCGACATTTTTTATACCTCACGGCAGGCTGATCCCGCCTCTCAACGCATATGCCCAGAACTGTATAAACTGTATATCCAGAAAACGAGATCGGGATCAGTTCTGGATCACAAAGCTCACATCACAGGGCGGCGGATAATTGCTGGATTGATCCACCACCGTCAGGCGAATCGTGTATTCGCCATTGGGCAACGCCCGCGTATCCAGATTGCCCAGCACCCCGCCATTGACCTGGGTATTGCTACCCGCAAAATAGACAAACCCGCCCCCCGCATTCGCACCCGGCGCATATTCCAGCTTGAAATACTGAAAATTTTCGTGGGTAGCGTTGCCACTCACTCCCAAGACACCGCCAACCACCTGATTTAGTCCCGGTATACTAATTGCCGAGCGCGCATCACCACAGGCGGCGGCAACGACATCAGGCGCTGCCACAGGGGCCGCTTCGGGCGGTGTGGGTGTAGCCGTGGGCAAGATCACAACTGTATCATCCGCTGCGGTCTCGGCAGCGGGGGCGGCAGCGGGCTGTTCAGCGGCAGGCTGTTCAGGGGCAGGCTGTTCGGGAACTGGTTGCTCGGAGGCAGCTTGTGCGGGCGTATTGGTGGGCACGAGGACCGCGCCCGGCGGTTCTGTCTGTGCATTGTCCGTCGCCACAGGTCCCCCTGTGCCGGTCAGCGCAGATTGCTCGGCATTGGGTGCGGCATCCGCTTGTTCAACGCCAGCCGCAGGCGTCTGCTCACTGGCTGCCAGGCCAATATTTTCGGGATTGATTACACCGGCGAGCGGTTCGGGCGTTGGCGGCTCAGGGCTGGGTATTACCTCTTCATTGCTCCCCGCGATCCGGTCGGGCAGGTCTGCGAAAAATGCACCCATCGGCCCGGCCAGCGCGGTGATGCTCCACCATGCAGCCACGACCAGCAACGCGACCCCCACAATAGCAAAAATCGGCGTCAGACGAATCTCGCTCCTATGAATGCCATCGCCTTCGTCTTTCAAATCCACTTCTTTGGGGCGGTAATCTACCTCACGCAAGGGGGGCAAATTTGATCCCGCGCTGGTATCCGCCAGCGTAGTGCCCAGCGACAAATCGCTCACCGCGCGGCGGCGGTCGATTGTCTCATCGGGTTCTAATCCCAAATAGTCGGCATAGTTCCGCAAAAAGCCGCGCCCCACCACCTCGCCCGGCAACAAATGCCATTCATCCGCCTCGAGCGCGGAAAGATACTTCTGCCGGATGCGCGTGGCGACTTCCACTTCGGCCAGCGACACGCCCATTGCCTCGCGGCGTTCGCGCAACAATGCGCCCAATTCGCGCAAAGAACTTGAATGACGGTTTCCACCGCTGCCTTCGTATCCGTCGAGGTCGGACCGAGAGCCTTTTCGCAGATTACTAAACATGGATGTCAAACGTCAACTGACCTCGTTGTGAACAAAATTACGATAATACGCCCAATTTTGCAGTCTAGCCTGCGCCCCAACCTTTGTCAACTCAAACCGACTCTGCCGGAAAAGATCCGCCCCCACACACCAGATTCTACAGGGGCGCGGATCAATCCAGCCGACCCAAGTTGACACCCTACCTGCCCAGAGTACAATACCGATACGAATACGCTGTGGGTTGTGGACCGCCAGACCGGCAGCGACGCCAGAAAATGCCCACGTGCCGTTTAGCAATCATCGAAAGGCAGTTGTGCGCCGCCCAACGCTCCAGTGGCTAAAACGTCTGTTTGGCCTGATTAGTTTCACACTTTTTCTTTGGCTTTCAATCATGATTGCCGGCATCTTCGGCTATGCCTTGCCCTGGGACGCCGCCGCCCTGGTCACAGGCCCGCGGCCCGCCTTGTGGAACCAACAAATCGCGCTGATCAGCGGGCACGCAGGCTCGGATTCCGGCGCAGTCTGCCAAAACAGCCAGGGCGAAGTCACTCTCACCGAAGCCGACATCAACCGCGCCATCGCCGAGGCCACAGCCGCCACGCTCACCGCGCTGGGCGCAGAGGTCACGTTGCTGGAAGAATACGACACCCGCCTGGCAAGTCTGCGCGCCGATCTGCTGCTCAGCCTGCACGCCGATAGCTGTATTGAGGCCAGCGGTTTCAAAGCCGCCAACTATACCCAGAGCCGTATCCCCGTATCCGAAGCGCGCCTGCTGGCGTGCATCAACCTTCACTATGCCCAAGGCACCGGCCTGGCCGAACACCCCAATACCGTCACCCACGACATGACCGAATATCACGTTTTCAAACGCATCCACCACGAGACACCCGCCGCCATTTTAGAAATGGGCTTCATGGGCGGCGATCAGACAATCCTGACCCAGGAAGAAACGCGTATTGCCCAGGCCATCGCAGACGCCGCACGCTGTTTTCTCGCGCCCGATCCACCACCCACTGCCCCATCCACTCAAGAGGCGATTGCCGAAGAATGAATTTTCACATCGAAGAATTAAACGCACACACCCCTGCATCCCTGCCCGCGCTGGTCGAACTCTGGAATCTAACCCTGGGCGCAGAATTCGCCATTTCCGTGCCCTATCTCACCCAACGGCTCACGCATCCACCCGCCTGGCCCGCCGCCCTGGTCCAGGCGCACATCGATAACCACAGTAACAACCAGAGCGTCAATCCCAACGACAACCAAGCGTCGCCCGCCGGGCTCGCGCTGTTGAGTGCGCCGCCCGCGGCACTGGTTTCCGGGACGGGTTCGGAGCCACCTCAGATTCATGTCGATGGGCTGGCAGTGCATCCCACCTATCAACGGCGGGGGATAGGCCGCGGCCTGGTCGATTGGGCTGTGCGCTGGGGGAAACAGCATCACGGCGCAAACCTGGTGCTAGGCGATGGCCCTGTGCGCCTGCTACCCGGCGTACCCGTCGCAACCGCCGACCACCCCGCCTGGGCAAAACTCAACTTTGCGCCCACGCCCGCGACGCGCCAGGACCTGCTCTGCGCCGTAGCGAGCTATGTACCGCCTGCCACGGTCGTGGAGATTCCGGGCGTGGTACGCCCATTGGCGCCGGGTGAACGTGGTTATCTGCACAACTTCCTGGAAACAGCCGCGCCTGCGGCACAACTTTCCCTGCGCCACTTTCTGGCCCAGGGCGGACGCATCGCCGATATCATGGGCCTGTGGACAGCCGACGGGCTGGTCGGTGCGGCCCGGCTGGTGGTCGAAGATTCGGTTGGCGGCATCGAACCCTGGTTTCCCTATGACCAACCCAAGCCCTGGGCCGCGCTGCAACTCATCACGCCCCGGCAATCTGCCCCCGCGCCCCTTGCGCCCACTTTCCACGCCGCGCTGCTCGATGCCGCGCTGCGTCGACTGCACAACATGGGCGTGAATACCTGCATCCTCGATGACATAACCGAGAGTGGCATGACCGATCCACAACCCTTTGCCGATTTTGGTTTTACGCCCTACCACGTCTACCAGCCCTTTACCCAGCCTCTATAAATAGAAGTTCCCACGCCAATTAAAAACGGGGGCCTGTCACAGTGGCAGACCCCCGTTTTGATTACACGCCATCACTCAACTTCATGTTTAATGCGTGTTTATTGCATGTCTACATCAATATTGTCGTCTTCGTCTTTGTCGAAGACATCGAAATCAATGTCCACATCTTCATCATCATCGTCGTCGCCCATCCCCGAAGCGCCCATGGATTCCATGCCCAACTCCACCACACCAGCCAGCTCGCTCATGTCCAGATCGGCGAAGTCGAGATCGGCCATTTCCAGCTCGCCGTCTTCCTCCTCCGAAATGTCGAACAATTCGCTATCGGGCACAGCCTTGGCTTGTTCGGCCAACACCCGCTTCCGTTCCTGGCGCGCATGGAAGCCTGTGCCCACCGGAATCAACTTACCGATGATCACATTTTCCTTCAGCCCACGCAGGTCGTCTTGCTGGCCGCGGATTGCGGCTTCGGTCAGCACACGGGTCGTTTCCTGGAAGCTAGCCGCGGCCAGGAAGCTCTCAGTGTTCAAAGCGGCCTTGGTAAGCCCCAGCACAACCGGCTCACCACGGGCAGGTTTGCCGCCCTTGCTAATCACATCATCGTTGATGTCCTCGAACTCAAAGCGGTCGATCAATTCGCCCGGCAGCAAGTCGGTATCGCCGGTTGCCCGCACCAAAACCCGGCGCAGCAACTGGCGCAACACCACTTCGATGTGCTTGTCGTGAATATCCACACCCTGGCTGCGATAGACCTGTTGCACCTGCTCCAGCAGATACAACTGACAGGCCTCGCGCCCCTGAATGCGCAGGATTTCCTTGGGGTTCTTGGCGCCTTCGGTCAGCTGTTCACCCGCCTGAACCTGTGCACCCTTCTCCACGCGCACACGCGCATTGGCCGGAATATCCGTATCCCACACTTCGGTATCTTCCCGGCGAATCGTGCCGACTACGATACCGTCGTCGCGGGTTTCCATGAAGATCTCGCCATCCATGCCCGCCATCACGCCGGTTGCCTCGGCATCGGCCTGCACAGCCGCAGCCGTACCGTTGCTGCCTGCGCCGTTGCTGCCTGCATCATCCGTGGGCGGCAACGCAATGACTGTGTCTTCCTGCACCCGGTCGCCATCTTCCACCAGTAGCGAATAGCCGGCAGGAATTTCCACCGTACGATTCTTCAGGTCGGTACGCGTCACACGCAACATGCGCACCTCGCCTTCCCAGAAGATATCCAGCGACCCTTCGATCTCGCTGATCACCGCTTCACCCTTAGGGTTGCGGGCCTCGAACAGCTCTTCGATACGCGGCAGACCGGCGGTAATGTCATCGCCCCCGGCCACACCACCCGTGTGGAAGGTACGCAGCGTCAACTGCGTGCCCGGCTCACCGATGGATTGGGCTGCGACAATCCCCACGGCCTCGCCCATGCGCACCAGGCCGCCGTGGGCCAGGTCTTCGCCATAACATTTCTTGCACAGCCCGAAACGCGATTCACAGCTCAACGCACTGTGCACGAATGCCCGGGTCACCTTGTGGCGGTCAATGATTGCCAGAGCCGCCTCGGTCATCAATGCGCCGTTTTCCAACAGCACCTCGCCGGTTTCCGGGTCGCCGATTTCGCCCGCCAGATACCGGCCTGTAATGCGGTCGGCAAACGACTGGCCCATCACCTTGGCTTCGGCTTCGGTAATCCAAATGCCGGTCTGGGTGCCGCAATCGTCTTCGGTAATAATCACATCCTGCGCCACATCGACCAGGCGCCGCGTCAGATAACCGGCATCGGCAGTACGCAACGCCGTATCGGCCAACCCCTTGCGGGCGCCATGTGTACTAATAAAGTATTCCAGTGCCGTCAGACCTTCACGGAAGTTCGAACGAATGGGCAACGGGATAATCCGGCCATTGGGATCGGCCATCAGGCCACGCATACCCGCCAGCTGACGGATAGGATTGATACCGCCCTTGGTCGCGCCCGATTGGGCCATTGCACCCAGCCCATCCACAGGACTCAACAGGCTCTTGACTTCCGCGGTAATTTCCTCGGTCGCCCGGGTCCAAAGCTCCACAATCATATTATATTGCTCTTCAGAGGTGATCAAACCACGGCGATATTGCTGTTCCGAGGTTTCCACTTCGCGGGTTGTGCGCTCCAGAATTTCGGCCTTGTTTTCGGGCACCCGAATATCGCTGACCGCGATGGTAATGCCCGACTTGGTGGCATAGGCAAAGCCCAGGTCCTTGATATTGTCGGCAATTTCGGCAGTCTTGGCCCGGCCCAGATGTTTGTAACAGCGCGCCACCACCGTGTCCACGACCTTGCGGTCCAGCACTTCGTTGATGAACCACAGTTCTTCGGGCAGCGAACGATTGAAGATTACACGCCCCACCGTGGTGGTAATCAGACGGTCGGTGGGCCAACTGGCGCCCAGCAAACCCAACACGCGAATCGACTCGCGCACTTCGTGCATAGCTGCCAGACCAAAGCCGGCAGTCTCACGAATCATGCGCGCTTCACCGTGTGCCAAACGATCCATCAACTCGCCCACGGTCTTGATCCCGGCTTCTTCCAGGGCTTCCAACACGCGGTCGCTGATGCCTACCTCTTCTTCGGTAATCCCCGCCAGATATTCCGAACCTTCGGCCAGTTCCGTAATGGCAACCTGGTCATATTTGTGGGTGAACCATACCCGAATCGGTTCGCGCAGGTCAACCCAGCCCAAATCGTGGGCATATTCGGCCTCATCCATCGTCGCAAACGTGGGCAGCTTAGGCTCGCCGGTACCATTCCCGTTTGCGCCATTGGTCCCATTCTGATGCGCCAACAACCGCGACCGGCGCGGCTTGTCCTGCACCGTCAGGTAATAGACGCCCATGACCATATCCTTGGACGGCCCCACAATGGGATCGCCGCTGGAAGGCTTCAGCAGGTTCATGCTGGAAAGCATCAACTCGCGTGCTTCCTTCACAGCCTGGTCGCTCAGGGGCACATGCACGGCCATCTGGTCGCCGTCGAAGTCGGCATTAAACGCTGTACAGGTCAACGGATGCAGCTGAATCGCGCTGCCTTCGATCAACAACACCTCAAACGCCTGGATACCCAGACGATGCAAGGTCGGCGCACGGTTCAAAAGCACAGGGCGCTCTTTGCAGATCTCTTCCAGCACATCCCAGACTTCGGGGCTGGAGCGATCTACCATGCGCTTGGCGCTCTTGATATTGTGGGCATAGTTATATTCCACCAGCCGCCGCATGACAAAGGGCTTGAACAGCTCCAGCGCCATCTTCTTGGGCAAACCACACTGGTGCAATTTCAGCGTCGGCCCAATTACGATAACCGAACGGCCCGAATAGTCTACACGTTTGCCCAACAGGTTGCGGCGGAAACGGCCCTGCTTGCCCTTGAGCAGATCGCTCAGGCTCTTGAGCTTGCGCTTGCCGCTGCGACTCACCGCACGTCCCCGGCGACCATTGTCTACCAGGCTATCGACGGCCTCTTGCAACATGCGCTTTTCGTTGCGCACAATCACATCTGGCGCGCCCAGCTCCATGAGCCGGTGCAGACGATTATTGCGGTTAATCACGCGTCGATAGAGATCATTCAGGTCGGACGTAGCAAACCGTCCGCCATCCAGCTGCACCATAGGGCGCAGATCGGGCGGGATGACCGGCAGCGCCGTCAACACCATCCACTCGGGACGGTTGCCGCTCTTGCGGAAATTTTCCACCACGCGCAGACGCTTGGCAGCCTTCTTGCGCCGTTGCTTGCTGCGTGTGGTGCGGATCTCCCGGCGCAGTTCTTTCGCCATCTTTTCAAGATCGGCCTTGGCAACAATATCGCGAATCGCTTCGGCGCCCATGCCCGCCGTAAAGACGTTGCCCCAGCGGTCGGCCAATTCCCGATAGCGGTTTTCCGTCAGCAGTTGTTTTTCTTCCAAAATTCGCAGTTCATCCAGATCGTGTTCCATCTGCTCACGAATTTTGTCTTTTTTGTCTTCCACACTCTGGCGCAGTTCATCAATCTGGGCACCCAGTTCCCGGCGCACATGATCGCGCTTGGCCGAATACATGAGCCGGATATCGGCCTTTTCTTCGTCCGATTCCTGCTGCAAGTCGGTCATCCTTTCGGTGACCAGATTGCTGATGAAGTTGCCGTGGTCCTTGGAAACCACTTCATTCTTCTGGATCACGACCGGTTCCTGCCACGAAAGCGACTTGTCTTCCGAAGCCTTCTTCCCGACCTGACCCGCGACCCAATCCTGCAAGCGCTGGGCTTCGCCAATCACCTTGGAAGACTGATCCGTAATCCGTTCATCCAGCTCGCGGACTGCGGTTTCTTCCTGCGTATCCAACTCGCCCATTTCCCCCTCCAACTGATTTTCCAGTTGGGTCAGGCGGTCGGAAATCTCGCCGTCGATGCGCGAAAGGCGCGTTTCCAGCTCGCGTTCGTGGCGGCTGATAGCCCGGCTGCGCGCATCTTCGTTCACGTTGGTAATGATAAACTGGGCAAAGTAGAGAACGCGCTCCAGGTGCCGGGGGCTGATATTCAACAGCAACCCCAACCGGCTGGGCACACCCTTCACATACCAGATATGACTGACGGGCGAGGCCAATTCGATATGGCCCATGCGCTCGCGGCGCACCCGACTGGGCGCAACTTCTACGCCACACTTGTCGCAGACAATTCCCTTATAGCGCACCCGCTTGTATTTGCCACAGGCGCATTCCCAGTCTTTGGTCGGCCCAAAAATCCGTTCACAAAAAAGACCGTCGCGTTCCGGGCGCAGGGTGCGATAGTTGATGGTTTCCGGCTTGGTAACTTCGCCATAGCTCCACTCACGAATCTTTTCGGGCGAAGCCAAAGAAATGCGAATTGCATCAAAGTTTTTTACTTCCATAG
>JBBDIO010000166.1:17814-22220 GCA_040880365.1 Litorilinea sp.
ACAACCTTTCCATCGCGGCTACGGTCGGCTCTATTCGCTACTGCGCCCCATGGGGCTTGGGATATTCAGGCTAAAGCCCAGCTTGGGCAGGTGATCCTCGGTGTCGTCCTTGCCAAACTGAATCACTTCATTCTTCTCGTTGACCACCTCGATAGACAACGCCAGACTTTGCAGTTCCTTGACCAGCACACGGAAACTTTCGGGTACACCCGGGCTTTGAATCGGCTCGCCCTTGACGATGGCCTCATAGGTCTTGACGCGCCCGCTTGTATCATCCGATTTGACCGTGAGCATCTCTTGCAAAGTATAGGCCGCGCCATAGGCTTCCAACGCCCACACTTCCATCTCGCCAAAGCGCTGCCCGCCAAATTGCGCCTTGCCGCCCAGGGGCTGCTGCGTAACCAGGCTATAGGGGCCGGTGCTCCGGGCGTGAACTTTGTCTTCGACCAAATGGTGCAGCTTCAACATCTGCACAATGCCGATGGTAACCGCCGAGGCATACGACTCGCCCGATTTGCCATCGTAGAGCCGCTGCTTGCCGGTTGTGGGCAAAGGCCACTGCACAATCTCGCTCAGCTCCTGCGCCGCAGTTTCCAGCGCATCGCCGGACAGGTCGCCCGGTTCGCCTTCGTGGAAAATCATCCACTCGCGCAGTGCGATCTCCTTTGCCATCACATTGCCTTCGGCAGTAGTGCGTCGCTGGTTGAACGAATTGGGCAACACCGATTCCGGGTCATAGCCCCGCTCGCGCAACCATTCGCGCAGACTGGCCTGCCGCGCATAGACAACGTCACGCTGCAACAGTTCGATATCATAGCCCAAAGGCTCCAACCACGCAGCCAGATAGATGCCCAGCGCCTCGTTGTCGTCGATCAGGTCGTCGGCCATACCTTCCTGCTTAATCAGCTCCCAGGCCGCACGGGTGGCATCAAGCCACGCCCGGTCGATGAGCCAGGCCCGCGCCAGTTCGACTTCGATCTCGTCCTCTTTGGCGCCATCGAAAACCGGCGTCTCGGCCATAAAGCCCAAACGCCACGCCGCCCAACCCAGATGGGCTTCCAAAATCTGACCAATGTTCATACGGCCCGGTACACCCAACGGATTGAGCATGATATCAACCGGGGTCCCATCCTGCAGGAACGGCATATCCTCAACGGGCACAACCTTGGAAATCACACCCTTATTCCCGTGGCGACCGGCCATCTTGTCGCCTTCCGTCAAACGGCGACGCTGCGCCACACTCACACGCACCACGCGCTCTACACCCGCGGCCAGGTCGCGGTGCTCGTCGCGGTCAAAGACCTTGACATCCACCACCTTGCCGCGTTCACCGTGGGGCAGCCGCAACGAGCTATCCTTCACCTCGCGCGCCTTCTCGCCAAAAATCGCCCGCAGCAACTTCTCTTCCGGGGTCAGTTCGGTTTCACCCTTGGGCGTAATCTTACCCACCAGAATATCGCCGGGAGTCACTTCCGCACCGATGCGGATAATGCCTTCTTCATCCAGGTCCTTCAACGCCTCTTCGCCCACATTGGGAATATCGCGTGTAATTTCTTCCGGCCCCAGCTTGGTTTCCCGCGCTTCGGTTTCCAGCTTCTCAATGTGAATCGAGGTATATTTGTCTTCCTGCACCAGCCGCTCGCTGACCAGGATGGCATCCTCATAGTTGCCACCTTCCCAGCTCATATAGGCCACCACCACATTCTGACCCAACGCCAGCTCGCCGTTTTCGGTCGAGGAGCTATCGGCCAAAACGCTGCCCACCTGCACCAGATCGCCCTTGAATACGGTGGGACGCTGATCGATACAGGTGCTCTGATTGCTGCGGTTATACTTGCGCAGATGATAGGTTCGGCGCGTAGTGTCCTCTTCTTGCACAACCACTTCAGAACCGGTCACACTCACCACTTCGCCCGCATTTTTGGCCGTCACCACCTGCCCCGAATCAATCGCGGCCTGATATTCCATGCCCGTGCCCACAATCGGCGCATCGGGACACACCAGCGGCACAGCCTGGCGCTGCATGTTGGAACCCATGAGCGCGCGGTTGGCATCATCATGTTCGAGGAACGGAATCAATGCCGCCGAAACGCCCACAATCTGCTTGGGCGAAACATCCATAAAGCGGATGCGCTGCGCCTGTTCAAACAGGAACGTCTCCGCCCGGCGGGCCGCCGGGCGGGGGTTCATGAACTCGCCCGCGGCGTTCAATTGCGAGGTCGCCTGGGCAATCGATGCCTCTTCGTCCTCGTCGGCAGTAAGATAGACTACTTCCATGCTGGCAAAGGGCAACACCCGGATGCGCCGCGCCGGCGCAGCGCCGTTCGCACTGCCATTTGCGCCAAAAACTTCGATAATGGCGCGCGCGACTTCTTCGTTAATATCGGTGCCCTTGGCCGCGATCACCTCTTCGGTATCGGGATGCTTCAATTCTTCGTCCAGCGTATGCCCCATCAGATTTTCCAACGTGGGTTCAACCTCGTTGTAGACCTTGCGATAGGGTGTCTCGATAAAACCAAACTCATTCACTCGCCCAAAAGAGGCCATCTGGCCAATCAACCCAATGTTGGGGCCTTCGGGCGTCTCGATGGGGCAAATGCGCCCATAGTGACTATAGTGGACATCACGCACATCAAAGCCGGCGCGTTCTCGACGCAAACCACCCGGCCCCAGCGCGCTCAAACGTCGCTTGTGAGTCAATTCCGAAAGCGGGTTCGTCTGATCCATAAACTGGCTCAACTGGCTGCCGCCGAAGAATTCACGCGTTGACGCCACCACCGGACGAATATTGATGAGGCCCAGGGGCGTCATCTGCTCGGGGTCGCGAATCGACATGCGCTCGCGCACCACGCGCTCCATGCGCAACAGCCCGATGCGGATCTGATTCTGAATCAGTTCGCCCACAGTCTTGATGCGACGATTGCCCAGGTGGTCAATATCATCGGCGCGGAACGAGCCGTTGTTAATATTGATAATGCGCTTAATCACCGCCACCAGGTCTTCGTTGGTCAGAATACGCGTATTCAACGATGTATCCAGCCCCAGACGCCGATTCAGCTTATAGCGCCCCACACGCCCCAAATCGTAGCGGCGCGACGAGAAAAACAGATTCTGCAAGAAATTTTTGGCATTATCCAGCGTAGGCGGATCGCCCGGACGCAGCTTCTTATAAAATTCCAGCAAGGCATCATCCACGCCCTTTTCGCTGGAATCGGTGGGATTGCTGGTCACATCACGTTCCAGCGTGGCGTCGATAAATGGATGATCGACATTTGTATCCACGTCGGCAAACGCCTCGCGGATCTCATCATCCGTGCCAAACCCCACCGCACGCAACAGTATGGTGACCGGCAACTTGCGCTTGCGGTCGACCTTCACACTGATAATATCGCGTTTGCTGCTCTCAAATTCCAACCATGCGCCGCGGCTGGGGATCAGCTTGGCGCCGGCCAGTTCGCGCCCGGTCGCCCGGTCTTCTTCAGCCGTGAAATAGACGCCCGGCGAACGAATCAACTGGCTCACCACCACGCGCTCGCTACCGTTAATAATAAAGGTCGCAGCCTCGGTCATGAGCGGGAAATCGCCCATAAAGACCTCTTGCTCGCTAATCTCACCCGTATCTTTGTTGATCAGCTTGACATTGACCCACAGCGGGGCCGAAAAGGTAATATCCCGCTCTCGGCATTCCTCTTCGGGATACTTAGGCTCGCCAAACCGAAAATCGCCAAATTGAAGTTCCAGATTTTTGTTGAAGCTGACGATAGGCGAAATCTCTTCAAACAGGTCGCGCAATCCTTCATCCTTAAACCACTCGAAGCTGCGCAACTGCACCTCCGTCAAGCGCGGCAGCTCCAGGATCGTTGGGGTCCGGGCATACGTCTTACGCGAAGTCTGCACACCCCGCACATTAGAATTGGTACCATTCGAGGACACACTCATGTAGCTTTCAGCTCCTTCATAAAAGGATGAAGTTCATTAGGATTTAGCCGGATATTCGCGTCTAGTGGTTGAAGCCCGCGACTCCATACCCTACACATTGCCATCCGGTTGATCCCTCACCTCAAAAATACGCCAGAAAAACACACCCAAAAAACACACCAGGTCGATAAATAGCAATAAGACACCCTCATAGGTAGTTACTGCGCGATTGACCCAACACTGGATCCCATCGCGCAAATCACTACCTACAAAGAGGTGTCTGTATGTAATAGCACAGTTTCAACTTACAGGGTTGATTTCCCTATGCCGATAATATTGATAGACTGTTCCAACTTCTACTCTAGCCCTGTTGCCGTGCACCGCTCCAATACTAACCAGCATTCAAAATCGAGCAATGTGCGCAACACCAGCACCCTTGAACGCATAGATTTAACCAGCGATAATCACGCCCGCGATAGTCATGCCAG
>JBBDIO010000166.1:22320-24314 GCA_040880365.1 Litorilinea sp.
GAAGGTGTGTCAGCTAATACCGGTCAACAAACCTCGATTGGCCTTGTGCAAACGCGATTCTGCCTAAAATGCATACAGAAAGTATACTACATGTTCGCCCAAACAGCTATACATAAGATTCGACATCAGCCATCGGTGGCTATTATATTGCGACTGATAATATTACCACTACCCCAAATAACTGTCAAATCCAGATTTCGTCAATTTCCGTTAATTGCCGTGCCCCTTGCGACCTGCCCAAAGTTCAAAGCGGGCTACCGCGCATTGCGCATCAAGCCCGGCAGCAAGACACGACAGGGACACTCACTGGCCCCAGCCGGATTGTCCTGAGGGGGAGTAGGCGACTCGTCATCCGGCAGTGTCGGTTGCTTATCGTCCGGTGGCGTCGGTTGTTCGTCATCTGGCGGTGTCGGTTGCTCGTCATCGGGCGGCGTCGGCTGCTCATCATCGGGTAGCGTCGGCTGACACACAGTTTCACTACACAGCGTATCCAGTGCGACCGCAATATCCACGAGGCCCTGCCCCATCTGTTCGGAATAGTCAGGATTCACTGCATCCACCGACTGTGCCGTGCGGCGGATAACCGAACGAATCGTAGTGGGCGAAATCTCTCCAGCCAGACTGCGCAATAGTGCAGCCTGCCCCGCCACAATCGGCGTCGACATCGATGTACCACTCCAATAGGCATAGGCATTCTCTGGCACCGTACTATAAACGCCCACGCCCGGCGCCACTACGTCAATCCACTCCCCATAATTGGCAAAATCGGCCTTGCGGTTCGTTTCATCTACCGCGCTAACCGCAATCACATCACCTTCCTCAGCCGGATATTGGGGGCTGGAAGAATTCAGATTTCCCGCCGCCGCCACAAACACAACGCCGTGCGTTCCCAAGGCGTCTTCGATTACATCTTCCAGCAGATCCGAATCTTCCGCCGCGCCCAGGCTGAGATTGACCACATGCGCGCCATTTTCCGTGGCAAAGAGAATCCCCTCGGCAATGCGAAAAATTTCGCCGCGCCCATCCGAATTGAGGACCCGCACCGGCATAATGCGGACATCGGGCGCAACCAGCGTCACAATCCCTGCAACATGTGTGCCGTGTCCCACCGCCTCATCAATCAGGCCGTCGCCGTCATCATCCAGGCCATTGCCGGCGTCGTCGGGATCAGCATCATCGTCGATATAATCATAGCGGGCCGCGGTGAGCCGATCCGCCAGCGCGGGATGGTCCAACTGCACGCCCGTATCCAACACAGCCACCACAACCCCCACGCCGGTACTCCGTTCATGCACAGCATCTAGCGCCAGCGTCTGACGCGCATATTGGGTGGTGCGTGGCTCTTCGTCCTCGCCGCCCCACGACCAGGTAAAATTGCCCCCACTTTCGGGAATTTCACTAGAAAAGTTGGGATCAGCATAGAGGATGCGCACATCATTCTCGAACAATTCTTCCCAGTCTTCAGCTTCGAAATCATCATCGCCGTCGTCATCATCATCGCCGTCGTCATCGTCATCATCGTCTTCTGGGTCGGGATCAAAGGGCGGAAGATCCGGCAAATGGATCAGATAAATCCCGCGCGATTCCAACAGCGTATTGAGCGTGGCCGTGCCATAATAGGCGTTGATCTCGTCGATCGTCGCGCCTGCATCGGGATTCAGCTTGATGACCAACTCGTCGATATCGTCGTCGTCATCATCTGCCCAGACGGGTGTGACTCCCAGACTGGCGGCAAGCAGACAAAATGCCATCAGCGCCACCAACAGGCGCAGATGCACCCGCCCGCGCCCAACCCAACTTCGCCAACCGATCAATTCGCGCATTGCACCCCAGATTTTCAATTTATCCATGCTGCCACTCTCCACAGACCTAAATATAGGGAATACAAGGTCTCAACATTGCGATCTCAACATGAGGTCTTACCATGCCGTCTAAAATGTGCCGTCTAAAATGTGCCGTCTAAAATGTGCCGTCTAAAATGTGCCGTCTAAAAT
>JBBDIO010000167.1:0-5122 GCA_040880365.1 Litorilinea sp.
ATAGCGCACCCGCGGGTCCACCACGCCATATAACATATCGACGACCACATTGATCACCACAATAATCAATGCATAGACCACCATGATCGACTGGAGCATGGTATAGTCGCGCTGTTTCATCGCCCCGACCATGAGCTTCCCCAGGCCGGGGCGGTTGAAGACGATTTCCGTCATCACCGAACTCCCGATGAGGCTCACGGTGAAAATCCCCACAATGGAAACAATGGGGATCATGGCCGAACGCAGGGCATGGCGCACCAATACGACACGCTCCTCCAGCCCCTTGGAACGCGCCGTCCGCACATAATCCTCGCTCAGAATATTGAGCATGGCCGAGCGGGTCATGCGTGTAACATACGCGGTCATAATCAGGCCCAGCGACACAGACGGCAAAATCAGGTGATAGATGATACTGCCCCAATCGCCGGGTGTGCCCGCGCCTACCACCGGAAACCAGCCCAGGCGCACGGAAAAAATCAGCATCATAATAATACCGAGATAGAACGCCGGCACCGATAGCCCCGCCAGCGAAAAGACGCGCCCCATATAATCTACAGCGCTATTACGGCGCAGCGCGGTCACAATGCCCAGGGGCACCCCAAAGATGATGCCCAGAAAGATGGAGGCGATTGTCAGATGCAATGTATAGGGCAGCACAAAGATGATCTGCTCGGTCACCGAAACGCCGGTAATCAGCGAACGCCCCAGATCGCCCTGAAGCAGATCCGTCAGAAAGCGCACATATTGCACATAGAGCGGCACATCCAGCCCCATGCGCACGCGCAAAGCTTCCACGGCATCGGGTGTCGCAAAATCGCCCAGTGCAGCCTGCGCCGGATCACCGGGCAAGACCCGCACAATCACAAACACCAGGGTCAGTACGGCCCACAAAGTGGGGATCGCCAACAAGAGGCGGCGGAACATGTATTTTAGCATGGGCATATCCGCAAAAACAGAAAGACAAAAGCGTGCCCTTTCCTGCAAACCAGCGGTCTGACGGAAAGGGCACGCAACCTTTTACCTACGGTAACAGCACCCTTGCTAGCGGGTGATCGTGGTCTGTTCGGTGATCTGCGGGTTCAGATTCAACACGTTGACCAGGGGATGACCATAGTCCACACTAGTGCTGCGGGCATAGACCTGGTTTTGATAGAGCAGCGTATGCGAAGCCATATCTTCCAGAATCTGCACCTGGGCCTCGCGCCACAGCTCGATCTGGCGTTCGGCATCGGTTTCGGCGCGCGCTTCTTCAATCAAATCGTCGATCTGATCATAGTGCGAGAAGTTCGTATCCGGGCTGGCGCCAGTGCTGACGCTGGAATCGGAATGGAAGAAACGGGTCAAATAGGCATCGGCATTGGGGCGATAGGCCACATAGAGCACAATCGGATTCGTGTTCAGGCGAATCTGGCTGTGCATACTGGCATGATCGACAACCTGCACCGACATATCAATGCCCACCTGCGACAACTGGGCTTGCAGACTTTCATAGGGTGCCCGATAGGCGCGCATTTCCGAAGTCACAACCTCGATGGCAAAGCCATCGGCATAACCGGCTTCGGCCAGCAATTCCTGGGCGCGTTCCACATTATAGCTGTAATCCAGCCCCAGCTCCTGGGTTTCTTCCAGCGTAAGGCCGCCGTCCATTAGCTGATGGGGCACGGGGGAATAGGAGATGGTCGCGACGCGGTCGCCAAAGAGCGCCTGGAATTCTTCCCGATCCACGGCATAGGCAATCGCCTGGCGCACCAGGGGGTCGTCCATGGGCGGAATCGACATGTTGAAATGAATGGTCAGCAACTCGCCAACCCCAAACACATCCACGGCCAAAGCTTCTTCGGCGTCGGTGGATTCAATCCACTGCGCTTCGTCCAGACCGTCAATCACATCCAGCTCACCGGCGCGCAGACCCAGCTCGCGGCTGCTGATGTCGGGCATATAGCGCAGTTCAACGCTCGCCAGCGCGGGCGCGCCTCGCCAGTAATCGGCGTTGGCAGTCAGCACCACCCGGTCTTGGGGCGTGTAGCTCTGGAACATGAACGGCCCCGTTCCCACAGGGTGGGTTACCACATCGTCCGCCATCGCTTCATAGGCCTGGGCACAGACGACAAACCCACCCGCATAGTCGGCAAACTTGGGCAGGAAAAGCACAGGCGAGACGGGCGTCTCCACACGTACTTCAACCGTATAGTCATCGATTGCCGCAAAGCTCATACCGGCATATTCACCGGCAAAGGCCGAAGTATCGGCGTTGGCGGCTTTGTTCAGCGAATAGACCACATCGGCAGAGGTTAGTTCATACGCGTCCGTGTTGGGTCCGGCATGACACATCACGCCTTCGCGCAGTTCAAACGTCCAAACCTGCTGCTCGCCATCCATGGTCGGTTCGGGAATTGCCGTCGCCAGGTCCGGTTCCAGAGCAGGCGCTTCGCCCGGCGCATAGCGAACCAGGCCGTTGAAGACCATGCTCACAACGGTGCGGTCGGGGGTAGAGGTTGCATAGTGCGGATCCAGATTGCCGAGATCCGCGGCATCAATGCCAAAGCGCAGCGTTTCGCCACCTTCTGCCATTCCACCTTCTGCCATTGGAGCATCGTCCATGCCAGTATCATCTGCGGGTGCCGGTGCCGCCGGCGCGCAAGCCGCCATCAACGCAAAAACCAATACGAGTACAGATATGGGAAGTAGTTTCCGCATATAGTTTCTCCTTCTAAAGATATAAATTTGAACGGTCAACAACCGAAGACCGCTTGTTCACGCCTAGTTCACTTTACCCAATGGCAAACAGGGATTGTCTTGCGTCGGTCGCGCTTGAGAATACGACCCGAATCCTGCCCCACCGTGTATAACGGGGGTATGCCGGGGCAGCACATTCATAACGTCAAGATAGATAGTCAGAGTGCAAACGGAGATAACCGCCACACCCTCGACACACTGAGGATGATAAACCCACACGTCCCGTCATCGAATCGCCTGATGCGACTGCACAACGTGAACCTGACGTGCATTCCCACATTTTGTAAGGTCCCAAGCTTCTACACTACACAATCTCTTAGCAAAAGTCAAACTCGAAAAGAAAACTAAAATTCTCCATCGCCTTCGGTCAGCCGTTGCAACGCATGGATCAAAACCTGATGTTCTGTCTGATGAATACGGTTGGTCAACGAATCCAGTGTATCGCGCGGATAAATGGGTACGGCCCGCTTTTCGATGACCGGCCCGCTATCCACACCCTGATCGGGGACCAGATGCACCATCACCCCGGTTTCGCGAATCTCCCCGCGCGCAAATGCCGCCCAGGCATCTTCAATGGCAGTTGCGCCCGGAAATTTACCCGGCAGCGCAGGATGCAGATTCACAACGCGATAGGGAAAATGGCGAATGAACGCATTGCCGAGAATGTGCATCCACCCGGCCAGGATCACCCAGTCGGGCAGATAGCCCTTCACCAGGCGCGCCAGTTCGGTATCATAGTCGCGCCGGCTCTTGCCCGCGTCGCGAAATGGCTTCAACGGCAGATATTCAGTCGGAATGCCCGCCTTTTCGGCGCGTTCCAATCCATAGGCATTGCGCCGATTGGAAACCACCACCACCACATCCGCATCCAACGCCCGGCTGCGGATTGCATCGAGAATCGCCTGTAAATTCGTGCCATTACCCGAAATCAGAACTGCCAATCGACTCATCGTTCCCCATCCTCGTTGCCAATGGCGTTTAGCCGGTTAAAAATGAATGGTCAGACATAGAGCATCTGCAATTTGGTGATGTCGGCAGCGATTCACCGGCATGAACCGGCATGAAATCGGGCGGTGAGCGCAGCCCTGTTCAACCTGGACATCAAATTAAAAATTCCCACGCCCAACTACCCCAGCACAAAAGGCGCATCTTGCGCGCCGCGCGCCATCAGTTCACCCATCACCCGTGCGTCGGGCAGACAGGCTTGCACCGCATCGACCTGAGCGGCGTCGATGACCAACACCATGCCCATCCCCATATTCAGAACCCGATAGGCCTCGGCCTGCTCCAGTTCCGCCTTTTCCACAATATGCCCAAAGAGCGGACCGGGTTCCCAACGCGTAGGTTCCACACGCGCGGCCAGGTGTTCCGGCAAAATCCGCGGCACATTATCAAAAAACCCACCGCCCGTGATGTGCGCCAAGCCCTTGGGCAAAAGATCGGCCTGGGTCAAGTGGTCAATCTCCCCCACATAGCTGCGATGGGGCATCAACAGCGCCTGCGCCAGCGCAAGCTTTCCGCCGGCCCCGTTGTCGATAAACGTGTCCAAAAGCGCAGCGGCCCCGCCGGCATCACCCACAGCATCATCGCCGCCTGGCACCAGCGCGCGACGAATCAACGAATAGCCATTGGTATGTGGGCCACTGCTCGGCAGCCCCACCAGCAGATCCCCGGCGCGCATGGCCGTCTGATTGGGCAAAATTGCCGCGCGATCCACCAACCCCACAACGGCCCCGGCAACATCCAGCGCGCCCGGCGCATAGACGCCCGGCATTTCTGCGGTTTCGCCCCCCAGCAAGGCACACCCCGCCGCGCGGCAGGCATCCGCCATGCCCATAACCACCTGTGCCACCACATCCGGCGCCAGCTTTGACGCGGCCACATAGTCGAGAAAAAAGAGCGGGCGCGCATTTTGCACCAGAATATCGTTCACACAGTGGTTCACCAAATCATGGCCGATGCCTTGCCAGATCTGGTTAACGCGCGCCGCATCGGAACCGCGCGCCGTTTCCCACGCGACAACCTGGGCCGCGAGCTTGACCTTGGTTCCCACTCCATCGATGGAAGCCACCAGCACCGGCGCATTGGGCAGATTGTTCAACGCAAACAAGCCGCCAAAACTGCCCACATCGGCCAGCACATTCGCCGAATAGGTCGAACGAATAGCAGGCTTCATCTGTGCGACGGCACGATTGCCCGCTTCGATATCTACGCCCGCCGCTTTATAGCGCGAATCCGCTGTCATACCCAAATTCCTTGCCCGTCTTGCCTGCTGTGTCTAACCCGTTGTGTATATAAATCATTGCGCGCGCAAACACTAGCCGGTGCGCACCGGTTTCACTTCGACTACCGGGTCGCGCGCCCTCAATGTTTCGGGCACCATCTT
>JBBDIO010000167.1:5222-21201 GCA_040880365.1 Litorilinea sp.
CCGGTTTCACTTCGACTACCGGGTCGCGCGCCCTCAATGTTTCGGGCACCATCTTTGCCAATATACCAGCCGCCGCCAACCCCACCAGAGCGATCACCCAGGTGGCCGGCGAAAGTCCGACCACATCGGCAATCGAGCCGACCACCAGGGGCGCACCGCTAGACCCCGAATCGCCGATCAGCCGCCACATGCCCAAAAATTCGCCCATAGATTCCTTGGGCGCGAGATCGGCCCCCAGCGTCAACATCGTACCCGACCCGATCCCATTGCCAAAGCCCACGATCATAGACGCCGCCACCAGCCCGCCAAACGTGGCGGTAAACGGGATCAGCGCCATGCCCAATGCCTGGATAATAAAGCTGGGCACCATAGCATATTTGCGTCCAAAACGATCCATGATCAGGCCCGCCGGATAGAACATTGCCATATCCACCGCCGCCGCCAGCGTGACCACCAGGCCGATCGCATTCACATCCAGCCCCACCACATCCGCGGCATAGAGGGGAATAATCACCGTGCGTCCCGACCGAATCATCTGGGCACAAAGCTGTCCGATACCGGCTGTCGTCAAGATGCGCGCATGGGTGCGGAACAAGCCGACAAGATGGCGCGAATGGCCGCGCATCCCGCCCCGGTGTGCAATCTGTTCAGATTTGACTTCGACAATGAACAAAGCCGAAACGGCAAACGCCAACAGCGTGATTGCGCCAAAGACAAAAAACGGAAAGCGCAAACCCAACGACGCCGCCACCACACCGCCCACAAATGGCCCGGCAAAGGTGCCAATGCGCCCGATGCCGCCAAACGTGGCATTGGCCCGCCCCCGCTGATGCAGCTGGGTCACACTGGTAATATACGCATGGCGCGAAATATTCCACAGCGCATTGCCCACGCCCGCAGCAAAGCCATAGATCACCAGTTCGGGTACCGACTGGGCAAAACCTTTGGCAGTGGTCGCCAGCCCCAGCAGCAGAACCCCGAACAACATGGCGCGTTTTTCGCCCAAACGCCCCAAAAGCACACCTGCCGGGATATCGCCGATCAGATTGCCAATCCCCTGGCTCGCCAACACCACCCCAATCAACGCATAGGAGATGTCGAACGACCGCGCATAGAGCGGCAAGATGGGAACCAGCATCCCGGTGCCAAAAGCCAGCACCATCGTCGGTACATAGACCGGCAACAACATACTGTCGCGCAAGGCATTCTTCAATCCCGACACTCCTCTAGCCTACCTGTCCAGCCTGCTAAAATGTTTAATAGACCTCGTACCCACCAAAAGACCTGCCCTGTCAACTGCGCATCCGCTGATCTACCTGCAATGTGTGCAAAGCCAGAATCAGATACTCCATGTGGTGATTCACATCATCCAGTTCGGCTTCATTTTCCAACTGCCGGGCACACTCCGACAAAATCAGATTACCGTGTTCGCTAAATTGCCGCTCCGAGCGGTTGCGGATCAACTCTGTCAGCAGATGCGCGCCGCGCACCAGTTCATTGCGGGCCATGGCTTCGGCACAGCGGTCGGCCAAACGCAGTTGGTCGCTGCCTCGGCGCACCCGCCGCCCCAGCTTGCGCCGATAACTGGAAATTGCCTGGGCCGTCGCGGTCGCGGGGTCGCTGCGCACCGTGCGCAACAGGCCAATAAAGTGATGTTCATCCCCCACCAGACGCGCCAGTGTCAAAGCCAGCTCCAGCCGCGCGCCTTCGTTGCCAATCGTCGCCAGCAGATGCAACACAGTATTGGTCGCTTCGGTATTGCCCAGATTGCCCAGCGCCGATGCATAGGCCATTTGCAGCCCCTTATCCGGCTCTGTATGCAGGCGCGCCAGCAAATCATTGGCAACCGTCGCGTCGCCCAGCGCGCCCAGCGCGCCCAATGCGCGCGCCGCATGTGCGCGAATCGAGCGGTATTCCGAATTCAGCGCGTGGTGCAGCGCGGGCGCGGCCTGCATATCGCCCAGACGACCCAACGCCCAGGCTGCCACCACCGTCAACGCCAGCTCGCTGCCTACCAATAATTTCTCCAACGCCTGAATCAGGCGCGGTTCGGGCATCATGCGCGAAATCGAAATAATCGCCTCAAAGCGTACATTGAAGCGGGGATCTTCCAACGCCTCCAACAACTCATCCACCGTCAGCGGACTCTTGGCGCGTGCCAGGCGTTCAGTCATCAACACGGTAGAATGTTCATCTTTGGCCAAATGAAAGCGGATCATGGAACTCATGGCCAAAAACGGATTGCCCCGCAAAAAGACCCCGGCAAATTCCCCCATCCCAATCGATTTTTCCTCGCGCACACCCCGCAAGAGCGTAAAACTGATGAATGGCAGAAATAGGCCCATGAGAAAAATGGGCAGGAACGGATCGACATGAAAAATCCAGATCTGGAACCGCAAATTCTCAAAGAGGTCGAGCAAAAAGCCGCCGCTCAGCTGGCTGATGCCGCCAATGATGCCAATCCACGCGTAATAGACCGCCATATAATCGTTGCGCTTTTCGGGCGGCACAATCCGCACATAGAGCAAGCGCCCCGAGCCGATGCCCCAGCCCATATCCGCCACCCCCTGGAGCAGCGCGGCAAAGAGCGCGATGCCAAAACTGATGGTATCGCCATCGCGCGGCATGAGCATCCAGATCAACGGCAGCAACGCGCGCATCCCCATGCCGTAGAGCGAAACGGGAATGCTGCCATAGCGGTCGGCAGCCCAACCCCACAAATAGCCCGAAAGCAGCGTGCCGATTAGGGTACCCGATTGCAGCCACACCACTGCGCTTTGGCTCAGCCCAATCTCCTCGCGCAAAAAGAGGGGCAGAAACGAGCCAATCGGCACAGTCGCTATGATGATCAACGCAACACTTGCCAGATAAAAGACGAAATCGCGATCTCGAAGCGCGGTCATCAGATCGCGCCGGGATTTATCCTCCTCGCCTTCCACATGGGGGGGCATGGGCGCGCCGCCGGGAATTTTGAACGCCAGCCCCACCGAAATGGTGCCAAAGACCACACCAATGCCGATGAGCCACATAAACCCGGCCAGACCAGTGGTGCGCGCCAGCATGAAACTGCCGCCCGAAACCGCCAAAAAGCCCACGCCGGTGGTGAAGATGTTATTAATGGCAGTATATTTGCCGCGCACACTATTGGGCACATATTCCTGCACCCAGGGAAAACTGGCCGTGACCCCCACCGAGCGCACCATAGCAAAGAGGGCGATCACCACGCCCACATACAGAATCGTCGCCTCGGAGCCATAGGCGTTCATCACCCACGGCGTAAAGACAAGACAGAGCGCGACCACAGTGCGCGCGGCAAAAAAGATGATGTAGGCGCGCTTATAGCCAATGCGCGCCACCCACGGCGCAACAAACAGCGCGGTGAGGCCAAAGAAGGGCAGGAATGAAAGCACCAGCCCCATCGCCGAACGACTCAGCCCCAATGCACTCAGAAACAGCACAAAAATGGAGCCAAAGAATGTATATTGCACAAAAACCGTATTGGCAACGTTAGACGAAATACTCCAGCGCAGGCCGCTCAGCTTTTCGACGGTCGTCAGTTCGGTGCTCATGTGCGGATCACCTCTGCCGTACGCAGGGCGTGCAGACTCAGGAGCACCGTTTCAAAATGTTCGGCCCCAAATTCTGCCAGGCGCAAACTGCCTTCCCGCATCATCGTGGTAGTGGCATGCGAGAATGTAGATAGCTCGGTCGGCTCGGCTGCCAGGGCCAGCACCCGGCTCAACCCGGCGGTGCCCCCCTCCACATCCAGACGGGCAAAGGCGTTTGCGGCATCCTGCAAAGCCGCCGCCATTTCGGGCGAAAGCTGTTTGGCCCGCTCCAGACGGCGCTTGAACGCGCTCACCGCCTGCGAAGCCGAAGTGCCCAAATCGCCGCGCGCCGCGCGCAACAGCTGGATAAACGCATGTTCATCGCCCAGAATACGCGCCACACTCAGGGCCAGCTCCAGCCGTGCGCCGGGGTTGTGGGTGGCGTAGAGCAATTCCAGCAGCGGCCCCAACGCGGCTTCGGTGCGCAGATTGCCCAGTGCCGACGCATAGGCCATTTGCAGACCTCGGTCGGCCTCAGCGGGCAGCCGTTGCAACAACTCATCGGCGATGCTCTGATCCTGCATCGCGCCCAATGCCCGCGCGCTGTGGGCGCGGATGGAAAGATATTTGGAATCCAGCCCCGCACGCAGCGCCGCGCGCGATTCGGGATCGGCAATGCGCCCCATGGCCCAGGCTGCGACCGATTGCAACGCCAGTTCGGTGCCGCTGAACACCTCGATGAGTGCATGGGTGAGACGGGGATCCGCCGGCATACGCGCAATAGCGATAATCGCCTCGAACCGCACGTTGAAGCGGGGATCGCGCAGCGTTTCCAACAGTTCCTCCACCGCCAGCGGACTGCGCGCCCGCCCCAATCGTTCAGTCATGGAGATGGTCGTGCGCTCGTCACGCGCCTGATAATAGCGAATCATCGCGCCCATTGCCTGGAACGGGTTGCCCCGCAAAAACATACCGGCAAACTGGATCACACCAAAGACATTATCGGCGCGGATACTGCCCAGGATCACAAGGGTTGCCAGGGTGAGCACCAGACCCATGACAAACAACGGCGTATAGGGGTCGATGGCAAGGCCCAATATCTGGCCCGAAAGCCCGCCGGAGAATTCCAGAATCCACCCGCCCATTAACTGGCTAATGCCGCCCACCACCCCAATCGACGCATAGTAGAAGGACATATACTCGGTCTTGCGATGGGGCGGCACCACACTCACAAAAAGCAACCGCCCTGCGCCGATACCCCACGCCATATCCGAAATACCCACCAACACGGCAATTGCCAGCGCAATATAGAGGCTAATCTCCGTATCCCGCGGCATCACAAACCACATCACCGGCAACAGCAATTTCATCACCAGCCCGGCAATCATCACCGGCTTGCTGCCATAGCGATCTGCCGCCAGCCCCCAGGCCAGGCTGGAGACCAGATGGCCCACCAGCACGCCCGCCTGCAGCAATACAACCGAGCCTGCGCTGAGCAGCACCACCTCTTGCATAAAGAGGGGCAGAAACGACATCATGGGCACCAAAGCCAGCGTGACGAGTGAGGCCCCTGCCAGATAGCGCATGAAGTTGCCGTCGCTCATGGCGGCCTGCATCCCACCCAGCAACGAAGGGGTTTCGGGCGTCCGCTGCACTGCCGCGCCGCCGGGAATCCTGGTCGCCGCCCAGGTGGAAACACCCCCAAAGGCGATGCCCGCGGCAATCAGCAGAATATAGGCCGATAGATCGTTGGAGCGATCCAGCACAAAGCCCGCCGCGCCTACGGCTGCCAACCCTGAAAGCGTGGTATAGATGCTATTGGTGGCCGAATAGCGGCCGCGCACCGAATTGGGAATATATTCCTGCACCCAGGGCAGAAAGCCGGTTTCGGCAATCGCCCGGCTCAGCGCAAAGCCTGCCATAATCGCCGAAACATAGAACACCATGCCGGTTTCGCCCAGGCTTGCCGCCAGCCACGGCAAAAAGAGCAGCCCCACTGTAATAATCTTGCGCAGCCCCCAGAAGGTAATATAGACGCGCTTATAGCCATAGCGCGCCACCGTGGGCGCGATAAAAAGCGCAATCAACCCGGCAAAGGGCAAAAACGACAGGATCAATCCAATTTGCGGTTTGCTCATGCCCAGCGCGCTGAGCAAGAGCACGAAGGGTGAACCAAAGAAGGTAAACTGGGAAAATACGGTGTTGGTCGCGTTGGAAAGAATACTCCACCGCAGCCCGCGCAGTTTCTCTACCGTGGTGGGTTCCGCGGTCGCAGGCGCGACTGCCGGCGTTTCGGTTGATCCAGTCATGATTCCCTATTCATTTCTGTGCGGCCAACTGTTGTAGCTCATAGAGCCGGTTGAGCGCGTCCAGAGGGGTCAATCCATTCACATCCAGTTTGCGCAATGCCTCGACTGCCGGATGGACATCGGCAAAAAGTGAAACCTGGGTAGCCGCGGCGCGGGGCTTTGCATCATCACTATCCAGCAAACGGCGCGGACCTGCCGCGCCGCTGCGCTCCAGGTCGGCCAGAATGGCTTCGGCTCGTCTCACCACCGCCCCCGGCAAACCGGCCATGCGTCCGACATGCACGCCATACGAGCGGTCGGCCTTGCCCGGAATGATACGCCGTAAAAAGACGACATCATCGCCGTCGCCGGTCCCAGAGCTGCTGTCATCCACCGCCACATTGTAGTTGACCACATGCGGCAAACGTTCGGCAAGCTCGGTCAGCTCATGATAGTGGGTGGCAAAGAGCGTCTTGGCTCGCAGTTCGGGGTGATTGTGCAAATATTCCACCACAGCCCAGGCAATGGCAAGCCCATCATACGTGCTGGTGCCGCGCCCGATTTCATCTAAAACCAGCAAACTGCGCCGGGTGGCGTGGTTCAGAATATTGGCGGTTTCCACCATCTCCACCATAAACGTAGATTGGCCGCGGTGAATCTCATCGCTGGCGCCAATGCGCGTGAAGATGCGATCCACCACCCCAATCTGGGCGGCATCGGCAGGCACAAAACTGCCGATCTGGGCCATAAGCGTGATCAGCGCAGTCTGGCGCAAAAAGGTGCTCTTGCCTGCCATGTTGGGGCCGGTGAGCACATGAATACACGCATCGGGTGTGAGTTCGGTATCGTTGGGCACAAACGGCTCATCAGTCAGCGTCAGCTCCACCACGGGATGCCGCCCCGCGACGATCTGAATCGCAGGCCCCTCATCGACCACCGGGCGCACATAGCGGCGCATGAGCGCGGTTTCGGCCAAAGCCGTGTAGACATCCAGCGTCGCCAGCACCGCGGCCAATTCCAGCAAGCGTCCGGCGCGTGCCGCCACTTGTGCGCACACATCCCGATAAATCTGTTGCTCGATCTCCAGACGCCGCTCATCCGCATTGAGCACCAGCGACTCATACTCTTTCAGATCCGGCGTAATATAACGCTCGGCATTCGTCAGCGTCTGCTTCCGAATATAGTCGTCGGGCACTTTATCGGTGTGGGTGTGGGTCACTTCGATATAGTAGCCAAAAACCTTGTTATAGCCGACTTTGAGGCTTTTGATATCCAGGCGTTCGCGCTCGGTGCGTTCCAGGTTGGCAATCCACTCTTTGGCGTGGCGGCTCTTGTCCACCAGTTCATCCAGTTCCTGGCTATAACCAGAGCAGATGACGCCGGGCGTGTTGAGCGTGGCAGGTGGCTCCGGTGCGATTGCCTGGTCCAGCAACGCCCGCACATCCTCGCACCCCGGCAACGGCGGCAGAATCGCATCCAGGTCGGCGGCTTTCAATAAATCCTGCAAGGCGGGAATACAGGTCAACACATCGCGCACGCCCACCAGATCGCGCGGCGCGGCAATCGCCTGGGCCACGCGATTGGTCCAGCGTTCCAGATCGCCCAACGGTCGTAGCAGCGCGCAGACTTCCAGGCGACAGGTTGTATCGCCCACAAACCGCTCCACGGCATCCAGCCGCTGCTGAATGGATTCCACATCCAACAGAGGTTGATTCAGACGCCGGCGCAACAGCCGCCCCCCCATAGGTGTCAGCGTATTGTCCAGCACATCCAGCAGACTGCCCTTCACCTGGCCGCCGCGAATAGTCTCGGTCAATTCCAGATTGCGCCGGGTCGATTCGTCCAGCGTCATAAACTCGCCCACGGCATAGGTCGCCAGCCGCTGCAATTGCCCCAGCGCGGCAGGCTGCATCCGCCGCAAATAGGCCAGCACCGCCGCCGCCGCGCGCACAGCCGCGCCCTTGCCCTGCAAGCCAAAGCCATCCAGCGTCGCCACCTCAAAATAGCGCAACAGCGCATCCTGGGCGGTGTCCGGCTCCACTTCCCATGCTTCCACCCCCGACAGAATGGGCGCGAGCGCATCGATTAGCCCAAACAGGCTGGATTCGCGCGGCGACCAATCCACGGCAATCAACTCGGTGGGCGCGAGACGGCTCAGTTCCTCGCCGATGCGGCGTTCCACTTCGGCAGCCGATTCGCTCTGAATCTGGGTCGCGGCAAATTCGCCGGTGGTGATATCGCAATAGGCCAAACCGGCACTGTGGCCGCGTGGCCCCATAGTCACCGCGGCCAGATAGTTGTTGCGTTTTTCGTTGAGCAGGCCCGGCTCCACCACCGTGCCCTTGCTCACCACGCGCTGCACCGCGCGCTCCACCAGCCCATTGCCGGGTTCGCTCACCTGTTCGGCAATCGCGACCTTATAGCCCGCCTCGATGAGCCGCGCAATATAGCCATCCACACTGTGATAGGGCACACCCGCCAGCGGCACGCGCACGTCGTTCCCCACCGGGCGACTGGTCAGCACGACGTCGCAAACCCGCGCGACGGTTTTGGCGTCGTCGTCGAAGGTTTCGTAAAAATCGCCCAGGCGAAAGAACAAAATACAGTCGGGATGTTCACTCTTTAGCGACAGATATTGCTGTCGCATGGGAGTCGTCATGCGGATCGCTGCCTTATGCTTGAATCATGCTTGAATCGGTGTCGGAATCAGTCGGTGAACTGTCTGTAAAAACTGTCGTATAAATGTCGTATAAATACTGGTTAGCAACACGGCACAGAGTAGCCGGGCGCAATCTCGCCGCCCGGCACAATTCGCCCATTATAGCATAGGGGCGCAGATGGGATATAGCGTCGCCCCTTGCAATACCATGCCACATTCCGCGCCGCGCACAATGCACTAATCGCCTCCGCCCGATAGACGCCCTAACGCCTCGAACGCCAGATAGACGGTGCGCTCGGCAACCGTACCATCGGGCAAGATTGTCCCCAGACTCACGTCCACCCCATAGACGCCCGGCACAGAAGGCACGATAGTCGCGTTGAGAAGCTCACCACTTGCCCCCACAGGGATAGATTCCTGCCTGCCGTCGGGGTGCACCACGATCACCCGGGCGCGCGCATAGGCAATCGGTTCGTTCCCCAGCGTCAGGGTGGCGGTGATTTGAACCGCTTCTTCCAGACGCGGCAGATGATTGCTCAGTTCCGCGTCTATGGTTGCGCCGCCCGCATAGAGCGTTACCAGCGCATACTCGGTGCCCAAGGGCGGCGTGCGCGGTGTGGCCTGCACGGTGACCTGCCAGGGGCCTGGGCGAGGGTTCTCAAAGCCATAGCCCAGATAGAGCAGCGATTCGGGATCGGTAATCATGTTCAGACCATTATCGGCCGCAGTCAGTGTGATCTCATTGCCGGTGGCGCCGCGCACCGTCACGGTTAACGAGCGCGAGGGATCGAAAAGCCCAAAGCTGGCGACCGTCACATCCCGATCAATGTGGATGGTATGTTCCTGGCTGGAGCCACTGCGCACGGTCCCCGTCATCACCTGACTAAACTGGACCAAATCAGCAGTGTCGGGGGCCAACGCAGCGCTTTCGCTATCCACGTCACTTTCACCACTTGCAGTAGACCCCGTATTCACGGCAAAGTCCTCGGCCGTACGGCGCAAAAGCGGTGCCACGTGGTCGAAAAAGAGCGCTTCCGAAGTGGTAAGATCGGTGTGGATATAGGGCGCTTCTATCAATTGCGCCGGAACCGCGGTCGCGCTTTGCATGGAAACTACAGTGTCATTCGGCACAGTCCCACAGGGAGAAAACAAACGCCGCTGGATCACAGTCCCCGCCACAATGAAGAAAGGCACGCCCCGCGCCTCAAAGATCTGGGGATTAAAAACACTTTGCAGATACCCAGTGCGGAGTTCCAGAGAGGCAGGCTGATAAAAGCCCAGCGATTGGGCCAGGACTGCACAATCGCTGCCCCCATTGGGCGTGCCCAGCATAATGAGTTGCCCCACATCCCGCGGCCCCATCACGCTGTCAATATAATAGCGAGCAATCAGACCGCCCATGCTGTGAACCACCAGATCCACAGCTTCGGCACCCGTTTCGGCCTTCACCGCTGCGATATAATCGCCCAAAATTTCAGAATTGCGAGCAATCGTGTGCGTGCGCTGGGCCGGGCGCAACAGATTGCCCGTATCCATGACGCCGGGCACCTGTCCATCACCGACGGCATAGCCGGGCAGACCAGTATGTGCCAGATACCCCGCCGGCCCCAGATATCCCATCCATGTCGAAAAGGACGATCCGAATCCATGTACCAGAACCACCGGGCGCGGCGCGACTGTCAGATTCCGGGCGACGACGGGCAACCAACCGCTGGTCTGATAGTTGATGACATGGATTTCGCGTTGCGGGCGCACCTGTCCATCCTCATCCCAAAACCAGCCTAATGTGCTGATGGGCGCGGTGGTGCAGGTGCGCGCACCGTCGGGGATTACACAATCGCCCAGATGATGCACATCGTCATCCAGATAGAAAGAGAGCGTGGTGGCGGCCTCCGCGTCCTCGGAAGCGGTGATGACCAGACGCATCTGTGTACCGTCCACCAGGCTGGATAGTGGCGCATCCGCGAGGTTCAGCACAGCCACTTCATATTCAATCTGCGCCCATACGCCGGAATAGAGTAACAAAACAAGCACAACACTTGCCGGTAATGCACGGAATAAACGGATCATAGGACCATCCTTCCAGGTTCTGCGCTTTCGTGAAGCTTCGATAGTTTTCGATAGTTAAGGGCAAGATCAATCTGTGCAGGCAATACCGAAGCAGGAATATCACCCACAGATAAAACAGTCCCACCTATTCGATTTCCGGATGCAGCAATCCGTGATATTTTCCACGCGAATGTGTTTGAAGAGGGGGCCACACGCGAAGGCACAATCAAATTCACAAGCAGGGATACAGCGTCGCCAATTACTATACAACTTCCTTTCCCCCAGATCAACGGTCGCGCAAACGCCCGGTTTGCCCGACGCCAACCGGGGCCAAAAACTTTGACACCCCTGTAATCTTGCCCTACAATCACCTCCTTAAGTATAGGTTGGCTACACTATATAATGCCCAATACAAACTATAATGCCTGAAAGCCAGTCTGTACTATCACAGTTCGCAATATCACAGTTCGTAATATTCTTGTCCGCAATAGTGAGGGTGGATCCCAATGAAGTCGTTGAGCACCAATGAAATTCGCAAACTCTTTTTAGATTACTTCGCGGCCCAGGGCCATGCCCAGGTGGAAAGCGGCAGCCTGGTCCCGGCAAATGATCCCACTCTCATGCTGACCAATGCAGGCATGGTGCAATTCAAGGACACATTTCTGGGTGTGGAGCAGCGCAGCTATAACCGCGCCACCACCAGCCAGAAGTGTATGCGCGTCAGCGGCAAACACAACGACCTGGAAGCAGTCGGCCCCAGCCCGCGCCACCATACGTTCTTCGAAATGCTGGGCAACTTTTCGTTTGGCGACTATTTCAAAAAAGAAGCCATCGGTTTCGCCTGGGATCTCTTGGTCAACAAGCTGGAATTACCGCTGGAACGCCTGTGGTTCTCGGTCTATGAAGACGATGATGAAGCCGAACAACTGTGGATCGAAGCAGGCGCGACGCCGGAACGCGTGCTGCGCTTTGGCAAAAAAGACAACTGGTGGGCGATGGGCGACACCGGCCCCTGCGGCCCTTGTTCCGAAATCCACTTCTATTGGGGCGACCTGGCCGAACAAGTGCCCGATGGCGTCAATAAAGATGACGAATATCTGGAAATCTGGAATCTGGTCTTTATGCAATTCGACCAGAAAGCGTCGGGCGAAATGGTGCCCCTGCCCGCGCCCAGCGTAGATACGGGCCTGGGGCTAGAGCGACTCGCCAGCATCCTCCAGGGCAAGGACAACAACTACGACACCGACGCCTTCACGCCCATGATGGATCGCATCCAGTCGCTGTTGGGCCACAGTGCGGCCCAGCGCGCCGAACACCTCTACCGCTATCGCGCGATTGCCGACCACAGCCGCGCCGTGACCTTTCTCATCGGCGATGGCGTTTTGCCGGGCAACGAAGGCCGTAGCTATGTCTTGCGCATGATTCTGCGCCGGGCCGCGCGCTTTGGCAAGCTCATCGGCTTCGAAGAGCCTTTCCTCAGCCAGATTGCCGACACGGTAGTCGAAGAAATGGGCGACCATTACAGCGACCTGCCCCAGAAGCGCGATTTTATCCTCCAGGCCATCTACGACGAGGAAGTGCGCTTCCATCGCACGCTCAACACCGGGCTTGCCATGCTCGATGAGCTGATCGAAAAGCTGCGCGCAGAAGGCGCGACCACAATTGACGGCCGCGACGCGTTTTATCTCTGGGACACCTTTGGCTTTCCCGTAGATATCACCAAAGATGTGGCCGAAGAAGTGGGTTTGCAAGTAGACGAAGCCGGATTCCGCGTTGCGCTCAATGAACAGAAGGAAAAGAGCCGCGCCACTGCCCAGGACAAGACCGCCCTGGACGTTTCGGTCTATGGCCGTCTGTTGCAGCAGATCCAGCAAGCCGGTCTGGTGGGTCCCAATGGCGTGGAACATCTGATTTACAAAGATGTGGCCGAAGCCGATACCACCGTAGCCGGTATCATTCTGGATGGCGAAATTGTAGAAGAAGCCCACGCCGGCGCCCATGTGGAAATTGTGCTGCCCGAAACGCCTTTCTATGTGGAAAGCGGTGGACAGGTCAGCGATACGGGCGAGCTATACTACTTCCCCGCGGATATGGAACAGCCGGTGTGGTCCGTGGAAATCCACGATACGCGCCGCCCCATTCCCGGGTTGATCGTGCATCTGGGCACGGTGAAAAATGGCACCCTGCGCACCGGTGACGCGGTGACCGCGGCCATCGACAGTGACCGCCGCTGGGATATCATGCGCAATCATACCGCCACCCACGTTCTGCACGCGGCCTTGCGTCAATATCTGGGCAACCATGTGCATCAGGCCGGATCGCTGGTCGAACCAGGGCGACTGCGCTTCGACTTTACCCACAGCCGCCCGGTGAGCAAGGAAGAATTGGCCCAGTTGGAACGGCGCGCCAATGAGATCGTGCTGGCGAACTACGATGTCAACACTCGGTGGACCAGCTATAAGCGCGCCGTGGAAGAAGGCGCGATGGCGCTCTTTGGCGAAAAATATGGCGATGAGGTGCGCGTGGTCAGCTTTGGCGAAGACCAGGCCCCCAACCCACCTGCCGGTCACTCTGCCGACAGCGCCGACGCAACCGGAGATGCTGTGAGCATGGAACTTTGCGGCGGCACACACGTTTATTCAACAGCCGAAATCGGCAATTTCCGCATTGTGAGCGAAGCCAGCGTCGCCGCGGGCGTGCGCCGCATCGAAGTCATCACCGGACGGGCTGCCGAAGGCTGGATCGAGGAGCGACTTCAACTTCTCCAGCAGGCTGCCGATACGCTGCGCACGCGGCCCGACACGCTGGAAAGCGCCTTGCGCCAGCTTTCCGAACAAAATCAGCAATTGCAGCGCGAGGTCGGCCAGTTGCGCCAAAAACTGGCCCAGCAGGATACCCAGGGGCTGGTAGACCAGGCGGTGCAGGTGAAGGATGTCGCGGTTTTGGCGATTGAAGTTTCGGCGCAGGATGTAGACGGTATGCGCCAGATCAGCGACATGTTGCGCGACCAGCTGGGCAGCAGTGTGATTGTCGTGGGGGCAGTCGTTGAAAAACGTCCCCAACTGGTGGCCTCGGTCACGCAGGACCTGACTGGGCGTGGCATCCATGCCGGACGGCTCATGCGCGATATCGCTAAATTGATTGGTGGGGGTGGCGGCGGCAGCGCCCATATGGCGCAGGCGGGCGGCAAAGACCGCGAACGTCTCGCCGATGCCCTGCGAACTGTACCCGAATGGGTGGAGCAAAGCTTGCAGTGAGTGTAACCATTCTGAATGTACCGCTGGACGCCGGGATTGAGGCGATCCGACGCCAATTGGCCCAGGCCCGCGCGCTGCGGGTTGCGCTGGTCTTGCCCGAAGGCTGGTCCGAGCTGGACAATCCGGCGCGTATGCGTTTGGTCCAGCGCCAGGCCCAGGCGCAAAAATGTCATTTGGCACTGGTCACCCGCGACGAAGTCACACGCAAGATTGCGCGCCAGGTGGGCGTGCCCGTCTTTGCCCGCCTGGAAAATCTGGAAAGCGCGACCAGTGCCGCCACCTGGCACATGCATCCCGCCGCGCCCTTGATCCACCCCCGCAACCCTGCGGCGAGTCTGCCCGATCCGCCCCCGTGGCGGCGCGAAGAAATTGTGAAGCGCACCGCGCGGCCCAGCCTCCACGCCACGCGCCTGCGCCGCATCCACATGGAAGAACGCAACCGCCGCCCCTTGCCCTATTGGCTGCGTTTTACCGGCTATGTCGCGATGGGTGCGCTGGTTGCCACCCTGGTCGCGTTCTTCGCGCTCTATGTATTGCCCGCCGCCACCATCACCCTGGCCCCGGGGCGCGCTGCCGTAGCGGTCACCGTCCAGCTCACTGCCGACCCGACTGTGGTCGTCGCCGATTTTGACGACAACCGTTTGCCCGCGCGCCGCATCGAAAAAATTGTAGAGGCATCGGGCGTCATTCCTACCACCGGCTCTGAACAAAAACCCACCGAGCGCGCCACCGGCACGGTCGTTTTTAGCAATCTGGGCACCACGCCCGTGCCCATTCCCAGCGGCACCAGTGTAAACACCAGCACGGGGACACCTATCGATTTCGTGACCACGGCCCACGCCACGCTCGAAGGCGGCGTGGGCGCGCGGGTCACAGTGCCCGTCCAGGCCGTTGAAGAAGGCACCACCGGCAACGTGCGCGCCAATACCATTAACACCGTAAGCGGCGCATTGCGCTTCCGGGTGCGCGTCAGCAACCCCAATGGGACCTTTGGCGGCGGCACAGCCCTGGTGCGTGTGGTCACCCAGACCGACCGCGACCAACTGGCGGAAATCGTACAGGCCGATATTGAAGCCCGCGCCTATGAAGAGTTGCTCAGCGAAGTCAACGAAGGCGAATGGTTGCCGCCCCAGTCGGTGCAGACCTTTGTGGTCAACCAGGGCCAGCAGTTCGACAAGTTTAATGACGACGAAGGCGACGAGTTGCGTCTGACCCTGCGTATGCGTGTGCAGGGCACCGCCATGAACGAATCGGAAACGGGCCAGGTGATGCTGGCAGCAGTCCGCCGCGCCGTGCCCGAACACGGTATGCTCATTGCCGAAACGGTGCGCAGCCAGCGCACGCCCGGCGCCGATGCCATTGGTTCCGCGGTACAGTTCACCATGACCGGACAAGCCGAATATGTTGTGCCCATTGAAGTGGCAGAGGTCAAACGCCTTGCGACGGGCCTCACACCCGAAGCCGCCATCCAGGCCATCAGCCAACGCTGGCCCCTGGCACAGCCGCCCCAGATCTATCGCGATCCCGAATGGATGAGCACGTTGCCCGGTTTTGGCAGCCGCATCCAGGTGCGTTTCGACTATGAACCCAGCGCGACCGCGCAGACTTCTCAGCCGTGATGACATCCGACTTGGAAACGCCGACGACTACCGCGAAAAACAGTGTCGCCGATAGCCCCGTGGATACGACCGCAGACACCGCGCACCGGGTCGCGGGCGTAGGA
This sequence comes from Litorilinea sp., assembly GCA_040880365.1. Lineage (GTDB taxonomy): Bacteria > Chloroflexota > Anaerolineae > Caldilineales > Caldilineaceae > JBBDIO01. The sequence continues at coordinate 20,747 of JBBDIO010000167.1, forward strand.
CTGCATCCCGGCCCGCTGCACGGCAAACCCGCCAAACTGCTGGCTTTGGATGTAGGCCTGGCGCGCATTGGCATTGCTGTCTGCGATCCCCTGCAACTGGCGGCACGTCCCCTGGCAACCCTGCACCGCAGCAGCCGGCGCGCCGATTTTGCCACCCTGGCCGAGACCATCACACGCCAGGAAGCCCAGGCGATCATCTGTGGCCTGCCGCTGAATATGGACGGCAGCGAAGGCCCGCAAGCCATCTCTACCCGCAAGTGGGCATTGCGTTTTGCCCAGGCCATGCGTACCCTGCTCCAGCGCTCACTGCCCCTCATTTTCTGGGATGAACGGTTGAGCAGCTATGCCGCGCAAAACATTATGCACGCCGAATCTGCCGGAAAACCGCAAACCGCGCCCCGTGTCTCGCAGCAACATGTCTCGCAGCAAGAAGACGCGGTAGCGGCTGCGGTCAT
>JBBDIO010000167.1:21301-24076 GCA_040880365.1 Litorilinea sp.
GATCCGGCGATGGATCCGGCGATGGATCCCGCAATGAATCCTCTGGAAGATGCCGGCAGGAATCCCTTTGCGCCCAACGCGACGGCACGGCCTGGGGCAACAGGCGCGACGGGCGGTGAGCGTTTTGCCGCGTGGGATCAGCCAACACGCGGCCTGGCCTCCAATCGCCCCGCCTATGCCGCAGCCACGGGTGCGGCTCTCCCCGCGGACGACGCGCGCCCCCGCGAGGCAGCCAGGTCGGTACGCGTGGGCACACGCCTGGACCCACAGGCGCGCAGCCACGGCGATGGACGCCCCGCCTTTGGCTGGCACAGCCTCACCGGGCCGGAAAATCTGCTCACCAATCTGGTACGCCTGGGCTTCATGCTCATGGTCGTGGCCGTGCTGGGCGGGGTGTGGGTTGTGGCCTCGGCCCATCTCCAGGAACAATTGCTGGGCGCACCCCAGACGACCAGCGGGCTTATCGACCCCACCGCGGGCGATGGCGCGCTGACCCCCGACAATATTGAAAACCAAGTGTTGTCTTTTAACCTGCGGCTGCGCGAAAACGAATTGGCAATCGCGCCCGGCGTGGATGCCCGCCCCCGTCCCTTTACGGTGAACCCCGGCGAAGCAGCCCGCTTTATCGCGGCACGTCTGCAAAGTGAGGGCTTTGTCCACGATGCCGATCTCTTTAATCTTTACCTGCGGGTCAACGGCCTGGAACGCGGCATCGAAGCCGGAAATTTCATGCTCGCCGAAACCATGACCATCCCCCAAGTGGCCGAAGCCCTGCAAACTGCGCTCTTTGAAGAAGTCCTGGTCACCATTCCCGAAGGCTTCCGCGCCGAAGAAATTGCCGAACGGCTCGCCGAAAACAATGTCATCGAACCCGACCGTTTCTTGGCCGCCATTCGCCAACCGCGCAGTCTCAGCATCTATGGCAACTACAGCTTCCTGGAAGATCTGCCGGCCGATGCCTCGCTGGAAGGCTACCTCTTTCCCGATACCTATCGCCTGCCTGTTCTGGCTAGCACGCCCGAAATTGTCATTGCGCCCTTCCTGAATAACTTCCGCGCGCGTGCGGGCGCTGCATTGAGTGGCGGCGCCAGTGGTTTCGACGGGCGCGAACTGCTCACCCTCGCCAGTATTGTAGAGCGCGAAGCGGTACAGGCCGATGAACGCCCCATTATTGCCAGCGTGTATGTGAACCGCCTTGCCGGGCGCTGTGTGCAGGATGTTGGCGGCACCTATCTACAGGCCGACCCCACCGTTCAATATGCCCGGGGCACCGTTGGCAACTGGTGGTGGCAACCCCAGAGCCTCAGCGAATACGTCACAGTCATCAGCCCTTACAATACTTATCTGCACCAGGGCTTGCCCCCTGGTCCCATCGCCAGCCCCGGTCAGAGCGCAATCGAGGCGACAAGCAATCCCACGCCCACCGACTATTGCTTCTTCCTGGGCACCGGCGTAGATGGACGCCACGTTTTCGCGCGCACCCTTGCCGAACACGAACAGAACTTCATCAACTACGGGTACTAGGTACAGTGAGGGATGACGCGAAGAGTGGCAAGCCAGCCCGGCGCGTCGGGCAGCCGACCCGCGGTATGTTCGGGTGGGCGGGCGACCCGCGGCTTGTGGGCACATTACTGGCAATGCTGCTTGCCGGTTGCATCAGTGCCACGCCGCCGGTGCATAAAATCGGCCTGGTTGCGCCATTTGAAGGGCAGCACCGCCCCGCCGGCTATGCTGCGCTGGCGGGGTTGCGGCTGGCGATTGCCGAATGTAGCCCACCGCAGACGGCATGGGTGCCTCTCGCGCTCGATGATTCCTATCAGCCCGGCGCATCTCAGCGCGCGCTGGCAAAGCTCCGTGTGGATCCGGCTACGCGCTTGATACTAGGGCCATTTTCACCTGCTCTGCTGCCTGGGGCTGTGACAGAAGTTGCCGACCTTGCCACCAGCATCCCCTTCCTGATCCATCCCCAGGGACACTTTGCCACCCATCAGGATTGGCCCGCGGCCCTGGCCTACTATATCACCACAGTGGCCCAGGCGCTGCCCGGCGCACAACAAACCGCAACCCCGGCGCGACTGCTGGTTGTGGGCCTGCCCCCCGCAACGCTGCCGCTGTTGACCGACACCCCAGGCAACAACACGGCCAACATAGTGCCGCTCGCGCTCGATTTGCCGCCCGATGCCCCAGACAGCACGCCCCAAGCCCAGGCCGATACCATCCTGCACGCGGTCGCGCCCAGCGATCACCTGCTATGGCTAACGCCCTCTCCTGCCGGGTTGGATACGCTGGCCCACGTCTATGCGCAACAACCCGATCTGACCATTATCCTGGGTCCCGATACCGCCCAGCTTCACCTGCTGGCGCAGATTGTCCCTTCCCCAGCCGTCAGCTCCCTTGTAGACACGGCAGAGAATAAGCCCGCGCGCGCGCCTCTCTATTGGGCATATTGGGCCAATGCTGCGTATACTACATGGTCACAGGTGCAGCCCGATTCTGCCCACGCTTCACCCAACGACCCGACAGGTTATACAACCTATCTCTTCTATATGGCGACGTGCGCAGGCTTGCAGGCGCAGACTGCCGGAAACTTGGACAACAGGCCGCTTGCAACAGACACGCCGGCGGGCATGTCCACTGTGGAAATTTCGCAGACGTGGGAACTGCGTGTGGTTCCCCTACAGCCCTAGACCTATACCCTGGGTGCTGTCTTTCACCATCGTTCATTTAACATCTAACATATGAGTACACTGATACTCAGTTGGGAATATCCACCCT
>JBBDIO010000168.1:0-8306 GCA_040880365.1 Litorilinea sp.
CTTCGCAGACGAAGTACAGACGAGAAGACCATGCCCACACCCAGCCAATCTTCATCCAACCCTACGCCAGATCACAGCGCACAACCTGCCCCGGAACGTACTCCAGCCTGGTGGCAGGCTCTGAGCCTGTCCGAACGCGCACCCACCCCAAATGGAGTGGAAATCCCCGACGCCGTTGCGCGCCGCCTGCAACGGTGGCGCGCCCAGACCGCCTTTCTCGATGACGCGGCCTTTGAAGCGTATTTCGCCGCCCAGGGGATCGAGCCGCGCCAACTGGCCGCCCTTTTGGCCGAACCCGAAACGGATATTCAGACGCGCCTGCCCCATGCGCGGCCCTGGTTAGAAGATTTGCACGCCGCGCTGCGCAAAATGGATGTGGACATGATTCTCGATGGGCCTAGCGGCTTTCTTCATTTGGCCGCGCCGATCATGGCCTGGGCCGTGACCCGCACCACAGACCGGCTGGATGCCGTCTTCGCCACCGCTCGCCAAAACAAAACGTCTGGTCTGGTGCCGGATGGGCTAATCGAAACAACGGTGCTATCCACCCTCGCCCAGCAATTGGGACCTCTGGTAGAGCGCACACTGGTGCTGGAAATGCACATTGCCCGACTGCAAGGCGAACTCGCAGGCGAGACGCCCGCCGCGCGCTTTGCCGCGTTTACAGCGCGCCTGCGCGACCCCGCGACCCGCGCCACAATTTTTGCCGAATATCCGGTTCTGGGTCGCCATCTCATCACCCGCGCCCGCCAGACCAGCGACGCTATCGTCGAGCTGCTCACGCGCTTGCTCGACGACTGGCCTGCCATCCTCACCACCTTTTTCGCCAAGCACGCGCCCACCCAGCTAACCGAAATCGCGCTGGGCGAAGGCGACACCCACGGCGACGGGCGCACGGTCGCCATTCTCACCTTCGACGGCGGCCACAAACTCGTCTACAAGCCGCGTTCGCTGGCGGTGGATGCTGCATTCCAGCGCCTGCTGGGCTGGCTCAACGCGCGCGGGGCCACGCCCGCCTATCGTCTGCTCACCCTGCTCACCCGCGCCAACTATGGCTGGGTCGAATTCATCCACGGCGCGCCGTGTGCCACGCCAGAAGAAGTACACCGCTTCTATCTGCGCCAGGGCGGCTATCTGGCGTTGCTCTATGCGCTCTATGCCGGCGATTTCCACTTTGAGAATCTGTTGGCAGCCGGTGAACATCCCATGCTCATCGACCTGGAAGCCTTGTTCCACCCCAATCTGTCCGACTATGACGCAGATCGCCCCGAACAGATGGCCCAACGCGCCATTGATGATTCGGTGCTCAGCGTGAGCATGTTGCCCCAGCGGCTGCAATTTGCCGGCAGCGCCGTCGCCATCGACATCAGCGGCATGGGCGCAGGCGGACGCCAGATGACGCCCGACAAGCTCCCCACCTGGGCGGGGGTGGGCACCGACGAAATGCACCTGCGCCGCGAACACATGGAATTCACCACCGAGGGCCATCGGCCTGTGCTGGACGACGCCGCCATTGATGTGAGCACGCAAGGCCACGCCGTCGCCCAGGGGTTCACCCACATCTATCAGCTATTGCAAGAGCACCGCGCCGAATTGTTGGCATCCACCGGCCTGCTCCAGGAATTCGCCCAAACCGAAGTGCGGATTGTGGCGCGCGCCACGCGTATCTATTCCCTGCTGCTCCAGGAAAACAGCCACCCCGATCTGCTGCGCAACGCGCCGGAACGCGATCTCTTTTACGCCCGGCTCTGGCAGGAAGTTGCCGACAAGCCCCGTCTGGCCGCGCTGGTGCCGTCCGAAGTCGCAGATCTGCATAACGGGGATGTGCCCATTTTCCATACCCAGCCGGGCACGCGCCACATCTGGAACAGCCGCGGCCAACGCATTGCCAACTATCTGCCCCACACCGGATTAGAGCGTGTCCAGGCGCGGCTCGCCGCGCTCAATGCCGATGATTGCGCGCGCCAGGTCTGGTACATCCACGCTTCCTTCGCCACCATCAATCGCCAGGATTCACACGCCCGCGCCCCGGTTCCCCTCGCACACGCCACCTCGCCCGATGCGCCCCCATCGGCAGACTTTATCGCCGCGGCCCGCGCCATTGGTGACCGGCTCGAACAGACGGCCCACCGCGGCGCGGATTACGCCATCTGGATTGGCCTGGGGCTGGATGGGGAAAGCTGGTCACTCAACCCCCTGACCATGCACCTCTACGACGGGCACGCCGGGGTCGCGCTTTTTCTGGCCTATCTAGGACACATAACGGGCGAGCAACGCTACACCGAGCTGGCCGCGGCCACGCTGGTTACCCTGCGCGTCGAAATCGAACAATACCGGGCAAGCTTCCACTACCCCGGTGCGTTCAACGGCTGGGGTGGCATCATCTACACCCTGGCACATCTGGGCGCACTCTGGCAGCAACCCGCGCGCTGGCAAGAGGCCCACGACCTGGCCGATCTGGCCGCCGCGCGCCTGGCCCAGGATGAAAATTTCGACATCATCGCGGGCAGCGCGGGCTTTATCGGCGCGCTGGCCGCGCTCTGGCAATGCACACGCGCAGCCGGTCTGCTCACCTATATGGCCCAGGCCGCCGAGCATCTGGCCGCGCACGCCATCCCCCAATCCGTCGGCGTGGGCTGGCTGGTCCCCAATATGGGCGACGCGCCGCTGGCCGGATTTTCCCACGGCGCGGCGGGCATCGCATGGGCGCTACTCCTGGCCGCACACCACATCCCCGACCATACCGCCGCGGCGCGCTACGCCGAACTGGCCCGCGCCGCGCTGGCCTATGAGCGCACGCTCTTTGATGACCACGCCCAAAACTGGCGCGACCTGCGCGACGAAACCGCCGCGCCAGAAGAAGCCGATGAATCTCCCCACCGCTTCATGCACGCCTGGTGTCACGGTGCGCCGGGCATCGGGCTGGCTCGGCTGGCCCTGCTCTCCCACTTCAACAATGCACGTCTCCATGCAGAAGACGATCCGCACCTTCACGCGGAAATTGACGCGGCACTCGCCGGCACCGCACAATTTGGCTTGGGCGGCGGCCACAGTCTTTGCCACGGCGACCTGGGCAATCTGGACCTTTTCATCCAGGCCGCGCAGACGCTTGGGCGGCCCGATCTGCTCGCCCAGGCCCAACGCCATGCCCAAACCGTATTGGCGCATCAGCCCCAAACCGGCTGGCTGTGTGGCGTCCCCGGCGGTGTAGAAACCCCCGGCCTCATGGTCGGCATTGCGGGCATCGGCTATGCCCTGCTGCGCTTGGCTGCGCCTGCACAAACGCCCAGCGTTCTAATCCTCGAACCACCACGGTAGACGCGTGATTGGGCAAGATTCGGATAGGCCAAATAACGAAAGAGGCACACATGCCAAACAGCAAAGCATTAACCGATCCCGAAATTTTAGCGCGCCTTGTCAATGGCGACGGCCAGTTAACCCGCTGGCCGCGGCGGGCACGGGATCGCCAAGTCGTGCTGAATTACCTGATTGACAAGTTCCAGCGCAATCATCTCTACAGCGAAACCGAAGTCAACGCGGTCTTAAACCAGTGGCACACCTTTGCGGACGCCGCCAACCTGCGCCGCCAACTGTTCGACTATGGCTATTTTGGGCGGACAAGCAGCGGTGACAAATATTGGCGGGAACGCTAAATACCCGCCGCGAAGCGGCTATCCGTCTATAACGTGAACGAGGCAAGCGCATACTTCCACGCGTTGGGCAGCATGGAAGTATGCGCTTTTCGCGCCTGCCAGTTGCACAGTTTGAAGATCAATTTTCCTCCTTCGCACGTTTCGGTCATCTCCAATCTTTCAATTTCGCGAGTGTGCATTCCAACACACCTTTGCTGTTACTTCGGCCATCGCCCACGCCGCCCATCCCTGTCATACTCATCCACAAGCAACACAAACAAAACAGCGTTAACGAGAACAACCAAACAATTCAGCAACACATTCAAAGGAGAAACACACCATGAGCACCATCAATCTGATTCAGGCCTGGAAAGACGCCGACTACCGTGCCACCCTCAGCGAAGCCGAACTGGCCGCGCTGCCCCAGAACCCTGCCGGCATGGTCGAACTGCCCGATGCCGAAATGGCCGAAGTCGGTGGTGCCGGTCGCAGCTACTTCACCGGAACCTGTGGGCGGGTCTGCGATATCCTGACGCCCCAGTACAACTGCCTCCCCATCAAAATCTCGGGGTAAGCCACCGCCGCCCGGCTTGCGGCCCACACAAAAACTGCACCGCTGTGCCACCTGGCCGGCGGTGCAGTTTCTTTCTCACCCAATTGCACCAGGAGACTAACCATGATCAACAGCAAGCGCACCCTCTACCGCCAAACGGCGCTCGACCAATATGGCACACCCACTACTCCCCCGCCCCCCGGCGCGTCCGCACTGAGCATCGGGGCCATGCTGCGTCTGGCGTTGGGCATGGTGGGCAGCTTGCTGCTGATCCCGTTCACCTTTTGGCGACGTCGCCAAGTGCCCGTCATCCTGCAAATGACCACCACCCAATGCGGCGCGGCCTGCCTGACTATGGTCCTCCGCTATCTGGGCAAAGCCGTGTCGCTCACCGAAATCGCCGACCAGATGGACCTGGGTCGCAACGGCGCGACCGCACTGAGCATCGCCCAAAGCGGACGCCACTATGGCCTGCGCGTGCGGGCCTATTCCAGCGAACCGTCGGCACTGGCACAGGTGGCCGTCCCCGCCATTTTACACTGGAATTTTTCGCACTTTGTGGTGCTGGAAAAATGGCACAGCAACAACCGCGCCACCATCGTGGATCCGGCAGCCGGACGGCGCGTGGTCTCCTCCGCCGAGTTTGACCGCTGTTTCACAGGCATCGTGTTGGTGCTGGAGCCGGATACCGGCTTTCAGCGCAGCCGCCAAAGTCGCCGCTTTGTGGCCTGGCGCAAACAGATTCACCGCATCCTGGTTGCGGGCGGCGCGTGGCGTCTGGGCGGCAAGGCCCTGGTCGCGACCGTAGTCGTACAGCTTCTGGCCCTGGGTCTGCCCCTGCTGACCGGCTTGCTCGTCGATCATGTAGTGCCCCAGCGCCAGGTGGGACTCATCCCCCTATTGGCGGGCGGCGTGGCCGCGATGGTCATCATGCAAATGGCGGTTGGGCTTGTGCGCCGCCTGGTGCTAATTCGCCTGCAAGCGGAAGTGGATAGCGGTTTGATGCGCGGCTTTCTCGAACACCTGCTGGCCCTGCCCTATCGATTCTTTCAGCAACGCACCAGCGGCGACCTGCTCATGCGCCTTTCCAGCAATACCATGATGCGCGAGCTGCTGACCACCCAGACCATCACCGCCATTATGGATGGCGTCATGGTCATCGCATTTCTGGCCCTGTTGCTGGTCAAGGCCCCAACCTTTGCCCTGGTAGCGGTGCTCATCGGCCTGGCGCAGGTGATTCTGCTGCTCGCCAGCACAGGACGCATGAACGACCTGGCGCAACGGCATCTCGCCACCCAGACCGAAACCCAGTCCTATCTGGTCGAGGCGTTGGCGGGCGTGAATATTGTCAAAGCCACCGGCACCGAAGATTTGGTGCTCAAACGCTGGAGTGGGCTGCACGCCGCAACGCTGGCCGCCACCATCGACAAGCAACGGCTGACTGCATTTTTCGATACCTTGCTCACCGGCCTGCAAATGGCAACGCCGTTGATTCTGCTGTTGATTGGGGTGCAGCAAGTGCTGTCCGGCACACTGAGCCTGGGCATGATGCTGGCGTTAAACGCGCTCGCCACCGGCTTTCTGACCCCACTGGCGGCCCTGGTCGCGAGTGGGCAACAGTTGCAGACTATGGGCGCACACCTGAATCGCATGGCCGATGTGCTGGAAGCCGAACCCGAAATCCACGGCGCGCAAACGCCTGCCCGCTTCGGCGCAGTAGAGCTGGATCATGTGAGCTTTCACTATGACCGGCACAGCACACCGGTGTTGAACGACATCAACATTCGCATCCAGCCTGGGCAAAAGGTCGCCATCGTCGGTCGCTCCGGTTCGGGGAAAAGCACGCTGGCCCGCCTGCTGCTGGGCCTGCATCAGCCCACCACCGGCAGCGTGCGCTTCGACGGAATACCCATGTCCGACATCGACCGCCGTGCCCTGCGCGGGCGCATGGGCGTGGTCATGCAAGAGGTGTTTTTGTTCAGCGGTTCGATTCGCCAGAACATCACGTTCGGCCAGGAGGATTTGCCGGTCGAAGATGTATTGGAAGCCATCCGCCTGGCGTGCATTGATCGAGATATTGCCCACATGCCCATGAATCTGGAAACACTGGTTGCCGAAGGTGGGGCCGGGTTATCGGGCGGGCAACGCCAACGCCTGGCCCTGGCGCGTGCCCTGGCCCGCAAACCGGCCATTCTCTTGCTGGATGAAGCGACCAGCCACCTGGACACGGCGACCGAATATACCATCGAGCAGAACCTGCGCGCAGTGGGCTGCACGCAAATTGTGATTGCCCACCGTCTGAGCACCGTGCGCAACGCCGATATCATTTTGGTAATGGACGAAGGGCGTATCGTAGAGCAGGGCACCCATGCAGAGTTGCTGGCGGCCAATGGCACCTATGCCCTGCTGGCAAACAACCAGGATACGGAACATCAGGCTACCGCATAATCATTGGGGATAAACCGCAGGTGCTCAAAGTAAAAAATGACGGGGAGAATCAGTTGCATTCTCCCCGTCATTTTTTACTGTCACCGCTAGTAAGTCTCGGATTTATCCAGCGAAAGGCGTCCCAAACATTTCCGCGTGCGCGACCTGCGCCAGATCCCTGCGCTGCTTTTTGCCCGCCCCGATAGATCGCGCCGGATAGCCAAAGGCCGTGATATTGAGTAGCATTCGATCTTCGGGTATCCGGAGTAAAGTCCGAATGGGCATTGTATTGGTATTGCCCACCCAATTAGAGCCGACTCCTGCGCCCCAGGCCGCCAGCATCATATCCTGGGTCGCGCGGGCACCATCCATAAAACCGACTGGCGCATCGGGCACAACCACGGCAACGGCCAGCGCGGCATCGCCGATAAAACGACCAGTTGTGGCCAACCGTCCCAACTCGGCCAGCGTCTCCCGTTGGCGCACCACCACAAAATCCCACTGCTGGGTATTGCGTGAGCTGCCCGTATAGCGTCCCGCTTCCAGAATCTGCGTCACGACCGCATCGGGGATCGGCTTGTCTTCATATTCGCGCACGGCCAACATGGTGCGGATTGCGTCATAAACGTTCATGGTTTTCTCCTTCTATAGATGCCGCCTGCTTGCGTAGCGTGTGTCTTGGTGTTGTTATGGGTGTTTGAGTCGCCTGGATTTGGCCCGTTTATCAGCCTGCGTTCGGCACCTGGATCATCGGTCATATCACTGCCGCGCACAACCACTTCTTCGCCATATTTCTCGCGCAGGCGCGCCAGCGCCCCAGAAATGCGCTCTGTGCGCAGGTCAGGCACATCCCACAACCCCAACTGCCCGACTGGTTCACTCAGCCCGCTGACGCCCACGCCCAACAGCCGAATCGGCGCAGGCGGCTGCCAAAGCCGGTCGAACAGCTGGACTGCGGTGTCATAGATGCGTGCGCCATCATCGGTCGGTTGCGCCAGCGTGGTCTGGCGCGTGGGCGTATTGAAATCGGTCCACCGTAATTTCAGCTTCACGGTGCTCCCTACCAGTTGCTTGCGGCGCAAATCACGCGCCACACCCTCGGCCAATTGCCGGAGCGTCTCCAGCAATTGCGCGCGGTCGGCTATATCGCGCACAAAGGTGGTCTCCTGGCTGACCGACTTGGTTTCGTGCTCGGTTTCCACCGCGCGCTCGTCGATGCCGCGGGCGCGCAGGGCAAGCTGACGCCCAATTTCGCCAAAGCGCGCCCCCAGTTCGCCCGGTGTCCGTTGCGCCAAATCGCCGATGCTATGAATCCCTAGCGCCTGTAGCCGCGCGGCAGTTTTGGGACCCACGCCCCACAACTCATCACAGGCCAGGGGCGCAAGAAAGGCGGCTTCCGTCCCCGGCGGCACCACGGTCAGCGCGTTGGGCGGTCCATCTTTGGGCGTAGCCGCCTTGCCCACATTGTTGGCAATCTTCGCGACCAGCTTATTCGTGGCAATACCCAACGAACAGGGCAACCCCAACTCCTCGCGGATTTGAACCTGGAGCGCGCGGGCGATGACTTCACCGCTTTCAACCCGGTCACTCACATCCAAAAAAGCCTCATCGATGGAAATCTGCTCCACCAGCAACGTCAGCGCCTGCACACGCGCCATTACCGCGCGTGACATTTCCCGATAGCGCGCATGGTC
>JBBDIO010000168.1:8316-15942 GCA_040880365.1 Litorilinea sp.
GGGCACGATCTGAAGTTGGGGACAGAGGCGCAATGCCTGGCCCATAGGCATCGCCGAGTGCACGCCGAAGTGCCGCGCCGGATAGGAACACGACGCCACCACCCCGCGCCCTTCAGGTCGTCCGCCCACGGCAAAAGGCAGATTGCGCAATTCTGGACGGCGGAGTTCTTCCACCGCACAAAAGAATGCGTCGAGATCCAAGTGCAGAATTTTGCGGGCCATAGCTACTATTATAGCGCGGATTGGGCAGGCAAGATACCGGGCCGATTCTGCTTTGCGAATCTGACTGCGCCGCATTGGCGACTGTACACATATAGCGGGTCTCTGTAGAATGGAGCACATGCCGCAACAAACTGCCATTGCCGACCTGAAACTCTTTGGCCGCGAATTCAAAGCCAATCCCTACCCTGTCTATGCGCGTTTGCGGCGCGACGCACCGATCCTGCGCCGCCAGTTTCGCAATCCCCACGGCGACGACGTCGGCATTTGCTTTGTTACGCGCTATGACGATGTGGCAGCCATGCTGCGCGACACCACCCATTTCGTCAAAAATATTGCCAATACCATGACCCCCACCGAACGGGCGGCTGCGTCCGAACCACAGCCGTTGCTGCGGCTGGTCGCCAACCACATGCTCAACCAGGACGCGCCCGATCATACGCGCCTGCGCAGCGTGGTCAACCGCGCGTTTACGGTGCCCATGATCGAACAGCTGGAACCGCGCATCACCGCGACCGCGCAAGAGCTGGCCCAACGCATGGTGCGCCGTTTGCGCATGGGCGAATCCATCGACCTGATCAATCAGTTCGCGCTCCCCCTGCCCATCATCGTGATTGCCGAGCTGCTGGGCATCCCCAGTCGCGATCATCAGCGCTTTCACCGCTGGTCCACTGCACTGATCTCGCCCACCGCCGATACCGAACGCACCGCGCGCAAGCTGGAAAAATCGGCCCCCATGATCCAGGACTTCATCGCCTATCTGCGCGCAGTCTTTGCCCGCCGCCGCGCCCAGCCTGCCGGCGATCTCATCTCCAGCCTTTTGCACGAAAACAGCACAGGCGGCGCGCAGCTCGATAGGCAGCTCAATGAGGAAGAATTGTTTAGCATGTTGCTGTTGTTGATTGTGGTAGGCCACGAAACCACAGTGAACCTGATTGGCAATGGCGCATTGGCCTTATTGCAGCAGCCATCCCTTTGGTCGGATTTGGGTAGGGATTCATCCCGGATTCCCGCCGCCGTGGAGGAAATTTTGCGCTACGATTGCCCGGTAGAGCGTGCTCCCATGCGCTACGCGGCCCAGGATATGGAATGGCACGGTACCCATATTCGCCGCGGCGACCATGTGAGCCTCGTGCTGGGGAGTGCCAATCGGGATGAAACGCGCTTTCCCAGCCCTGCCCAATTCCGGCTCGACCGGGGCGACAATCGCCACCTGGCGTTTGGGTTGGGTCCCCACTACTGCCTGGGCGCGCCTCTGGCTCGTCTGGAAGGGCGCGTTGCGTTTGAAGTGCTGACGACTGTCTTCCCCCACCTCACGCTCGCAACGGACCCCGGCGCGCTCCGCTGGCGTCCCCACCCCATCATGCGCGGGCTGACCCAATTACCCGTGCGCCTGGATCACTCCACCTAGTTTGCGCCGGTTAGTTTGCGCCGGTTTGCGCAAACGCCGCGGCGGATTGCGCAGCGGCCAGTGTGCCCGCATAGCGCATGGGTTCAATGGCGTGTTGCGCGTCCGTTGCCAGCGTCGAAACGCAATTGGGCGTATCGGGACATGCCGCCAACTTTGCCACAGGCTGGGGGATCGCGTTTTCAGATGACACTGGCGGCGCGGCATCTGATGCACGCGCCACACGCGTCGCCGTTTTGGCTTGCGGCTCCGCAATAGCTTGTGTGCGGAGCTGTGAGTCCTGCGTCGCGATATTCATTCCAGTTTTCTCCAATATAAACACGGCGTTGGCCGCGTCTAAATCATAATTGATGACATACCAAGGATGATTGGCTTGCACCTGTCATCGCCAACATGACACAAAATTCAAACAAACACTATGCAATCAGCGTAACACAGCAAGACGTGGCAATATGTGAAATTTTTCCCCAAGTTAGTTTTGGATCGTAGGCAACTCCCGTCTATCATTTGAGGTGTGTTCCCTTTGCGTAGCCGATTGGCCCGCCACGAATGCACGTGCGCACCTTATCGCCCGACGTGCAGCCAGTCGCCAGCTGCGAAACCAGCCGTCAGCCCCTAACCAGTAATCAGGAGGAATCTGCTCCATGTCATCCAATTGCCCAACCACATCACAACGCTTGCGACGCCATGCCGGCGCGTTCGTGCAGCCAGTCCTGTTACTCATCCTAATCCTGGTGCTGGGCGCGTGTGCCGTGCCCGCGGCCACACCACCAACTTCAGAATCTGCCGCCCCCGACACAACCACCGCCGCAGATACCGATGTCGAAACGAATGGCGAAACGGATAGCGCAACCGACAGTGCGACGGATGCCGAATTGCCCCTGGTGCGCGTGGGACACGTCCCCGTCACCATCTATGCCCCCCTGTTCATCGCCACTGAAAAGGGCTATTTTGAAGAGGCTGGTATGCGCGTGGAGTTGCTCCCCGTCGAAGGTGGTACCGAAAACGTGGTCCAGGTGGCCGCGGGTAATTTTGATGTAGCCGGCGGCGGGATTGGCGCGGGGATGCTCAACGCGGTGGCCCGCGGTATCGAATTTGAAATAGTCGCGCCCCTGCACACCGAACGCCCACCCCTCACCAGCCCCCTGGTCGTCTCTACGGCGCGCTTTGAAAGCGGCGAGTTGACCGAAGTGGCCGATTTGGCAGGCATGACCGTCTCGACCAACGCCAAAGGCGCGGCGACCGAATATTGGCTGTGGCGCGCATTGCAGCAGGGTAATCTGGGATTTGAAGATGTCGAGGTGTTGGGCGTCGGCTTCCGCGAAGTCGCGCCGGCCCTGGAAAGCGGCACTCTGGATGCCGGTATTCTGGGCGAGCCGCTGGTGACGCTGGCCGAAGATCAGGGCTTCGTCGTGCGTCTCTCCGAAGATTTCATCACCGATTTCACCTCGACTGTGATCTACTTTAATAAAGAGTGGACCACGGCCAACCCCGACCTGGCCGATGGCTTTGTGCTGGCTTTCATGCGCGGCGCCCGCGACCTCAACGGCGATGCGTGGTTTGATGAAGCCAACTTGGCGATCATTGAACAGTACACAGGTGTGCCCGCCGATGTCATCGCCCGCGCCAATCGTTCCTATCACGACCCCAACGGCAATGTACCGCTGGATGACCTCATGGAATTGCAGCGTTTCTTTGCGGCCCAGGGTCAGCTCAGCTACGACGAAGAGATCGATATGAGCCAGTTCGTCAATACAAGCCACGCCGAAGCCGCGCTGGATGTGCTGGGCGGCCCGGTAGAATGGGAGTAAAGTGTGGGAATAAGTTGTGGCAATAAGCAAGCCCGCCATGCCCGATGATTTGCCGGCTAACATGCCGGGCAATCACCCGGCGGCAACCATCATCGCGGCCCAGAATCTGACCAAACGCTTTCTGGACCGCGATGGAGGAGACTTCCATGCACTCGGCCCGCTGGATCTAACCATCCACGCCGGTGAATTTGTCGCGATTGTCGGGCCTAGTGGCTGTGGCAAGAGTACCTTTCTGCGCCTGGTAGCCGGTCTGGAACAGCCCAGCAGCGGAGAACTCACGCTGTCGAGTCCTTCCACCATTTCGCCCGCAAAAGATACCGCAGAAGATATCGCGGAAGATGCCGACACACAGCAAAGCACAGAACGCCCTTTCAACAGCATGGTTTTTCAGGGCGATTCCACCTTTCCCTGGCTCACCGTGCATGAGAATGTAGAATATGGGATGCGCGTGCGTGGGGTAGGGATGCGCGAACGGGATCACACTGTTCAGCGCATGCTTCAAATTGTGGGGCTGACCCGCTTTGCCGAAGCCTATCCGTATCAGCTTTCGGGCGGTATGCGCCAGCGCGTGGCGTTGGCGCGCGCCCTGGCAAACGATCCCCATGTGCTGCTCATGGATGAACCGTTCGGCGCACTCGATGCCCAGAATCGCACCCTCCTGCAAGACGAATTGCTCCAAATCTGGGAAGCCGACGCCCAACAGAACACCGGCACGGGCGTGCGCAAAACGATTATCTTTGTGACCCACAGCATCGATGAAGCGATTGTGCTGGGCGACCGGGTGTTGGTCATGAGCGCCGCGCCCGGTCGCATCCTTGCCGAGGTGCCGGTGCCCTTTGCCCGCCCGCGCCAGACCTACGAACTGTTTCGCACGCCCGAATTCGGGGAATTGAACTATCAGATTTGGGAAACGCTGCGCGACGAGGTTAACACAGCACGCGCCGCAGAAGGCCGCTAAGAAAGCCGCCAAGAGGGCATTCACGCACGCGCGGTCGCGCCCCGCAAAGGTGCCCCAAAAAAGTACCAGGAGAACAAAGTGCCATGCGCGGACGCCTACTCTATTTCATCTCACCCATCGCGCTCCTTGTCATCTGGGAATTGCTGGTCACGCTTGGCGCGCTGGATCGGCGCTTTTTCCCCCCCCCCAGCGAAATCCTGGTGCGGTTAGCAGAACTGATCCAGGATGGACAACTGGTTACCGCAACGATTGTCACCCTGCGGCGCATGGCGATTGGCTTTGTGCTGGCCGCCGTGCCCGCGGTGCTCATCGGCCTGCTCATGGGCATGAACCGCACCACGCGCGTCATCCTCTCGCCGCTCATCTACGCCCTCTATCCCGTGCCCAAAATTGCCCTGGTGCCAATGGTCGTCATCCTGTTTGGCATCGGCGAAACCAGCAAATACGCGATTGTGGTCATATCGGTCTTTTTCCTGGTCGCCATCAATACGCTGGCCGGCGTGCTCAATATCGAGCAACGCTACTTCGATATCGCGCGCAACAACGGGGCCAAAGGCTGGGATCTGGTGTGGGGCGTGGCGGTACCTGCGTCGCTGCCCAACATTCTCACGGGCATCAATCTGGGCATTGGCTTTGCCCTGACGGTGATCGTGGGCACCGAACTGCTCTTGCCCCAGGGCGGCATCGGCGCGCTCATCTGGCAGAGTTACCAAATCTACGATATTGCCACCATCTTTGCGGGGCTGATCGTCGTCGCGCTGCTGGGCTGGCTCTTCAACACGGCCATGCTGGAACTGGAACGCCAGCTCATCCCGTGGCGCGTCGAGACCGCGCCCACGCGCACCCGGCGTGCGCCCGAAGACGAACCGCGCCTGCGTCGCTTTTTGCGCATGTGGTGGATGGCAACCCGCCCCTTCAGCTTCACCGCCAGCATCACGCCCGTCGTGCTGGGCGCGGTGCTGGCGGCCTATGCAGGAACAACCGGACGCCTGATTCCCAGCGAACTGCAACAACCGTGGAGCTGGTGGCTGTTTGGGATCACCCTGGTCGGCTCCGTCGCGATCCACGCCGGCACCAATCTGATCAACGATTATTACGACTGGAAAAAGGGCACCGATACCGCAGAATCGCTAGGCCCCAATCGCGCGTTCAAAGAGGGCATGCTCTCGGCCCACCAGGTTTTTTGGGGTGGCATTCTCTTCTTTGCCATCGGCTCGGCCCTGGGCATCTACCTGGTCGCGACGCGCGGCGTCTTTATTCTCTATCTGGGCATTTTCAGTGTGTTGGCGGGCTGGTTCTATACGGCAGGTCCCGCCGCCTTCGCCTATACCGGCCTGGGCGAAGTGGTGGTCTTTCTCTTTATGGGGCCGATCATGGTACTGGGCAGCTTCTTTGTCCAAACCCAGGTCATTTCCTGGGAGGTGGTGTGGGTATCCGTACCCGTGGGCATGTTGGTCGCGGCCATTCTCCACGCCAACAACATGCGCGATCTGGAAGATGATCGAGCCAACAACAAACGCACGCTCGCCAATCTGCTGGGACGCCGCGCCAGCCGCTGGGAATATGGCCTTCTGGTCGGCGGCAGCTATCTTTTGCTTGTGCTATTGGTGATTCTACAACTGGCCCCCACCCTGGTATTGCTCGCGCTGTTAACCTTGCCCAACGCCGTGAACCTGATGCAGATCGCCGCCATCCACGATGCGCCGGTACGGCTCAACCGCGTCTTGCGCGGCACAGCCACGCTCCACCAGCGCTTTGGGTGGCTGATGATCATCGGCATCGTCATTGCCACCGCGCTGGAAATCGCATAAAATTGAAAGCATAGTTTCCCGCTACGTATACCCAAGGAGGAGTTTTCTCATGGCAGAACAATCCAGGAATGGTGCAAACGGGAAGGCCCCCGACGCGCCCAAAGCGTACAAAGTTCGCGCGGTCCAGTGCGACTATCAGGCCAGTGACGAAGAAGTCTATCAGGCGCTGCGCCGGGTAACCGATCCGCTCACCGAAACATGGGCACGGCTGGAAAAGGCCAACCGCATTGGCATCAAGTTCAATCAGGACAAACCCCGCGACCGCTGGGTATTCTATGACGGTCAGTTGCAACAGCTGGTCAGCTCCAAGGTTGTGCGTGCGGTGTTGCGCCTGTTGCGCGAGCGCACCAAGGCCCAGCTGGTTGCGCCCGATGTCAGCTTCTACGCCATGTACGAAGGCGGCGACCCCCATGAATCGGGCACTGCCGTCCCGCTCTATAAAGAATTCGACGTGGAATATATCGACGGCACCCAGCCCCCCTACCAGGTCTATGACGTGCCGGGCGGCGGCCAGATGTTCCAGCAATATCTGCTGCCCCAGGGCGCAATGGACGTGGACGAATTTATCTCGGTTGCCAAGATGAAGAATCACGCCTTCATGGGCATCACCCTGACCCTGAAAAATCTCTTTGGCCTCATGCCCGGAGAACCGCAGGGCCACACGCGCACCTATTACCATCACCTGGTGCGCATGCCCTATATGCTGGCCGATCTGGGGCGTCTGTTTAACCCGTGCCTCAATATCATCGACGCGCTAATCGGGCAGGCCGGGCGCGAATGGGGCAACGGGCGCGATGAAGGCCCCACCCAATTCCCCAACACACTCATCGCAGGCAACCACACCATTGCCACCGACGCCTGTGGCGCCTATCTCATGGGCCATGATCCTCAATGCGACTGGATGACGCCGCCCTTCCACCGCGACCGCAATTCGCTGCGCGTGGCAGCAGAAGCCGGTTTCGGCACGGTCAATCTGGATGAAATCGACTTTCAGACCGAAGTCACCGCGCCAGTGGGTCAGTTCTATTCGGCGTTGACGGATACGCGCGAAACCAACATCAGTTGGCGGCGCACCACCGCCGAACAGGCACTTTACTATCAGGACAATCAGCGCAAACTGGTCGATCAATATGCTGGTAAGTATATTCTGCTCCAGCAAGGCGAAGTGCGCTGGCACGACCTGGTGAGCGATCTGCGCGAAAGCCGCCGCAAGCTCGCCGGCGACCGCCCGGATCAAGCCATGTGGCTAAAATATGTGGATCCTGAAGAGGCCGAAGGCGAACACTACTCAGTCTATGACACTGCGTTGGCCCAGGCCAAGCAGTATGACGCGAGCGAGCCTGCATAGGGGCGACGCCAAATCGTTTTGCAGAAAAGCATAAGCATATATGAATAACGGCGCGTGGCCATTTGCCCCTA
>JBBDIO010000168.1:15952-23746 GCA_040880365.1 Litorilinea sp.
CCCCCCCCCGCCGTTCGCTTGCACAGGCGTGCAGCGTCGTGAACAGGCTGGCGCTACGCCAGTGCCTGCGTTTGCCTAGCGTACCGCGATCTCGGCAATTTCGCGGCGCACCAGATCCTGAAAAAGCGTCGTGAGGCGCGCGGTCACCGGCCCGGGGTTGCCGTCGCCGATCACAATGTCATCGATCTGGCGAATGGGCAACAGTTCTTTGGTGGTGCTGGTCAGAAAAACTTCGTCCGCCGTGCGCAGGTCATCCAGCGTCACCGGCTGTTCCACAATTTCCACCGCACCCGCGGCGGCGTCCAGCACTCCCTGGCGCGTGATCCCCAGCAACACATCCTCGCCCGGCGTATAGACCACCCCATCGCGCACCACGAATAGATTGCAGCGCGTGCCTTCGCTCAACTCATCCGCGGCATTACAATAAATAGCCTCCACCGCACCCAACGGCTTGGCAGCCTGCATCGCCATAATGGCCCCGATATAGTTCAGACTCTTGACCTGGGCCATCACGCGCGGGATGCGCGTGGTCACAGCGAGCGCGCCCGCGGCATAGACATCGGGGGCAATAGGCTGCACCGGATCCACCATAATCGCCAGTAGCGGAGGGCGATCCGGCAGCATGAAGCTAGCCGATACATTGCCAGTCACCACCAGGCGGATCGACGCATTGGGCAGCGCATTGCGCGCATACGTTTCCAGCACCAACTCCGCAAGTTCGGCGCGCGACCAGGGCATGGTCAGGCCAATTGCCTGGGCCGACCGTTCCAGCCGCTCCAGATGAGCATCCAGCCGGAACGGCGCGCCGTCGTAGGTACGCAGCAGGTCAAAAACACCATACCCACGCAGAACACTCAGATCGGCCAGCGGTAAAACTGCCGCATCCGCCGCCACAAATTCCCCGTCCACATAATACGTTTTTGTTGTCATCAGATTTTCTACCTCGCAAACATGTTCTCGCAACAACCTGTTTTCATACCGTCCAGCCGCACCGCCTAAACAAGCCTAAACAAAGCGGGGCGGCTTTTGCAGATGGAAATCAGTCGCATCCTGAAAAGCCTTGGCCGCCATAAGAATTGTAGCCTCGTCGAAGAGTTTACCCGTAAACGTCAGGGTCGTGGGCAGCCTATTGGGCCGAAACCCGTGGGGAAAAGCAACCGACGGGTGGCCGGTAGCGTTGGTCAGCCAGAGATTCCGGCCATGCACAGCCGGTGCAACAAAGAGATCCACTTTCTCGAACAATTCCGCCATAGCCTGCATCACCTTCAGGCGCACACGATTGGCCTGAATATATTCTACCGCAGGAATGAGGCGCGACACGCGAAAACGATTGGGCCAACTCTCTTCGCCCTGCCGCACCAGCAAATCATCGCGCCCCGAACGGGTCAGATCGTCGAACGCGGCCGCGGCTTCGGCCCACAGGATAATCTGCATGGATTCCAGCGGATAATCGGGCAACTGCAACGGCACCAGTTCCATGCCCAGTTGCTCCAGCGTGGCGAGGGCCGCCTGATGCTGAGCGGCCTGTTCCCCCGCCTGCTCAAAATCGGCCTCGATCACCCCGACTTTCAAGCCCTGCACGCCCCGTGCCGGCCACTCGAATGGATGATTTTCCACGGTGGCATCCTTGCCGTCAGGCCCGCGGATGGCATCGAACACCAGCGCGCAATCTTCCGCCGACCGGCACAAGGGGCCAATCTTGTCCAGCGTCCAGCAGAGCGTCATCGCGCCGTGGCGGCTGACCCGCCCAAACGTAGGCCGCAGCCCCGTAGTACCACACTGGTTCGAAGGGGAAACAATGGACCCAAAGGTCTCGGTGCCGATGCCAAAGCCCACCAGCCCTGCCGCGGTCGCCGCGCCCGAACCGGCAGAAGAACCGCTAGAGCCTTCTTCCAGATTCCACGGGCTGCGCGTGCGCCCGCCAAACCAGACATCGCCCCATGCCAACGAACCCATCGTCAGCTTGGCCGTCAACACGGCACCCGCCTCGCGCAGACGCGTGACCACCGTGGCATCCAGATCGATCATCTGCTCGCGAAAGGGCGGCGCGCCCCAGGTGGTAGGCAAGCCCCGCGTGGCAAGCAGATCCTTGGCGCCCCAGGGAATCCCGTGCAGCGGTCCGCGCCATTGCCCCTGCGCCAGTTCGGCATCCGCCTGGGCGGCCTGGGCGCGGGCCTGGTCGGCGGCCAGCGTGATCACACATTCCAGCGTCCCCCCATGCGCCTGAAGCCGGTCCAAATACAGTTCGGTCAATTCGCGGGATGTCATCTGACGGCTATGCACCAGGCGCGCCAGTTGCGAAATCGGCCAAAAGGCCAGATCCTCCAGACGATCCGGGCGGCTGGGCATTGGCGCGGGCAAGAGCGACAGCGGGCGCGCCGCGCGGGCAGGCACGGCGGGCGCGGGCAACTGGGCGTCGAAACGAAAGGCAGGCCCTTCGTGATTCTGCAACTCCACAGTCCGCAGTTGTGCATAGTGGTCTCGATGCCGTTTCAAGCGGTTTTCAGCATATCCCCGTTCCTCTGGGGTATATTCCAGCCCGATCAAAGCCAATGCAGCGACAATCTCGCCATCCGTCAGAGGCGCAAAATTCGCCGCTGCGCCAGCCTGCACATCATCTATCCCATCATCCTTGACATTATCCTTGCCATCATCCGCACGCTGTGTCATATCCGCTCCCTGCCCGTATCCAGTGTGTGAACCCACCTGTGGGATCTGTTTTGCTGTGTCGTTTTAATTGTGTCGTTTTAACTGTGTCGCCTATCAAATGCACTATATGAATCATAAGCAACTCTACAACCGACACCCAAACTTTGCAATGTCAGCCGATCTTGCCCTTATTTCTGCCACCAGACCTAATAGACAATTCGCCCCAAAGCCGCTAAGATTTCTGACATGTCGTTGCCGATTGTCTATCATCCCGACTATGTATCCCCCTTGCCGCCGGGCCACCGCTTTCCTATGCCCAAATTTGGCATGGTCTATCAGGTCCTCCTGGCCGATGGCATCGCGGCGCTGCATCAGTTTCACATCCCCACAATCGCGACGACCGAAATGCTCTATCTGGCACATGCCCCTCACTATGTCGATGCCTTTCAGAGCGGCACGCTGGATAGCAAAGCCCTGCGCCGCATCGGTTTGCCCTGGAGCGCGAGTCTGGTCCAGCGTTCACAAACCGCGGTAGGCGGCACAATTCTCACCGCGCAGTTGGCCCTGGCCCACGGGCTGGCCTGTAACACCGCCGGGGGCACCCACCACGCCCATCGCGACTTCGGTTCCGGCTTCTGCATCTTCAA
Organism: Litorilinea sp.; assembly: GCA_040880365.1. Classification (GTDB taxonomy): domain Bacteria; phylum Chloroflexota; class Anaerolineae; order Caldilineales; family Caldilineaceae; genus JBBDIO01. Next base: position 19,249 of record JBBDIO010000168.1, read on the forward strand.
TGATATGGCAGTTGCCGCGGCCTATCTGGTGGCCCAGGACCCCACGCGCCGCATCCTGATTGTCGATCTGGATGTGCACCAGGGCGATGGCACTGCGGCGATCTTTCGCGATGAGCCACAAATCACAACCTTTTCCATGCACTGTGGCGCAAACTTTCCCTTTCGCAAACACGCCGGCGATCTGGATGTGGACCTGCCGGTAGGTATGGAAGATGCCGACTATCTGGCGACCCTGGCCCGCCACCTGCCCGACCTGCTCGATGCCGTCCGTCCGCATCTGGTCATCTATGACGCTGGAGTAGACGCGCACCGCGACGACAAGTTGGGCAAGCTCTGTCTCACAGATGCCGGTCTCTATCTGCGCGATAGTTTTGTATTGGCGGCGTGTCTTGGCCGCGGGATTCCCACCGCCTGTGTGATTGGAGGTGGCTACGCCGATTCCATTGCTACCCTGGCGCGACGCCACAGCACAGTCCATCGGGCCGCCACCGAAAAATTCCTCACCCTCGCCTAAACTTAACTAAAGCTTACTGCACCCAATCCTACCCTTGCGAAACACTTTACAAAGGGCAATCCGTTTGTATTTGCACCGATAGCGCAACGGTTCACCTTGTGGTAGGCTACACCAATCGTAACAACTGCACAGCGATAATACAGACATCAATCGCTGTGGTTGTACTCGGTCCGGCACTCATGTCCATACCCTATTTACCACAGGGAGTAAACATGCGCGATGACGCCGAAGGTCGCCCTATCACCAATCCCGCCCAGGCCGGCATCTCCCTCAATACAGTCACCCTGACCGACCTGGCGCACACAGGCCACGCGCGGGGCGTGTCTGTGCCGTGGGTGCCCAACAGCGAGCCGCGCAGCAACACACCCGCGTAGTTATACAGAGGCGGAAAAACACAGCGGAAAAGCACAGAGGCGCAGTATGACCAGTGATTCCACACAAAAACCGCTCGATGCTTTGTTTCATCAGAATCCACTACCCATGTGGATCTACGACACAGAAACCCTGGAATTTCTGGAAGTGAATCACGCAGCCCAGAACATATATGGCTATTCGCGCGCCGAGTTTCTGTCCATGACCATCGCCGATATCCGTTCGCCCGAAGAACAGGCAAGGCTGCATCAGTTTCGTCGCCACGGTCTGCCCGGGTGGACGAATGCAGGCATCTGGCAGCATCTGACAAAATCGAACCGATCAATCTACGTCAGAATCGTTTCCCATATCTATCCGTTCAAAGACCGTCCGGCGCGTCTGGTCTCGGCGCTGGATGTGACAGACCAGAAACGGGCAGAAATGGAAACAGCCGCAGCCCTGGAACGGGCCAAACGCAACACGGTTCAGCTCCAGCGCGTTAACCGGCTGGCGCAGCGCGTGAATATTGGCAATTCTACCAGCACGCTGTTACAACAAATCGTAGACGAAGCGCGCCAGATTCTGGGCGCGCACCAGGCAGTCATGAGCCTCACCGTCGATCAACAATGGCGACAATCGCTCAGTGCGGTTGCCTTATCCGACAAATATGCCGCCTATAGCGCATACGACGCGGTGCCCGATGGCACGGGAATCTACCGCCTGGTATGCGAATCCAATCAACCGATGCGCATGACCCAGGCGCAACTCAAAGCCCATCCCGCCTGGCACAATTTTGGCCCACATGCCGACAAACATCCCCCTATCAATGGCTGGCTGGCAGCCCCGCTGATAGATCGCGACGGCAAAAATGTTGGTCTCATCCAAATGTCGGACAAATATGAGGGTGAATTCGATGCCGATGACGAGACCATCCTGATTCAGATTGCCCACATGGCCTCGGGCATTCTCGACAACGCCAAACTCTATACCGCGCTGCAAACGACCGAAGCACGCGTGACCAAGCTCTACACGATGAGTCGCCACCTGGCGGTTCTCAACGAACATGCGGCAGTCATGCAAACCTCCATCGACGAAGCACGCGACCTGATCAATGCACCCTGGGGGGTTTTTGTCTTCATCCCGAATAAAGCAGATGCCACGGCGCAGTTTGAGTATGCTGTATCGGGCCTGGAGCCAAACGCGACCCTGCCCATCCCCATTCTGGATGGTAAGGGTCGCATCGGCGAAATGGTCTTCCACCAGCAACAGCCGCTCCGCATAGAAGACGTGCGCGCGCTGGAAATTTACGGCGCGTCGTCGCTCGCGACCATCGCCGAATCGAATGCGCTGGATCTACGCGCCTTCCTGGCGGTGCCGGTCGTCTCGAATAAGGGACGCAGCTTGGGCGGCCTGTTTTTCGGCAGCCAGGAGGTAGGCGCATTTGCCCGCCATCACCAGCAATTGGCCGAAGCCGTAGCCGCGCACGCCGGTGTCACCCTTGAAAAACTTCTTCTGCAAGCCGAGATCGAAGAGCACGCGGCTACGCTCGAAACCCGGGTTGCCGAACGCACAGCACAGTTGGAACAGGCCAATTCCGAGCTGGAAGCCTTTACCTATTCTGTTTCCCACGACCTGCGCGCGCCCCTGCGCGGCATCGATGGCTTCAGCCAAATCCTGCTGGAACGCTATAGCGACAAGCTGGATGAGCGCGGCACCCACTATCTCACCCGGATTCGCGCCGGCACTGAGCGCATGGCCCAGCTCATCAACGATCTGCTGGAACTTTCGCGTGTGACGCGCAAGGATATTGCGCGCCGACGGGTCAATCTCACCCGATTGGCGCACAACATTATCCAGGAGATTCAACAGAACGATCCCGAACGCCAGGTAAGACTCGAAATTGCCGACGATCTGGTCGCCCAGGGCGATGAACAACTGCTGGGCATCGTGATCCACAATCTATTGGACAATGCCTGGAAATTCACCGGCAAGACACCCGACCCAGTGATCCGTTTTCAGCACGAACAACTGGATGACGGGCGCACAGCTTTTTGCATCAGCGACAACGGTGCGGGCTTCGATATGGCCTATAGCAACAAACTCTTTGGCGTTTTTCAAAGACTACACCGTGCCGGAGAATTTCCAGGCACGGGCGTGGGCCTGGCGACGGTACAGCGCATCATCCACCGTCACCACGGCGAAATCTGGGCCGAAAGCGCGCCCAATCAGGGCGCGCGCTTCTGGTTCACAGTCGATCAACAATAAAGGCAACACGCAGGCGGTGAACTGCGAATCAAGGAGGGGCCGCAAATTGGTTGCCGTCTTGCCGCCATGCGGTATAATCATTCCCAATTAGTGTAAGCATCCTGGCTATAGGCCCCTATGCCGAGCGTGAGCACGGCCAATTGCCCGCCCTGATCCTGTTGGATCTAAAACTGCCCAAAATCGACGGGGTTGAAGTACTGCGCCAATTGCGCGCCCACGAAGCAACGCGCATCATTCCGGTTGTTGTGCTCAGCACATCCGATCAAACGCGCGATATGCAGAACAGCTATAACCTGGGCGCAAACAGCTATGTACGCAAACCGGTAGACTTCCTCGAATTTATGGGCTTAGTGCGCCAGCTGGGCATGTATTGGACCGTAATCAACAAATTACCGGCGATGTAAACCCCACAGCAGAGGCTTGCCTTGGGCGCGCGACAATCAAACAATGCTGATCACGCCGGATTACTGAGTATACTCGAGGCCGAATAATACGACTTGACGTATTTCTAGTGAGAGATTTGATGCCCAGATGGTCGAAACGGTGACACGCGCGGCAGACAGACCGTGGCATATTTTGCTGGTCGAAGACGATCCTGATGACGCAGAATTGATCCAACTGGCGTTAGGCAATGCCGGTTTTCTCGCAAAATTTACGCGCGTAGAAACTGGCGCGCAAATGCACGCGACGTTGGAAGAAGCGCACATAGACGCCATTCTCTCGGACTATGCCATTCCCGGCTTTGGAGGCCGTGAAGCGCTGGAAATCATGCAAGGGTGCGGGCTGGATATACCCTTTATCATTGTATCGGGTGAAATCGGCGAAAGTACCGCAGTCGCGCTGATGAAGGCCGGCGTACACGACTATATCTCTAAACAAAACCTCACCCGCCTGGCACCCGCCATCGAGCGCGAGCTGCGCGATTGTGCTATCCGCCATGCGCGCCGCCAGACAGAACAGGCGCTGCACGAATCGCAGCAACGCCATGCCACACTCATCCAATCCATTCATGGCATTGTGTGGGAAGCACCGAAGCTGCCGGGCGTCTATACATTTGTCAGTCCCCAGGCCCAACATCTGCTCGGCTATCCACCCCAGCGCTGGCTCGAAGAAGCCGACTTCTGGCACAACAACATTCATGGCGAAGATCACACGCGGGTTGTAGAGGAATATCAGAACGCAATCGCGCGCGGACGCCCGTTCCAGCTGGAATATCGTCGCACCACAGCCCAGGGTGGCATGCTCTGGCTGCGCGATGTCGTCTCGCTGGCCGAAACCAACGCAGACCAGACCATTCTGCGTGGCGTAACATTTGACGTGACCGAACGCCGCGCCGCCGAAGATGAGCGCGAACGGCTGTTGCAGATC
>JBBDIO010000169.1:0-23703 GCA_040880365.1 Litorilinea sp.
GAGGCCCTGTGTGACCAGATTCAGCGTGGCTGGACACTTTCAAACCCGGCGCGCTGGGTCCGGTTCAGTAGGCGGTTCAATCCAGTGGCTCGGGTTGATAGATCGCGCCCAGAAAGAGGATGGCATCAGTCTGGCTGTCGTGGATAGCAAAGAGGAACGGACGGTTGACAATGAAGCTGGGCGGCACCGAGGACGGCATCTCGACGACCGTCACCGCGGCGGCTTCGGTGCCCTCTTCGTTCACCTTGACGATTGCCTTGTGGAATACGCGCGAAATGAAGAGGCCCGACGCACCCATACCCGAAAAGTCGGCCCGGCCCCCATCAAACGCAGCCTCCATGCCCATGCTTTGGAGTACCTCGCGCAACTCCTTCCCATACTCTGCCTGGAAACGGGGCAGTTTCAAGCGGATGGGTTTCTCCTGCAAGCTGTCCAGCAGATGTTGCCACTCTTCCAAATTCATACCGGCCAGGAGATTGTCTAGCGAGACTCCTTCAGTGGGCAATACAATGACCATCTGCATACGCCCGTCACCATAGGGCAGAGCGACTACGGCATACTCCTCTGTCGCGGCATGCGGAAATAGTTTCTCTTGAGACATCATAGGCATGACGATCTCTGTGCCGTCTGCAGCATAGAAAGGCCCCTCGACGGTGCGTTGCGGGTCGAAGGGAGCCTCCCAGTCGCCTTTGAAGTAGATGGCGTTGATTAGATAGAGGATAACTTCAGGGGGGATGGTGTCCAGAATCTGGGTGATAAGGCCCTGGGTCTGTTCATTCGCCCAATTGTTGATCCGCTCTACGGCTTCCGGCGCGTTGAAATCCATCTCGGCCACCTCAGCCTCAAAATAGTGCTGGTTTCGGTCCAGGAATTCTTGCTCCAGCCCGGCTCCCTGCCGCACCCAAAGCGAGTTGCCAATCAGCAGTTCTATACCCGATGCGTCGCGTAAGGCACTCTGCAACGACTGGTTGGCCGCGTTGACCTGATCCAGAGTCAACTGATTGATTTCCAGCACGCGCGCCATTTCCTCGGCAGTCTCGCCGGAGGCCCCGTTGTAAGTCATCTGCAGGGCAATTGCCAGGCTTAAGGGTGAAAAGAAAAGATTGGGGTTATCTGCGTCGGGCTGCAATGTATTCAGCAGGGCGAAGCCAAAGCGATTGTTGGCCGCCGCCAGATCTTCGTCTTCGTTTTGCAACGGGGATGTTGGTTCTGCTAGCGGTGCTGGTTCGTCAGGCGGTGTAGACTCTGCGCAGCCCACCAGCAACAGGCTGATGATCAGGATGAGCCAACAAGTTGGGCAGCGATGGGGGGCAATCCGCAACATAGTCTTCTCCATTCGTCAGATGGGAATATCGGCAAACAGGAATATACTTTGATTTAAGAATTTCACTATTGCCTCCGACGAATAGAGAGTGCGTTTTGTTCCAGATATTGAACGTCGCGGATGGCTCGCGCGCCAATCCAATGTGTGGACTCACCTGTGTGGGGCAGGTGTGGGAAAGCGTGGAGGCGGTTAAGCAGTTAACACCGATTTCGTCTGCGCATGTTAAAATGTTAGCCGCGTGGACCTGCCTTTGTGTCGCGCGCCATCATGAAGTTGAAATCATATGCGACGGAATCAGGAGTCTGTTATGTTGGTAAAGGTTGCGCCCGACGTTCTCATGCAGGAGCTTGAGGAAGAAGTGGTGCTGTTGGATATGAAGGGTGGGCGCTATTTTGGGATGGATGAGGTGGGCACCAGTGTGTGGAAAAGCCTGAGCGAAGACGGCGATGTAGAGGCTGCCATTCGCGCGGTAGAGTCGGAATATGATGCGGATGCCGCGACGATTCGCCAGGATGTGACGGAATTGGTGCAGGCGCTGCTAGACGCCGAGCTGGTTCTTCCCGCAGACGCGTCCGCATGAGTGGTCGGGATTTTGACCAGGGGCGCGTCGGGTGAACGGTTTTTTTGGCGTGTTTGCACGCCGGGGCGAGCCGGTGGTGCGCGAGCATCTGGCGCGCATGGCCGAGGCGATCCCCTGGTATGGTCGGGATGATCGAGGCAATTGGCACGCGGCGAATGTGGGGCTGGGCAATCTGGCCCAGTGGGGCACGCCCGAGTCGCGGCACGAGCATTTGCCGTTGGTGGTGGAAGATGGCCGATTGGCGCTGACCGGCGAGTTTCGGCTAGACAATCGCGCCGAGCTGATGGCGCAATTACAAGTGAACGCTGCGCCTGACGCGTCGGGCAAGCCTGGCGCGCCAATTACCGATGCCGCGCTGATTCTGGCGGCCTATGCCCGCTGGGGCGCAGAGTGTGGCGCGCACCTGCTGGGCGATTATGCCTTTGCCATCTGGGACGCGCGCGCACAGCGCATGGTCTGTGTGCGCGATGCCATAGGGCCAATCCCTTTTTACTACGCGCTTTCGGCGCGGGGGCTGGTCTTTGCCAACGACATTCGCGCGGTGCTGGCGCATCCCGCGGTCAGTGATCGTCTGAATCCGGCGGCCTTGGCGCGGCATCTGGCGTGGGCGCAATCCGTTGCGCCTCGCGAAACGTTTTTTGAAGAAGTGACGATTCTACTGCCGGGCCGCGTGCTGGTCGTGGATGCTGCGCGCGAACGATTGTCGCGTTTTTGGTCGCCCGAAGCCGCGTCGGCTGTGCATTTTGCCCACCCCGCCGATTATTACGCCCGCTTCAATGAGCTATTCGATGCGGCTGTGCGCGCCCGCTTGCGCACTGTGCATCCTGTCGCCGCACATGTAAGCGGGGGGCTGGATTCTACTGCGGTGGCGGCTGTCGCGCGCCGGGAATTGGCGGCACGCGGCGAACGCCTGGTCGCGGGCTATAATTGGATGCCTACGCTGGGTCCCGAGGATGACCCGGGGGGCGGCGAGTATGTGGCCCTGGCGCAGGCCGCAGCATTCCTGGAGATGCCACTTGAAAATGTTGATCTGACGCCCGAAAATCTGGCGCCGGTACTTATGCAGGATATTGCGCAGGATGGCTATACCGATTTGATGTATGAACCGCTGGTGCGGGCCAAAGCCCAGGCCCGTGGGGTGGGGCTGCTGCTTTCGGGGTGGGGCGGTGATGAGGTTGCGACTTCGGGCGCACGCGGCTATTATGCCGAGTTGTTGCGCCGGGGGCGGATAGACCGGATTGGTCGCCTGCTGCACGCGCGGTCGGCCAAAGATGGGAAGAAGTATACGCGCATGGCGCGCCAGTTTTGGCGCGACGCTGTGCGCCCCAATCTGCCCGCTGCGCTGATCGGCTGGCGACGGTATACCGGCTTTCCCGGATTGGCCGCGGAGATGCCATTGACGCCTGCCATGCGCGCCACGATCCAGGCGTTGGACCCACCTTTTCCAGATCTGCGCGCGACATCGCTGCGCGCAGTCCAGTCGCAGCGGCTGGAAATGGGATTTTTGCAAAAGCGCATGGAGGTTTGGGCCACGCAGGGCGCACGCCAGGGGATTCGCTATGCCTATCCACTGCTCGACCGTCGCCTGGTAGAGTTCTGTCTGGGCATACCCGGTGACATACTGATTGATCAGCGCTATGCGCGCGGGTTCTTTCGCAATGCCCAGGTCGGGCGTCTGTCCGAGGATATTCGTCTGTACGACGCTAAATTTGAACCGACTCGAGTTATCCGCTATCTGTCGGTCTTGCACCAGGCGTTGGCGCACTGGTGGGATCAGATGCAACAGGACTCCGCGGCAATTGCAGCCCTGCGCGTTGCGGCTACACCCTATCTGGAATGGGATCGGGTGGTCGCCGAGTCATTAAATCCGCTGATTGCAGCTGGGGGTTCACTGGGAGGATCGCTGCCGAATTCTGTGCCGGGTGATGTAAATGCAGGGGGACAGGTGGATGACTATGGCACGAATCTGGCCCGCTATCGCCAATTGCAGGTGGCGCTGATGGCTGCCGCCCACAGTTGATGTTGACTGAATCCACGTTATTTACAGCTTCGTAAAGTGGGTGGTGATGGTCGATAGTCTGCGGCTTAAACTGTAAAAGTGCGGTTTTATCATACGGCGGTTGATATGATACACTAGTGTGTAATTGTAAATATATTCGTATCGATCAGCGTGCATTTTGTCGACGTGCATTCAACGTTATGCCCTGCAAACCGTTTTGTTTTTTACATATATTTTCACAGATATTATATATTTTCACAGATATTGTCACAGAGGGGGCACCACTATGCAGCAAATCCCCAAATCTCAATCTCAGAATGTATCTGCCCGCAAGACCTATCGCAAGCCGGTATTGAGCGAGTATGGTACGGTTACCGCGATTACAGCAGGGGGGCAGTCGAATATAGTACCGACCGAAGACGTCGTTTATTACCTGTCTGTATCAGTTTGATTAATAATTGGAGTGTATTAGAAATGGGGACGGCATAAAGTCTGCTTCCACCCAACGCTCCGTGACGTATATTCCGTGCATATTTACAGCATTTCAACATGCGAAATATTGCCAAAGGGATATATAACCATAACTCCATAACGAAGGAATGGCAGCACAATGCAGAAAAGTTCCCAATCTCAATCTCAATCTCAGAATTCGTCCACCCGCAAGGCCTATCGCAAGCCCACTTTGCAGGAATTTGGTTCGGTCAAGACCCTGACTGAGGGTGGCTACACATACTTCGTCACCGAGGATGCCTATTATAACTCGGGGGTATTGTAAACTGACTGCTTAGGCGAAGCCAGGCCTCTTTGGTTCGTTGGTAGCAGCTGACATTTTCCATCCAATCTCATTCAGGAGCATGACTTATGCAGAAATTTAATCAGGAAGTGCAAGGCCAGACTGTGCCCACTCGCAAGGCCTATCGCAAGCCCACTTTGCAGGAATTTGGTTCGGTCAAAACCCTGACCGAGGGTGGCTACACATACTTCGCCACCGAGAATGCCTATTATAATTCGGGGATAGGTTAATCTGAACGTCGGAGGCCGCCGGGTCTCTTTGGTTCGTTGGAAAATCTGACATTTTCCATCCACTCTCATGCAGGAGCATGATTTATGCAGAAATCTAATCACGAAATGCAACGATAGACTGTGCCCACCCGCAAGGCCTATCGCAAGCCCGCTTTGCAGGAATTTGATACGGTCAAGGCCCTGACCGAGGGTGGCTACATTTATTTTGCCGCCGAGGATCCCGTTTACTACATGTCGGTGGTGTAATTTTCAGGAACCTGAACGCAGTCAGACCGCTCTATTCTATTCAGTGGGCTGACTGTATTTTAGTAGAATTGTTCTCCGTGGGAGAGTTGTTGCAATATCATTTTTGATGCACATCATTTTTTTTAGGTATTTATGAACAAGATGCAAAATTGGGGTATGGACGGTGCGCTGTCTATGCCCCAATTTTTCTTTTTTTGTGTTGCGGTATCTTCAAGCATAACCAAACCATCATGTATCCAAGCATGTATCCAAGGATTTTGTACGCGGGTGAATGACAAAACGGAACAGCATGATTATGCGATTTATGGCAGCCTGATTCGGGCCAATCGTCCCTTGCCCATTTTGGGGGATGCGCTGGCGCAGACTGGGGGCACGCCGGATGTTGAGGTGCAGATTTTGCCCCTGGCTGCGTTGCAGGCGCGCTATTCGCATGTAGAGTGGTCGCAATGGCTTGCGCCTGGCCGTGGTGCGTGTGGTGCGCTGGGCATGGTGCCGATTGCGCGGGGGGACAATGGCAGGTCGCGCCAGATGGATATGGGGCACGGCACGGCATTGGTATATCAGAGCTACACGGCGAGCCAGCATCTCTTTCTGGCGTTGGTGCGCGACGATGGACGCACTATCGACGTCGGTTGGCAAGGTAGCCCCAACGCGACACCCGCAGAATTGGAGACTGCAATTACGGTCTATTGGGTGCCCACCCTATTGGGAACGGCTCTGCGTTTGCAGGATCGTTGGGTGCTCCACGGCAATGCCATTGTGCTGGATGGGCGGGCGTTGGTGTGGTGTGGCACGCAGGGGGCCGGCAAATCGACATTGGCCGCTGCCAGTGTCGCGGCCGGATATGCGCTGTGGGCAGATGATCAGGTTGTGCTGACAACTTTGACCGCCGCGGAAAGGAATGTTCCAGACGGCAAAGCGGCAGACGCTGCGTTTGGCGTGGAGATGGGGGTCGGGCGTATGCGCCTGTGGGAAACGAGCATGGCCGCGTTGGCCGCTTTCCCCGGCGAACAGGCCGACATGCAGTTGGAATATCCGCTGGGGGTGGGAATCAAGGGGCTGCTGAACGGGCGCGCGCAGGGCAATCCTGCCCACCTGGTTGATCGGGCGATGGATGTCGCAGAGGGAGGAGAAGCGGGCAACGGCGGGACAGGATATACCGCACCCTTGCCGCCGGCTGCCGTCTGTTTATTGGGACCGCGCGCGCCGGGGGCCACGGCTCTGCAATTGACGCGCCTCCGCGCCGGAGATGCGCTGGGGGGGCTATTGGAACATTGCTTTGGCGGGCGGCGCTTGCCGCTGCACCCGCGCACACTGCGCGCCGAATTTGAAGGCTTGTCGCAGCTGGTGCGCACCGTGCCCGTCTACCGTCTGATCCTGCCGGATCGTCTGGACGCGCTGCCCACGGTTGTGGCGACGTTGGCGCGCCGGTTTGCGAATCCGGCATACGCTGTGGAGGACGTATCGCCATGACCACCCCGCCACGGGTCACGGTGTTGACGGCTACCTATAATGGCACACGCTATCTGGCTGCGACTATTGAAAGCGTGTTGGCGCAGACCTTTGAAGATTTTGAATATGTGGTTGTGGATGATGCTTCGACCGACGAGTCGGCGCAGATGGTGGCCGATTTTGCCGCGCGCGATGCGCGGATTCGGCTCGTGCGCAATGCCGAAAATCTCAATCCTGCGGGCGCGTTGAACCGCGGGCTGGCGGTCGCCCGCGGCGAGTATCTCGCCATATTGGATCACGATGATCTGGCTTTGCCCAATCGGCTGGCTGCTCAGGTGGCGTTTTTAGATGCCGAACCGGACTTTGGCGCAGTGGGCGCCCAGGCTCGCTGTATTGATGAAACCGGCGCAACTATCAAAAAATTTTTATACCCGGTGGATGCGGCTGTTGCCAGGTGGAATCTGTTTTTCGGCGCGACGTTACTCCATTCGGCTTCCATGTATCGGCGCGCGCTGGTTGCAGAGGTGGGCGGCTATTCTGCCCAGCACAAGTTCATATGCGATTATGATCTACTAATACGCCTGGCCGAACGCAGCCGAATTGGCAACCTGCCCGATGAGCTGACCTGTTATCGGCGCAGTACCACGCAGGTGAGTGCCAACAATCATCGCCCCCAGACGGGGCAAATGTTTTTGCTGCAATATGCCATGCAAGCGCGCTGGCTGGGGGTGCGGCCCTCTTTGCAGGTCGTCAATGATCTGGTAGATTGGTTATACTCGCGCCGCGCGCCGGCCCAGGGCGCGGTGGCCGTAGTAGAGTGGATGCGCGCAATGTGGGAACGCTATGTGGACAGCGTGGCTTTGAGTGCGGAAGATACGACTGTGCTGGGCCGCGCCCTGGGGCAACGCTGGATGTCGATGGCGCACACGACCTATGCCGGGCAGCGAGAGTTGGCCCGCGTCTGCTGGAGCCGAGCGTGGGAACATGATCCGCTGCTGTTGCAGCGTCCCGAAAACTGGCAACGGCTGCGCGAATTGCGCCAGCGCGATGCGGAGTATGCCAGGAAGGTTGCGGCGGCTATTACAGAGGCAGAATCTACACAGGCGAAGTCTGAAGAGGCAGACTCTGCACAGGCGGTTGCTGCACGACCCACTACTGCATGATCCGCCTAGACGCGCCGCCGGTCTATGGGCTGCGTCGCCAATAGGCACACCAACCATCGACGTTCTGAATCGGTTCTTCGATGCCGTGCGCCGCGCGATAGTCATGGATGGCGCGTGAACAGGAATTGACCATATAGTCGTCGATAATGACAAAGCCACCGGGGCTGAGTTTGGGATAGAGGTGGGTCAGGGCGTCTGTGGTCGATTCGTAGTAGTCGCCATCCAGACGCAGCAGTGCCAGGCGTTCTACCGGCGCGGTGGGCAGGGTGTCTTTGAACCAGCCCGGCAATAGCCGCACCTGATCATCCCACAAATCATACCGCCGAAAATTTTCTTCCACTTCGGCTTGCGATGCGGCGAAGCGCAGTCGATTGGTGCGCCAGATTTTATAGTCAATTGGATGCGCGGTCTCGTCGATTACAGGAAGCCCCTCAAATGAATCCGCGCCCCAGACGATGCGGTCGGTGATGCCATAGCTGGCGAGTACGCCCCGCATATAGATGAGCGCGCCACCACGCCATACCCCCGTTTCTATGAGATCGCCCGGTATATCATCCTGCAAAATATGTTCGATACAGGTGCGGATATTTTCCAGCCGTCGATAGCCAATGGACGTGTGGGCCGTGGAGGGGCAATCGCGTCCCAACTCTCGATATTTTAGAACAAAGCGGGTGGGCGCGGTGTCGTGGAAGTCGTCACTGATGCCGATCCAGAGTGGCACATCCTGGTAAATTGTGTTGGTGACTGTGCGCTTGAGCAGATCCAGGTAGCGGTCGCGCAGACGGGCGCTGAGTGGGTCGGGGCCGGCGTCGGTTGTGGCGGCTAAATTGGAAGCACTCGGTTGGGTTGCAGACATGGCCGGATTTTCTTTCAGGCGTGTTGCGTCGCAGAGGAAGACAGGCGCAAGCCCCCGGCGGCGTCGAAAATGAGTTCGGCGGCGGGTTCCAATTGGGTCAGCTGGTCGTTTGTCGCCACTTCGGCGAGCAGTGCCTGGGAAACCCACAGCGTATCCAGGTCCAGCGTGTTGCGCACGATGACTGCGCGCGCGGTATTGGGGTTGGGACCTGCCAGCGCAGTATCGAAGATGCTGCGATCATTGGGCAGGGTGATGGGAATTTTGGCACCGTTGAAATTGCCGGCAGTCAGGCAGTTGGTGTAGGTGGCGTGAATGTCGATCTGGTCGGCCAGGCGCTGGGGGATGAGATCGCAAAAGCCCACGCCCACCGCGTTGCCGTGGCTTTTGGGCGTGAGATCCAGCGCGGCCAGCACGCGGATGCGCGGTTCGGGCAAGCCGCCGGTGCGCCGCCACATGCCCACTACGTTGAGATCCATGCCGCTGCCGCTGATATCTTTGCCAATCGCCTGGAGCACAACCAGATCCAGATCGTTGAAGGGGATGAGGGGCAGATGTCCCCAGGCTTCTTGCAGCAACACAGGCTCGCGCTGTTCGATGGCGGCGGCGGGGATGGCTTCGAGCCGTGCCGGCGCGTGATGCCCGTTTTCGACAATGGCGATGCCGGCCAGAATCGGCTTGTTGGCGATCAGATAGCGGGCCGCGTCGGGGATGGCTTCGCGCAGACCCCAACTATGCATGGTGGCCGCGCCTTTTTCTTTGCCCAGACCCACAGCCAGCATTTTATAGAGACCGCTTTCCCAATCGCCGCGGAAGCCGGTGTGGGGTTTGATGCGGTTCACCACGATGACGCCATCGGCCTGATTGGCGTGGGGGTCGAAATAGACGGGCATCCCGGCCGCGGTTTCGCCTAATAGCTGCGCATCCATGTCTGAATATACCGGCGCGCGCGCGGCGATGCCATAGCTTTCCAAGACCTGGCGTTGTCCTTCGGCAGTGCCGCCGCCGTGGCTGCCCATAGCCGGGACAATAAAAGGATCGGCGCCCGCCGCGCGCAGCGCTTCGATTGTGATGGCAACCACTTCACCTATGCAACCTATGCCGCGACTGCCTACGCCGACCGCAATCCGCTTGCCGCGCAGATCGGGCAGATGAGACACATCGGCAAGCAGCGCGTCTAGTTGGGGGCGCAAGTGGCCCGGCAGATCGGTGATAGCGGCAGTGGTCAGGCTTTGGCGAATGGGAGCAAATGCTGGAAGCTGTGACATGGTACGGGTCCCGTCTGGGGTCTGGGTTGTTTTTCGATAAATGGCTGCGCGCCTGGTTCCGGGTTCAGGGCTGGGCGCGTACACTATGCGCGCTGATCTGCGATCTATGCTTTGGTCGAATCTGGGGCAGGCGCGGCGTGGTGCGCGGTCACGGTCATGGGGCTGCGCAATGTGTTGAGCACGGCGCAGGTCTGTTCCACCGCAGCATGGAGCTGGGCTTGTTGTGCGGCGGTTGCGCCGGTGCGCACCGTGGGCGTATAGGCCAGCGATTCCAGCGCGATAGGTCCATTGGCGGGCAAACCCACGACGCCTGTCATATCCAGTGCGCCTTCGACTTCGATGGCGATGTGATCCAGCGGGATATCGAGCAGCGCCGCCTGGAGCAGATAGGTATGTACCAGGCAACTTGCCAGCGCGCCCAGCAACATTTCGGGCGAGCTGGGGCCTAGCGAATGGCCTGCCAGGCCGGGGGCAGAATCGCTGGCGATCCGATAGGCGCCCATTTGCACAGGGCGCACGCCTGTGTTGCCGGCCACTTCGGAGCTGACCGTGAGGCGCACTTTGGCGGCGCTGGGATCGGCCTGCAATTCGGTGCGCCGCTGGGCCAAAACCTGGGCTTTGCGCGTGAGATAGGGCTGGAGTTCGGACATGGTTTGCCTTTCGGTCATTAGCGTGCAATCGCGTGCGCGGGGCCGGAGGTGGGACGCGCCGCGGAGTAGGGGCGAGTTGATAGATGCTCGCCGTGTAACATGCTGGCACAGGCCGAGAAAACATGTTTGAAATTGATGGCGAGTTCGTGTGAATTCGTGTACCTATCCAGGCCGATTATAGCACGGTGACACCATTATGCGGGAAACAGGGGCTGTAACATCGGGCGCGCGCGTACATCGCTTGGGCATTGTGGCGCGGATTTCCCGGCCTGGCGCGCCAGACTAAAGAGTGACTAAGAAATGGACAGGTGGAAAATAAACAGTATGGTTGGGGGCATGGTATAATCGGTGCTTTTGCAAGCAATTGTGCAATTGTACGCATCCCACTTACAAGCAACTGGCGCAGTGTGGTGCATACACCCAACGGATTCATCAGAAAGAAATATTCAAAATCAGGATAGGAAGCTCAATGTCTTTAGCGCGTGTGCAGGAAGAATGGTTTGGGAATGTGCGGAACGACCTTTTGGCGGGTGCCGTCGTCGCACTGGCGCTGATTCCCGAGGCGATTGCTTTTTCGATTATCGCCGGCATAGACCCCAAGGTGGGGTTGTACGCATCGTTTTCGATAGCGGTAATCATTGCGATTTTGGGGGGCAGGGCCGGCATGATCTCCGGCGCGACTGGTGCAATGGCGCTGGTTGTCGTGCTGCTTGTGCGCGATCATGGGCTGCAATATTTACTCGCGGCGACGATTCTCACAGGTGTTTTGCAGATTCTGGCAGGTGTGTTGAGGCTGGGACAATTGATGCGTTTTGTCTCGCGCTCGGTCATCACCGGCTTTGTGAACGCGCTGGCAATTCTGATTTTTATGGCCCAACTGCCCGAATTCGAGGGGGCAAGCTGGGTCATGTATGCTATGGTGGCGGCAGGTCTGGCGGTAATCTATCTGTTACCGCTGGTGACGACTGCGATTCCGTCGCCGCTGGTCTGCATTGTCGTGCTCACCGCCTTTAGCATTGGTATGGGGCTGGATATTCGCATGGTGGGCGATATGGGGGAACTCCCCGCGACATTGCCCATGTTCCTCTTGCCCGAAATTCCGCTCAATCTCGAAACGCTCATGATCATTCTGCCCTATTCGGTCACGCTGGCGGTGGTGGGTTTGCTGGAATCGCTGATGACCGCAGTGATTGTGGATGACCTGACCGATACGCCCAGCGACAAGAATCGCGAGGGCTGGGCGCAGGGCGTAGCCAATGTGGCGACGGGTTTTCTGGGGGGGATGGCCGGCTGCGCGATGATCGGGCAATCGGTGATCAATATAAAATCGGGTGGACGCGGGCGTTTGTCGACGCTCTTTTCGGGCATCTTTCTGCTTTTTCTCATTCTGGTGTTGGGCGATTTGGTGCGCCAGATTCCCATGGCCGCGCTGGTTTCGGTGATGATTATGGTGTCCATCGGTACGTTTAGCTGGTCGTCTATCAAAAATCTTACGGTTCATCCCAAAAGTTCGAGTCTGGTGATGATTGTAACGGTGGTGGTGGTGGTCTGGACCCACGATTTGGCCCAGGGCGTGCTGGCGGGCGTGCTGATGAGCGGCATTTTCTTTGCCCGCAAGGTCTCGCGTTTACTCATCGTGGAATCGGAAGCCGCCGCCGACGGCGCGCTGCGAACCTATCGGGTCTATGGGCAGGTCTTTTTTGCCTCGGCGGAAAAATTCGTGGCAGCCTTCGACTTCAAAGAGGTGAATGAACGGGTGGTGATTGACGTTTCGCAGGCACATTTCTGGGATTTGACGGCAGTGGGCGCACTGGATAAGGTGGTGATCAAGTTCCGGCGCGAGGGCACCGAGGTGGAGCTGCTCGGCATGAACCAGGCCAGCGCTACAATTGTGGATCAACTGGCAATCTATGATAAGCCCGATGCTGTGGAGTTGATGACCAAGCACTAGGTTGCGCGTAAATTTGCTTCCCTGGCGCGTGACCGCTGACCGAAAATCAATGATTGAGGAGAACTGGCCCTGCAGCATTTTTATGTGCATGGACTGTATTCTGAGGAGGTTATGAGGAGCTGATGACAGATCAAAAGACAAACCAGACCCACGCGATTCTGGCATGTATCGACGGTTCGATCTATGCCGATAGTGTGTGCGGCCATGCGGCATGGGCTGCCCAGCGATTGGGGTTGGGCGTGCGCTTGTTGCATGTCCAGGAACCACACCCCACCAAAGATGTGCCTACGGAACGCAGCGGCAATCTGATTTTGGGGCAACGGACCAAATTGCTGGAACGGCTGGCGCAGATGGACGAAGAACGCGGCAAGCTGGATTTGCAAAAAGGGCGGCTGATTTTGGCACATGCCAAAGAGGAACTGGCCGAAGCGGGCGTGGAGCAGGTGGAAACCTTGCACCGGAGGGGTTCGCTGGTGGAGACGCTGGCCGAGCTGGAGGGTGCGACCAATCTGATTTTGATTGGCAAACGCGGGGAACATGCCGACTTTGCCGATTTGCATCTGGGGTCGAATCTGGAGCGGGTGGTGCGGGGCGCGCATAAGCCCATTATGGTCTGTTCGCGCGCGTTCAAGCCCATTGCGCAATTTGCCGTGGCCTATGATGGCGGCGCAAGCACGGCGCGCGCGGTGTCTGAAATTGCCAATAATACGCTCTTTCGGGGGTTGACTTGTCACCTGTTGCATGTGGGCGACGAAACGTCTACGGCGCGCCAGATGACCGAGCAGGCCGCGGCAACGCTGCAAGCCGGAGGGATTCAGGTGCAGGTCGTGATTCGCGGCGGCCATCCCGACAAGGTGATTCCGGCGTATGTGACCGAACAGTCCATTGACCTGCTGGTGATGGGCGCATATGGACATTCGCGCATCCGCACGCTGATCATCGGCAGCACCACCAGCGCCATGATTCGCGGCGTGCGCATCCCGCTTCTGCTATTCCGCTAGGCGCGCGTTCCGCGCGACGAGTGTCCTTCAGGCGAGAATTCGCCGGATTGGAAAAATCTTCCCATGCGGGCAAAATAGGAGCAGCGGCAATCGCTCCCGTTTTGCCCGTTAATCTTCTTCCCAAACCCATTGTACAGGCTTATACAGGCTCGAGGTGAGTGCAGATGGCCGGACAAACCGAAGTGGACGTGAGCAGGCTTGCGCAAAAGTGTCGGGGCGCGCTGGATTTTGCCGGTGTGCAATTGCGACATTTGATCGAAACCCATCCCGATTATTTCCCCATGTATACCCGGCAGGGCCGCTGGCGGCATGATGGCGCAGCGTGGACCAACTGGTGTGAAGGCTTTTTGGGCGGACAACTGTGGTTGCTCTATCGGCACACGGGCGAGGACTATTGGCGCGCCAAGGCCGAACACTATTCGCATCTGGTAGAAGAACGCCAGCACGACCGCACGGTACACGATCTGGGCTTTGTGTTCTGGTCTACCTGGCGGCGCTGGTATGAACTGACCGGCGATCCGGCGTTGAACCAGGTGGTGATCCAGGCCGGGCAGACCATGGGTCTGCGCTTCAAGGATAAGGGAAAATATCTGCGTTCGTTTGTGGCCAACGAGAGCCTGTTCATCGACATTATGATGAACGTGGGGATTATCTTCTATGCGGCCCAGCAGACGGGAGATGCCGCGCTGTGGCAGATTGCGCTGGATCACTGTTTCACTTCGCGGCGCACACTGGTGCGCGGCGATGGCAGCACGGCGCATGAGGGCATCTTCGACCTGGAAACGGGCGAGTTTTTGCGCCAGAGCACGCACCAGGGCTGGCGCGGGGATTCTTGCTGGGCACGCGGGCTGACCTGGGCGCTCTACGGCTTTGGCACGGTCTATGGGTTCACCCGCGACGCGCGCTTTTTGCAGACGGCAGAAGCCTGTGCCCAATATTATATGGAGCATACGCCGGCACATGGCGTGCCGCCCAATGACTGGGACGAACCGAATCCGGCTTTGCCCTATGAGAGTTCGGCGGCGGCGATTGCGGCGCGCGGCTTCCTCAATCTGGCCGAGCTGACCGGCGATCCGCTGCGCGCCCGCGTCTATCGGAATTATGGGCTGACCATTGTAGATACGCTGACCGAGCCGGATTTCCTGGCGATTGACACCCCCGGCTGGGAGGGGATTCTCATGCAGGGCATGTATCACGAACGGTTAAAGCTGGGCGTAGGTGAAAGCGTGATGTGGGGCGAATATTTCTTTCTCGAAGCCGTTACCAAAACGCTGCATCTGTTGGAACAGCCAGACGCAACACGGGGAGATTGGGCATGAGTGGACAAGTTGCAAGTGGCGACATGGTAAATGATGCCAATGGAAATGGCCGTATTGCACTCGTCACCGGCGGGGGCCGGGGGATTGGGCGCGGGATTGCGCTGGCGCTGGCTGCGCGTGGCTGGACGGTGGTGGTCAACTATCGCGGCGACGCCAAGAGCGCGGCGGCGACCGCCGATGCGGTGCGCGCGGCGGGGGGCGATGCGCTGACCGTGCAGGCCGACGTGGCCGATGCCAACGACCGCACGCGTCTGATTGAACGCACGCTGGCAGCCTATGGGCGTATCGACTTGCTGGTCAACAATGCGGGCATGGCCCCGCGCGAACGGCGCGACATTCTGGAAACCACCGAAGAATCGTATGACGAGGTGATGAATGTGAACCTCAAGGGTCCCTACTTTCTCACGCAACAGGTGGCGCGCGTGATGGTGGCCCAGGTGGAAGCCGCCTCTAATACCGCCACTGACGCTACCCAGCCACGCCCGCTGATTGTGAATATCGGCTCGATTAGTGCCTATGCCGCCAGCACCAACCGGGGCGAATATTGTCTTTCCAAAGCCGCGATGGGCATGTTGACCGCGCTCTTTGCCGACCGCCTTGCGCCCTATGGCATCCACGTCTATGAGGTGCGCCCAGGGGTAACGGAGACGGACATGACCAGCAAGGTAAAAGACCGCTATGACCAGATGATTGCCGAGGGCATGACGCCTATTCGCCGCTGGGGACAGCCCGAAGACATGGGGCGGGCGGTGGTGGCGTTTGCCGATGGCGATTTCCCCTTTTCCACGGGCGAGATTGTGAATGTGGACGGCGGATTTCACCTGCGGCGGCTCTAGGACGCTTGGATAGGTCGCACAGTTCAGGCCGATCCGTTCACGTACAGTCGCAGGCGTATAGGGAAAACACACACAACGCGCGCACAGGGGGGCAAATGAGAATTAAACGCGTGGCAACTTTGCGCAAGGCTGCGGATTTGCGCGAGCACACGGCCGGGCTGGGCATCGAGCTGCCCTTTGATGAAACGCTGGTCCACGGTACAGACGCGCCCCTGGCGCAAGCGCTGGCCTGGGAGGGGCGGCGCATTGGCAACCGCTTTACCATTTTGCCAATGGAAGGCTGGGACGGCACGACCGACGGCAAGCCCACGGATTTGGTGCGGCGGCGGTGGGCGCGCTTTGGCGCGAGCGGCGCAAAGCTGATCTGGGGCGGCGAGGCGGTGGCCGTGCGTCCCGATGGGCGCGCCAATCCCAACCAGTTGCTGCTCAACCCGGACACGGTGGGCGAACTGGAGGCGCTGCGCGCACACCTGGTAGCGACGCACACGGCTGCCTTTGAAAGCGCGGATGATCTGGTCATTGGTCTGCAATTGACCCATTCGGGCCGTTTTGCCCGCCCTGTCGACAAGCGCAACATGGCCCCGCAGATTCTCTATCGCCACCCCTTACTTGATGCCAAGTTTGGGCTGGGCGATGACTATCCGTTGCTGGCAGATGATGATATTGCGCGCCTGATCGACGATTTTGTGGCGGCGGCGGTGCTGGCGCAAAAGGCCGGATTCGATTTTGTGGATATCAAGCACTGTCACGGCTATCTGGGCCATGAGTTTCTCAGCGCCCACGACCGTCCCGGTCGCTATGGCGGCAGTTTCGAGAACCGCACCCGCTTTCTGCGCGAGATTGTGGCTGGCATCCATGCCCATGCGCCGGGGCTGGGGATTGGCGTGCGGCTCAGCGCGTTCGACTTTATTCCCTTCCAGCCCGACCCGGCCCAGGAGCAGCGCGGCGTGCCTGCCGCCTGGAAGCCCGCTACTGGTGATAACGCGGCCTATGCCTATGCCTTTGGCAGTGCGCCGGGTGGTCTGGAGATTGATCTCACCGAACCGGCCCGCTTTCTGGATCTGCTGGCGCAGTTGGGGATCCGGCTGGTCTGCATCACCGCGGGCAGCCCCTATTACAACCCCCACATCCAGCGCCCGGCGCTGTTCCCGCCTTCCGACGGCTATCAGCCGCCCGAAGATCCGTTGGCGGGGGTGGCGCGCCAGATCCAGGCGGCGGCGGAACTCAAGCGACGGCGGCCCGATTTGATCTTCGTGGGCAGTGGCTACTCCTATTTGCAGGAATGGCTGCCCCATGTGGCGCAGCATGTGGTGCGCACGGGTCAGATCGATTCGGTGGGCCTGGGGCGCATGGTGCTGGCCTATCCCGATCTGCCTGCCGATGTGCTGGCGGGACGGCCCATGCAGCGAAAATTGCTCTGTCGCACGTTTAGCGATTGCACCACGGCCCCGCGCAATGGCATGGTTTCGGGCTGTTATCCGCTGGATGAGTTTTATAAGGCGCGGCCCGAAAATCAGGCGTTGCTGGATCTCAAACAGGCGTTGGGCGCCGAAAGCTAGGCTCGGCGTCCGATTCGCCACACCAGATACACTATACACACCAGAGACAACAGGAACACGTATGAACCAGTTGACGATTCGTATTGCGCTCATCGGGACGGGCGGCATTGCCAGTGCTCATGTGCAGGCCGTGGCCGATCAGGCTGCCTATAAGTCTGCGCAGGCGGGCACGGCAGTGGAGTTGGTGGCCGCGGTGGATATCGACGCGGCGCGGCTCGACGCATTTTGTGACAAATATGAGATTGCCCAGCGCTACACCGATGTGGCGACCATGCTGGAGCAAATGCAGCCGCATGTGGTGATGATTGCCACGCCGCCCTTTACCCATTGCGACCTGGCTGTGCAGTGTATGGATGCAGGGGCGTGGGTGCTTTGTGAAAAACCTCTGTGCGCGTCGCTGGCGGAAATGGACCGCATTGAGGCGGCCGAAGCGCGCAACGGTGTCTATTGCAGCAGCGTGTTTCAGTGGCGTTTTGGCAGCGGCGGCGCGCATCTCAAGCGGTTGATTGCCCAGAATGCGTTGGGGCGGCCTTTGGTGGGCACGGCGCTGATCACCTGGTTTCGCACGCCCGAATATTATGCGGTGCCGTGGCGGGGCAAATGGGCGACCGAATTGGGCGGCACCACGGTGACGCATGGCATCCACGCGTTCGATTTTGTGCTGTGGCTGCTGGGCGAATGGCAAGAGGTGCGCGCCATGACGGGCACGCTTGACCGCGCCATCGAGGTGGAAGATGTGGCGATGGCGCTGGTGCGGCTTGCCAACGGCGCGATGATTACGCTGACCAGCAGCGTGCTGTCCCCGCGCCAGGCATCCTATCTGCGCTTCGATTTTCAAAAGGCCACCGTGGAACTCACCACGCTCTATGGCTATCGGAATGTCCATTGGCGCTATGCCATTGCCGAGAATGCGCCCTATGCCGATGAACTGGCGCAATGGCAGGATTTGCCGCCGGAGCGTGCGGCTTCGCATGGCAGCCAGTTGACGGCATTTTTGGCGAGCAGGGCCGCGGGCGAACGGCCTGCCGCTTCGGGGCCAGACGTGCGCGGCACCATTGAATTTCTCAGCAGTCTCTATAAAGCTGCGCAGACGGGACAGCCCGTGCAGCGCGGCGAGATCGACCAGGCCGACCCGTTTTATGGTAAATTGGGGGGCAGTCGGTAGGTAGCTGCTTACAGTGTTTGTGCGTGTGCGGCGCGATGATCGTGTCTGGCACATCAGGACAATGCAGGGGGTATTGTGACAAAAGGTTTGCTGATTTATCAGGTAGACGCCTTTGCCGATGAGCCATTTTCGGGCAATCCGGCGGCGGTGTGTATTTTGCATCAGGCGATGGATGATGCGTGGATGCAGCAGGTGGCACAGGAGATGAATTTGTCGGAGACGGCATTTCTGGTGCCCGACGGCAGCGATTTTCATCTGCGCTGGTTTACGCCGCTAGCCGAGGTGGATCTGTGTGGACATGCCACACTGGCGGCGGCGCACGTGCTTTGGGAAGCCGGTTATCTCTATCCCAGTGAGGAAGCGCGCTTTCATACGCGCAGCGGGTTGCTCACCGCGGCGCATGACGAAGATCGGATCGTGCTGGATTTCCCCGCGGTGGCTGTGACCCCCGCTGCGCCGCCGCCCGGTTTGCTGGAGGCTTTAGGCGTGGAGGCGGTAGCCGTGGGCAAAAACCAATATGACTATCTGGTCGAAGTGGCCGATGCTGCCACTGTGCGTGCGCTGGCTCCCGATTTTAGCGCGCTGGCAAAAGTCCATGCCCGGGGCGTGATGGTGACGGCCCAGGCTGAACCGGCCGCAGATGGACCCGCAGATGGACCCACCGATGGAGCCGCGTATCGACGTGCAGAGGGCGAGGCGTATGATTTTATCTCGCGTTTCTTTGGCCCGGCGGTGGGGGTAAATGAAGACCCGGTCACCGGCTCGGCGCATTGCGCGCTGGGGCCATATTGGGCGGCAAAGCTGGGCAAGCAAACATTTTTGGCCTATCAGGCTTCGGCGCGGGGCGGCGCGGTGCATGTCGAGCTTGTAGGGGATCGCGTGCGCCTGGGCGGGCGCGCGGTGACCGTGTTGCGCGGGGAATTTGTGTAGTCTCCAGACTTTTGTCGCGCCGATACGCGTGTGCTAGAATGCCGAGCCGTGAATCTATTTCTGGAAGTAGTCATTTCGCCTGTGGGTCCTGCGCTGATCTTGCTGTGTGGGGCCCTGGCACAAATTGCCATCGGGCGCTGGGTGCGCCGGCCCGGCATCATGACCGGGTTGGCGCTCTTTTTTGTCGCGCTGGCGCTGGTCGATTTTCTCTTGCTGCGTGCCGAACCCGTTGTGCCAACTTTTTCGCGCCCGTGGCAGCCACCGCTCCAGTTTGGCACCAATCTGGTGTGGGTGGGCGATGGCTGGAATTGGTACATATCGGGCCTGCTGCTGATTCTGGGCGGCATCGGCATCCTGCTGAATCTCAACAGCCACAGCAGTCGCAACAGTCGCCGCGCCCAGTCGTCGCCTGGCAGCCGCCGGGTGGAGACCTCGCTGGCGATCCATTTGAGCGTATTGGCGGCGGGGCTGTTATTTGTAGGCAGCGCCAATGTGCTGACCGTCATGCTGACGTGGGTCTTGCTGGATCTGTTCGCGCTGGCGCGCGGCACGGTGGATGCTGAACTGGGCGCGCCCGGCGCATCGGCACTCGAATCTTCTCAGCAACAGGCCAAAGGGCTGAGCCTGATTGGCGCACTGCTCTTGCTGTTGGCGCTTTTGCCCGCGGGCGTCACCGGCCCGGGGCAGCCGCTGGATGGGGGCACTTTGCCACCCGAAAGTCTGGCGCTCATGTTGCTGGCGGCGATGATTCGCGCCGGAATCTACCCCTTTCACCTGTGGCTGTTGCCGCCTAACCGGGGACATGTGGAGGTATCCGAACGCTTGCTGGATCACATGGCGCCGGTGCTCTGCGGGCTGTGGCTGCTGGGGTGGACGGTGAACATGGGCGCACAGTATATTTCCATGCAGCCCGATATTGTGGCCATTTTGTGTGTCATGTTGCTGGCAAGCGCCATCGCGGCGTGGACTGCCGCCGATCAACCGAACCACACCACATTTGTGTTGATTACATCGGCGGGGCTGGCTGCCCTGGCCGGTGTATTGGCCCACGAGGCCGGGCCACTGGGCATGATCTGGCCCACGACTGCGTTCGCGCTGGGGGGAGCCTTGTGGCTGGTGGGCGATGAGGCGTGGAAATCCTGGCGCTGGCAGATTCCGGTGAGTGTGGGCGCGCTGGCTCTGGCGGGTATGCCGTTTACGCCTGGGTTTCTGACCCAGCCGGCGTTGGCGCGCATGTTGGTTTCTGGCCCGATTTTTATTGCGCTCTTTGGCCTCTTTTCTGTGGCCCAGGGCATTCAGATTGCCGCCATGTTGCGCAGTTGGAGTGATGATGACGAAAGCGCGCCGCGTGATCTGAATACAGGCGTCACCGCGCGTTTGCTGGCGGCTTCGACGGCGCTGGGGTTGATTCTGGCAATTGTGGGCTTCTTTCCCGGCACGATTGCGGGCATGGCAAGCCTGCCCGACGCCATCCCACCCACATTGGGCAATCCACCCAGCGTGGTGGCCGAATTTCCGGTGTGGATTGCGGCATCGCTGCCCCTGATCTTTGGCCTGGGACTGGTAGCGGTGCGCCCGGTGCTGTGGTCGTGGTTGGGCAGTCTGCCCGACCGGATCAGTGGGTTGGCGCGCCTGGAATGGCTTTTCCGCTTTATCTGGTGGGGCATAAACCGGACCAGCGATCTGTTGGGCGGCGCCATGCGCATTGTGGAGGGCACCGGCTATATGGGGTGGGTGCTGGTGATTGGTGTCATGGCCTATCTGTTGATCCGCTAGCCTGATCCGCGCGCCGGGGCGGGGACGCCGGAACACCTCCCTGGAACACCTCCCCGGAATATCTTGCCGGAATGAGAGTTTAATTTGCACACTGGATTGTGCCGAAAATAGATTTGCTGAGAATTATGCAGGGCCTATGGTAGAGTGGATTTTTCAAGCATTGGGTTTTCTCTCCTCCAATTCTGGATTGCTGGTGACTGGTGCGCTGAGCGCGCTGGTCATTTTGCTGTGGGATTGGCGGGTGGCGCTGGCGGGCATCTTGCTGGTGCAGCTGAGCGTGGCGACGGCGGGTGTGATCTTGCATAGTGTGCCGCCCCAGTGGGCGTTTGTGCAGACGGTGGTGGTCGGGCTGGTCTGCCTCATGTTGAGCCTTTCGGCGCGCGCACAGAAGCTGCGCCCCGCGCTGCGACAGACGGGCACCTGGGTCTCGCGTGGCTTGCTGTTGGGCATGTTCCTGGCTGGCGCGTGGTTCTTGGATGTGCAGGTGACATTGCCGGGCATGGATCCGCTGGTGATGGAGCTGTTCGTCTGGCTGGTGCTGTGTGGCATTATGCTCATGGGGTTGAGTGACCATCCCATGTATAACGCCATCGGCTTTCTGCTCTGGTTGATTCCCATGCAGTTGGTGGTAGCCGTGGTCGTTCCCCACCCGACAATTGTGGCAATGGTCGGGTTGCTGGTGCTGTTGACGGGGTTGGCAACCAGCTATCTGGTGACAGTGGAACATATTCCGCCCGAAGATCGGGGCCTGGTGCTGACTGATTTGGCATTTCCGCAACAGATACGGCTGGAACGCGCCCCGGCAACGCCGGGAGCATCTGCCGGAGGGGCAGCGCAAGGCGGATCCGCTCAGGGCGCATTGCGCTTGCCTGCCCGAAACCGGCGACGTCTGCCGGACACGGGTGGACCCGTGCGTGGTTCCGACCCCGACCCGGTTGCGGACACACCGTCATCTACACAGACATTCACAGAATCGCCTGCATCGTCGCCCGATGCTGGGGATGCAGACTCCGACAGCCCACCGCGCACCGACGCGCCAGGGCGCGCCAATCCCTTCACCGCGCGGAGATCTTCGTGAACGGGGCCGAGATGGGCGCGTTTAACTTACCGCTGGTGATCCTGGGCAGCCTGGTGGGGGGCGCGGCGTTCACGTATGGCCTGCGGGGATTTGAAAGGCTCTCGGCACTGGTGGGCGCGGCGGTGAGCGGGCTGTGGGCCATCTGGCTGTGGCAATTGGATCTGGCCGACCCGGTACGCCCGCTGCCGTTTGGTCTGGGCGTCGTCGATCTGCGCGAGCCTGCCGAACAATTGGGCTTTGTGTTGCGCCTGGAGACGGGCGCGCTGCCGGTGCTGGCCGGCACAATGGGGATCACGGCGGCGGCCTGTCTGCTGGCGTCGCTGGTCCGCCAGGGGCGGCCCTTTGCGCCGATTGCGTTGCTGCTGGCGAGCGGCTATGTGCTGGCCGGGCTGATCACGACCGGCCCGCTGGCGCCCGCGTTGATGACGCCGCTCTTTCTGGTCATGCTGGCGGCTATCGGTGTGTTTGTATTGCATCCGGGGCTGGTGCCCGCAGGCCAGGCCGCGACCGATGCGCCGACCGATGCGGCGGCGCATACGCGCAATGCGCTGGAAAACACAACCGCGGGCGCGCTGCGCAGTCTGTTGCCCACGCTGCTGGCGTTTCCCTTCTTTCTGATTGCGGCCTGGTACGTGGAACAAATTTCGCTCAATCCCCAGGACACGCAACTGGCATTTATGGCGGCGCAGTTTATCGCAGTGGGGCTGTTGCTGCTCTTTGCGCCCGCGCCGTTTCATGGTGGACACCCTTCGGTCACCCAAACGGCGCCACCGATTGCGGCGACGCTGGTTAATCTGCTCTATCAGCTGGCTGTGTTGAATCTGCTCTATCAGGCCGTGTTGGTCTTTCCCTTTATTCCGCAGCTGGCGACGCTGGGTAGCTGGCTTACCTGGGCCGGGTTGACCACGGCGGTATGGGGCGGGGTTGCCGCCGCGGGTTCGACCGACCCCGGACGGCTGTGGGGCTATGCCTCGCTCCACGATTGGGGATTGGTCATGCTGGTATTGGCTTCGCCGGGTGTGGGAAGCTGGCCGCTGGTCTTGTTTATCTTCGGCCTGCGCGCCGTGAGTATGTTCACCGCCGCCGCAGGGTTAGCCGTATTGGTTGGACATGCCGGGGGCACGCGCCTGGATCAGTTTCAGGGCATCGGCAGCCGTATGCCGTGGAGCAGCGCCGCCTATTTGCTGGGCGGGCTGGGGCTGGCCGGTTTCCCCCTGAGCGCAGGGTTCACCGGGCATTGGGCTGCGGTGC
Source organism: Litorilinea sp. (assembly GCA_040880365.1). GTDB lineage: Bacteria > Chloroflexota > Anaerolineae > Caldilineales > Caldilineaceae > JBBDIO01. The sequence goes on from JBBDIO010000169.1 coordinate 23,425, forward strand.
AGATTCTGGCAGAAAGTGATTGGCAATTGGCGGCGGTGGTGCTGGTTGCATCGGGCGGCGCGATTTTTGGCTTTGTGCGTATGGCGCGCGTCATGTTTGGCCCGCTGGTGAATCGCTTTTTGCCCCACGAACGGTGGCTGGAAGTCATTCTGGCGGTGATGTTGCTGGGCGTTTCGTTGAGCCTGGCGATGGCGCCCCAGCTCCTGGATGGTCCCATCGGTCGGGCGTTGCTGGCTTTTGGTGGTTAGGTAGTCGGCGAACAGGTAGCCGGAAAGCACA